>CAZOLW010000011.1:0-104023 GCA_964580775.1 uncultured Chitinophagaceae bacterium | reverse complement strand
GACGGCATCCACAAAACAGTATTGATTGATTTCAGAATTTTAGCAGCTTCTGCTTCATACGCAGCACCATCCTCACCAATCAGTTTTGCAATCATTGCTGCATCCCTGTTGGCTTTATAATTATAAGCTGATGAATGTGTAACTGCTCCACCGCTGTATTGCAATGCATCGCTTGCCCATATAACGGCATACGCATCGTACAGACCATCATTGTCAGGATCAAAATTTCTTTTCTCCCATGCAAGATGTCGTGTAATAACAGGCCACATTTCCTTTGCAAAAGTTAAATCACCTGTCCAGAATAAATGACGCAGCAATGCATCAATATAAACCAGGTTCATATCATAATGATGAGCACGGATATCACCATTTGGATTACGACAAATATATCCGCTTGTAAAAACAGAAGTCCCGATTTTTTCCAGTGTTCTTGCAAGATGCAGCGCTGTATCCATTACAAGCGGGCCAGTCAACGGTGCAGTAATTTGCGATAAGGCATATGCTTTAAAATGTGTGTTTGCCCTGTCGTGCCAACTCAACACATCACCAACATACGGACCACGCCATCCGTTTAAACGCATCCTCCACCCAATAGAACCATGCATGAATGTTGGATTTTCCCAAACAGCATCTGCTGCAATTCCAAGAACTCCACCTAATGTGTTAATATATTTATCCGGAGTAACTACTTTAACCCGATCGGCAATCTTACGTCTTGCTGCTTCTGCCTTGCTGTATATTTTTTCAGATTCAGTATAAGAAATCGATTTTTTACTGCCGGGTTTTTGGATGGCGAAATAATAAACTTCATTATTTTTTACATCCAGTCTTCCTGTTATCAATGAAGCTTTGCTTTTTGCTGAATGATATAACAGATCCGGGGATTTTTGTTGTGCAGCATCCCCAATATGTAATTGCATGGAAGGAGGAACAAAACCAATCAGCTGTTGTTCTTTGCTCACAGTAACAGGTTTGACCGTATCAGTTGCAAAGTTTTTATTTACATATGGATCCCATTCAGCAACCACACCTGTTCCATATTTCAACAGGAAATTATTGTTGTTTATCACATAACTGTTATCCGTGCAGTATTCCGGTTTTAAATAAAAGCTACTTTCAGGATCAGGCCCCATATCACCATCACGACTGAATTTCTTTCCTGATGCACCTCCGTATGCGTAAATTAATTTTACAGATGATGGAACATTTTCAAACTTTAATTTAATAATCACACCCTCTGCATCGGCCATAGCAAGAATACTAAGGAACAGTTTTCCCTTACCGAGCATTTTATCTTCAATTTCATAGAGCATACTGCCGGGGCGGTAACGGGCAGTTATTTTATTGGCATTAATTAACCATTTACTGCTGTCATTATTTGCAAGACCGAATTTTATATTGCCACCCATGCCCGGCATATACAATGCAAACTCAGGAAGATCACCTGCTTCTGCACGAAAGGCAGTATTGGTACCATACAAGGCTCTTGTAAACCGCCTGTTCCCATTCTCAATTACAATATCATTTCCTTCAGGATGATAACGAATCTGTCGTTCAATACCATGCCATGGTTTTTTCTCCTGACAGAATGAGAACTGGCATGCAGAAATTAATAGTGTAAGAAGTATAATTTGTTTCATTTGTAAAACATTTGGCCTCACCCTCCTTCTCCCTCTCCAAAAGAGAGGGAGCGGTACTATATTTTTTCTATTCATCTTTATATCTACCACATCAAATTCATCTCACTACTCTGGACTTATACAGCCTACCCAGTTATTATAATTTTTGAAAAGCAAGGGCTGTGCTTTGAAAGCCCCTCCTTTGGAGGGGTTTGGGGAGGCCGTTTAAAACATTTTCTTCAACCCTTCCCATTTCACTTTCCATGTTTTTGGAAAGCCGGCATTGATTCCTTTGTCTGCATCAGCACCCGTACACATCAATGCAACAGCATTCAACACACCACCATTACCGGGAAGGTATATCGTTAAACGATCATCCTGGAAATTATGTCCGTTGATCAAATATGTATTTGTTCTTACAGGCATCAGCAATGCATTCACCGCTTCTTCTCCCATGTGCAAACGTGCAGCTGTCATTGCCATCAGGGGATAATCCCAACCCCATGTTTCATTCCAATCCCATTTTTCCAATACGGTAAAATAAGTTTTTTTCATTACCACTGTATCCAATCCGTTTGCAGCAGGGATCGTACTGTAAGCACCCAACACTGCCGGATGATCAGTTAAATACTTTGATCCTTTTTCATAACAGTCAGGTGTGTTGCCAGCTGCCAGATAAACACCGTTCAACTGTGGCAATGGTGCAAGATTGTTAATGATCTCATCCCATTTCTTTTCTCTTGGCAAACCTGAACGTACTCTCCATTGCTGAGCCACTTCCAACGCCCAGCTCCAGTACGATAGTTCATAGGTTGGATTGAAAGTTGATACTGCATCAAAACATTCCTGCGCAGGGATCAATCCTTTACCAAGATTATATTTTTTTGTTTGTTGATCATATGATGGAAACGATGCCATGAAATCAGCAGTTGCAAATAATAATTCTTTGTATTTGTTAAGCGTCTTACTTGAAGGATTGTGACGATACAACAACTCCGCCATATAAATAAAATGCGGTTGTTGCCAGATAAGGAATGCACCAACAGACGATGGTGCTTCGTCGCCATTATTATCTGTCATCTTCTGCCATCGCAAACCTTCAAAGCCCTGTCGCTTTGCAATAAGTTTTGCTTTTTCTGCAACAGTAAAATACCAGTCGAGACTTTTTTCCATCAACTCTGGTCTTCCCCATTGTGCAAAATGCACTGCATGCCACCAATGCATTTCTAAATGCGGCTTACCATACCAGCTGTTATACGTTAGTCCTGTTTCCTGTGGCGGATAAGAGGATGCACAATTTACTTTCGTGAGATATTGTGATAACACAACTCTGCGTTCCAGCTCAAATGCTCTTGCTTCTTTTACTTGTGAAAAATCAACAGCACCACCGCTCAACCAGAATTTCTTCCATGAGAGTTCACTGCTCTGTTTCGTTTTAGAATAGTTGGTGATGGTTGTTACAGGTTTCTTCTCTGAAAAACTGAAGCTGCATTCAAACAAACCCTTTCCAGAAGTTGGTTGTAACAGAAAATAATGAGTGTCTGCTTTTTTAATTGTTGCAGACGAAGACCAATTCACATCAACATAATAATTAGTTGTATCGAGTGTTCGTTTGATGAGTGCACTACCCGTACTACTTGATAATGTTGAACTGTGTTTTTCATCGCTCTTGAAATTATCTCCACCGTCTTTAAACTGTGCATTTGGATAAGGAAAATGCAAACGGACAGTAATTCTTTTATTGGATAGTAATGGTGATTCAATACGAAACGAAACTGCATCGTGTTGTTGATGTGCGGCTGTTGTAACTTTCACCGGCACACCTTCAACAGTAAAGTTGCTTGTAATCATTCCCGTCCACAAATTCAATTCCTGGCTGATCTTTTGAATATCATTTGCAGTTGCAAGCGTTCCATCTTTCTTTTTTATTTCCAACCCAATATTTCCCAATTGCAAACGATGCGGGTTCACACGAAAATATTCTACCGCCATCTTTACCCTGCCCCCTTCTTTAGGCTGCACGGTGTAAGAAATCTTTCTTCCTTCCAATTCATACACTTTCTGTGCTTCTTCTACCCGCAAGTTTTCCGTATTGGGAAAGCTGTGCCAGCCCCATACCGATTGTGTTCCCAACGGCACTCCTTTTATATAGGCATCAGGAAAACTCTGCATACCTGTTGCATCAACTGTAAATGCGAAATTGCCATTGCCAACAGTGAGTGATGAAAGCGAATCAATCTTGTTCACTTTTACATTGTGGCGTTTCACTACTGTTTCACGGTTGATCTGTGCGTTTGCCACAAAGACACTAAGGCAGAAAGCAGCACAAAGAAGAAAACTTGTTTTTAAATTCATTAGTATCATTTTTATAAACCGCCGTCAGGGTTTGCAACCGCTGACGGGGTTTTAGGCTCATTATTCATCACTCATCATCAGAATACATTATCTATTGCCGGTCTGCTGTACTGTTCTTTACTGTCTGTTGTTTTTGGCATGCCAAAATAAAAATACAAGGTACGTTTCTTGCTGCCGCTTACATGATTCAGTTCGCTTTTTGGTCCGTACACTCTTGTGTTGGTGGTTAAACCTGTTGCCAGTTTGGTACCGATTGGCGGAATGCAATCAAGAAAAGAAATATTTCCGTTTGGTAATTCAGGATGTGGTTTGGTGGCACTGCTCAGTGCATAAAAATCAAAGAGACGGACAAACAATCCACTATCCGGTGATGCTACGTACAACTTCCCTTCAACCGTACTCAGCTCCATCCAGTTTACTTCACCATAATAACCTTTAAACTCAGGATATACAGCAGGAGAATAACCCGTATGTGAGTTGTTATAAATATTCTGCCAAACATTTACAGGTGTACCTGCCAACCTGTTTTTCCATTGACGAACAGGACCTTTACCTAACCAACGGCTTGATAAAATATAATTCTCCGGATAATTAAAACTGATCCCTGCAAATGGCTGATCACCTTCCAGGCTGTATTCATATTCCATCGTTGTCCATCCGCTTGCGTTGATTTTCCAGCGAACATATTTCATGTTACCACTGTAAGTAAACTCAACAACAGAATTCGTTCCTTCCTTATAAGACCTTGATGATACAACGGCTGCAGTTCCTTTTACCAGTACTGGGCCGTTGTTAAATGATAACACATAATCATTCGCTGTATTTCTTGTTGTAACAAGGTTACCTGTTTTTTTATCCAGCACTACTGTTACTTCTCCCCCTGTGATTGAATACACCGTATCCGTTTCCTTAATAACTGTTGAATCATTCTTTACTGTAACAAAACCATTCAGCTGTACAGCATTGTTTTTAATGGTGGAAGTCCATTTATAAATCTCCCTGCCAAAATTATCTTTCGCCACAATCACCAGCGCATCATAATTTTTATAATCAGCAGGTAACTGCAATTGCAGTGATCCTGTTTTTGTTGCTTCAATGGCAGGAGAAGTGACTGTTCCTTTTTTCTTTACAATATAACCATCAAAACGGTCAAAGGGTTTACTGTAATCAACCAGCGCCCAGTAGAATGTGCATTGATTGGTATTGAGAAAATGATACCGGTTTTCCAATTCAATAGTTCCATTAAAGTTCGCAGGCAACTGTGTGCCGAGTTTTAATTGTATGGGTGAAAAGATTTCACGCAGGGCATAGAAGCTTCCTTCTTTTTCACGGTGCGGACCAAGTATTCCATCGTTTGCATTCAAACCATTTGCATCCAGTGCATTATTTAAATCTGTGCGTACAATTGCTTCATCCACCATTGCCCAAATAAATACACCACCACTCTTTTGTGATTTCCAATGCAGGTTCCAGAAATCCTCCATTGCTGCGCCACCTCCACCATCATCCTGCGAATGCAGCATTTCTGTCGGCATATAAATCAATGAATCGTTCAGAATTTTTTGTGTACTGTAAAAGTCTTCGTAATGATTACCATCGATGCCGCTAAAATGATTACCCGGTCGATGATGCGGATGAATGACAGGACGTTTTTGAAAATCCCATTTTGTAAAATCATCATCCAGTTCTTTGTTGGTGCCGCCTTCATTTCCATTGTCCCAAAAAATAATAGATGGATGATTCATATCTCTAAGCACAAGCTCTTTTACCAATGGCTCGCCGGCTTTTGCAGAGTAATATTTTTGCCATCCCGCCAATTCGTCCAGTACATAAATGCCAAGGCTGTCGCAGAGTTGTAAGAAATATTTATCAGGAGGATAATGACTGCAGCGCACCGCATTCATGTTCATTTCTTTCAACAGTAATGCATCAGTCAATTCCTGTTCTTTGCTCAGCGACCTTGCAGTTTCCGGCCACCAGCAATGACGGTTCACTCCTTTAAATTTCACCTGTGTTCCGTTGATATAAATACCCTGTCCATATTTTATTTCAATGGTGCGGAAACCAAACTTCTCATTCAACTCATATAATTTCTTACCGGCAGCATCCTGCAGCACTACGTTGGCAGAATATAAATTTGGTAATTCTGATGTCCATGTTTTGATATTTGGGACCTGTGCTGATACAATTACATTTTCATCTGTTTTTGATACAGACGTTTTTACTGTAGAGATCACTTTTTTATTTACATCCGTAATCGTTGTAACCACAAATGCATTTTGTGAAAGATTTTTTGTCCAAACCTGCATTGCAAATTTTCCATCAGCTTTTGCATCAATACCAACATAGTCGATGTATTGCTTGGGCGTTGCTTCCAGCCAAACCGGTCGGAAGATGCCGCCGAATACCCAGTAGTCAGCCAAACGTTCTGCATTGTTTACACTTGCATCGCTGCTCATCTTGCTCACCGTTACTTCCAATGTATTGGCTTTATCAAAATTCAACAAAGAAGTAACATCATATTTGAAACGATAAAATGCACCACGATGGATATCACCAGCTGATTTACCATTGATCTTTACTTCAGTATCCGTCATGCTTCCTTCAAATACAAGCTGTATTGTTTTTCCTTTCATGGATGCAGGAACCTTGAACTGGTATTTATACATCCCCTTTTCATCATAGAAACGAAAATTCTTACCGTTGGTTTTATAATCCCTGCCATAGTTATAATTACCAAAACCCTGCTGCTCCCAGCAGCTCGGCACCTGGATCTTTTTCCATTCACCGCTGTTACGGCCTGCGGTACAAAAGAAATCCCATTGCACCGTGTTCTTTGCATCTGTGCCGGAGAGATATTGAATTTGTTTTTGTTGAGCGTTTGTTGCAATACTTGCAAAACAAAACAGCCAAAGAATCATTTTCTTCATTTGAATTTTATTTATGTAGCCAGCTTTCATATTTCTATCCACTTTTGTTGTGTCACTCAATTCATCGTTCTTTAATTCTATTCAGCATCAATCGTTCCTACGGAACGAACCTCCTTACTTTATCATTTTACCGACCAAATGTCCCTACGGGACAAATACTCATCACTCATCACTCATTACTCATTATTCATCACTCATTAATCATTACTCATCGCTCATAAATCTTTACCTGGTCAATGATCACCCCTTCATCAACTGCTGTAATTTTCACTACATGTTTTACTGACTTTCCCACAGCATGTCTTGTTGTGCGAATGGCCCGGTTGCTTAACACATTCTGTTTCCACTCTTCGCTTCTTCCCTGTGTGGCATAATCAATTGTCTGCACCGGCCCGTCATCCACCTGTATGCTGTAACGGATCTTTGTTCCTTCAGCAGGATGATTGGGCGCTAACGCCAACACTACTTTTACTGAATCGCTGTTACAAGTAAACGGAAAAGAAACAGAACTTCCCCTGGACAAACTTACTGCTCCCCGCTGGTAACCCAACCCATATGCTACTGGTTTTGTACCGGTGTAGGTTTTATAATCTGTTCCGTTGAAAACAAAAAACGATTTCATTGTCTTCACCAATGGTTGATCAGTTGTTTGCTGAAGGACTTTATCATACACCGCCAGTTTTCTTGGCTTCATATCCATGATGTACTTCCACTTTCCATTAGCAAGACTGTTATACCTGTTTGTCAATGTAACAATAGTATCGTATGCAGCATCACTCAATGTCCATGCTGCTTTACCATGCCTTGCCAGTTGTGCATACAATAATTTCCTGTTGATCGCTGCTGCACCTCTTACCGGGTATTCAATCAACTGGAACCAGCTATCCTGCTTTGTTGAAGAAATGCGTTTTGAAAGCTGCACTGTTTTCGCATCGATCACTGCATAGTCTTTCAACCGTTGAATGATTTCTTCTTTAGTCCATGACAAGTCAGTTACAAGTTTGTATTTCGGATCGTTTTCTTCTGTCCGGGTGGCACCCATAAACTCAGGTTTGCGGATATAAGCCAGACGATAGTATTCATTCATCAGCAAAACAATTTCTTTTGCATTTGCTTTTCCAAACTCTCTTGCAAGCCAGCCCTGCAAATGCTGTTCTAATCCTTTTTGATTGTTGGCAATGGAATCAATACTCCACGCCATGTCTAAAAACAATTCGGTTAAATATTCGCCGGGTTTAATATCACCCACATTCACCACCCACATTTCTTTGGCTCCTTTTTCATAAGCCATCCGCATTTGCGTATAAACCTGTGCCGGATGAGTGCTTGCCAGCCACAGGTAATCATGCGGACGTCCCCAATAGGAAACATGATAATACACACCGTTACCGCCTTTTTGAGTCCGTTCTTTTTCATTGGGGAAATGCCTGATGTAACCATAGTTATCATCACACCAAACCAATGTTACATCCTGTGGTACTTCAAAACCATGATCATAAATATCCTGTACTTCTTTATAAGGAATAAATGCCTGTGGTACTTTTTCAATTGCAGGGTTAATATGCTTCATCAGCATTTCCCGTTGCTCTTTCACTGCTTTATCCATCACTTCTTTTTGCTCCTGCAAGGTATTTGCACCAAGCATTTTACTATCGTGCACACCACGGATACCCAATGTATAAAATGCATTGAATCCTTTGCTTTGTATAACTCTGTCTTCCCAATACCGATAGATGGTATCATGATTGGTCATGAAATTAAACTCACCCATCGTTTTCTCCTTCCATTCATCCACATTATTACGCAACATGGGTTCTGCATGCGAACTGCCAATCACAATTGCATAATCGGTTGCCATTTGTGCATTGCCGGGATAGTGAAAAAAAGCTTTGGTGGAAGGATGCATGGCCGGCCAGATAAGATTAGCTCTTAAGCGAAGTAATAACTCAAATATCTTTGCATAGGTCTTCGGACCAATATCACCTGTTTCAGGTTCAAATGTTTTTGCAGCCCAAGGTTGTAGCCCCCAGTCTTCATCATTCAAAAAGATACCACGATATTTTACAGAAGGAGCTGATGAAATATAACTACCTGAAATAAACAGTTGCTTTTTTTTGTTTGGTACTGCATCGGCCCACCAAACCCAGGGCGATACACCCATCATTTTCGATACATGAAAAATGCCAAATGCGGTTCCTCTCGGATCACTGCCTGCAATCACTAGTACCCCTCCGCCCCTAAAGGGGGACTTAACAGCCCGCTCTTTTGAGCTACTCGTAATAATCTGGATGGTAAAACATTCCCACTTGTTGCTGATTGTTGTTACATCAATCAAATTTTTTGCAATCAAATCGTCAATAATTTTTGACTGGCCAATGGTACCTGCAATAATGCTGAACCCTTTTGAAGGAACTGTATTCAACACGGGCATTTGCTGACCGCTGATTAATTGAACATCGTTTGCAAATGCATTCGCCGCAATGGTCACCACTTTTGCATCATGCTCATCGGTACAGATGGCCGCAACAGAAGAGGTAGTGAATAAGGAAAAAGAAGAGGGCTTTTCAGAAACGGACAGTGTATTGGTTTGCGCCCTGCAAAAAGTTACAAGAAAAAGCAGACAGCAGCATAACACGGGCTTGATCATCTTCAGCATACACAATCGTTTAAAACAGCATGTAAATTTAACTCACTGCAGAGGTAAGCTATCCTGCTGTGTCCTGCAATAATCAGCCTACTCGTTTTTTCCCAAATCCCGCAGGGCAATCACTTTAAAACCACGTTCTTTCATGTAATCGAGATACTTTGTAAACACTTCAACCGATGTTGTATAATCGGGATGGGCGATATCCGGCACACCATGAATGGTAAACAGTAATACCTGCCCCGGCTGTACATTCTTTAATGCAGTCCAGGTACGTTCCTGCAATTTCTCCGTTGAACCCATCGTATAACTGGGTAGTACCAGTTTTGCATCTTTTTGCGGATTGTAATACTGGCTGCCGCCTGCCCTGGCATATTTGTAACCCATTTCCTGCAGCACTACCTGCGATAAAGAATCAGCACGGTTACCGGGATAGGCAAAACAAACAGGTTTGGGAATGCCGTATTCTTTACACTTTGTTTCAATGTATGTGATTTCCTTCTGCATTTCTTCACGGCCCAGCTTCGTCATGTTCTTATGATGTCCGGTGTGGTTGCCAATCTCAAAACCCATTTGATGCAATGCAGCAATCTGTTCCCACTTCATATAAAACGCAGAATCAGCTGGCGATTTCCAGGGCATTTCACAAACAAGAAATGTTGCATCAAATCCATACTTCTTCAGCAATGGTGCAACAATGGTATAATGACTGATCTCTGCATCATCAAAACAAAGCACCACAACAGGTGGCTTGTTTGTTTGCAGTTTGTTTGATTGCAGTTGCTGCATGGCAATTGCATAACGTTTACCCAACTCTCTTGCAGATGCAGTATTGAAATGAAGCTGATCACCTTTATCAATCAAACCATTTGCAGAAACAACAGCAGTATTTGAAACTTCTTCCGGCAAACGGTTGATTTCTTTGTTGATGAAAATGACTTTATTGAAATAACCAATCTCACCTGCAACAAAAGGCAGGTTGGGCATTTGCAGATCAGTACGCAAACGATTCACCAGGGCTTTTAATTTTTCGAGATACACAATCGCTCTTGCTGAATCATTATCCGATTCGCCCTGATGCCAGATAATACCTTTCAATACACCTGTCTGCATCGCAATCTTTACTCTTGTTATTGCATCATCATAAGGATGTGCAGCAAAGTATTGTGCTCCCGGCTCCCACACTTTAATGGGCGAGCCTCCCCATGCACAGGGAACCAATGCAATTTTAATATTCCTGTTATCTCCTTTTATATTCTTTGCGAAACTGATGGCAGGTCCAACAGCTGCAACAGGTTTATCAAAATGAACAGGATCAGTTGCAGGCACCCAACGGTTTTGCGAATCGAGCATGATGATCTGCGGATCAATGAGTTTGCTTTCAGCATCCACCTGCCCACGACCGGCCATGTTCGATTGACCGATAAGTAAATACACATGTACATTACTGTCAGGCTTTGTTTGCTGTGCATTGCTGAACGATGAAGTAAACAGCAGGCAAACTGCAAACAATAATTTTATGTGTTGTTGCTGATTCATTTTAATAGCTGATAGTCGTACTGTTGTTTACTTCATACTGTGGTTTTCCGCCGCTTGTTGTTTTCACTTGTACAAATTTCACTCTTTCCGCATCATTGATCACTACTTTTCCATTTTCAGGAAGGACGATGTTTGTAAACACAACATTCTTCAGCTTATGTGCCGGATCTTTAAACCCGTTGATATTGATCACAGGTTCTTTGATGTTGGCTTTTGAAAGATCGATATTCTTAAACACAAAATTTTCAAACGTTGGTAATACAGGAGCAGCTTCCCCATCGTTGTTATAATTCACGGCAGAGAAAATAGTGATCTTCAGTAACTGGCAATCGGTAACCGTTACATTCTTTACATAACCGCCACGCTCTTTTGTTCCCTTGATCTGCACACCATGCAGCAATGCACCTGCTTTACAATCCCGGATCAATACGCCGCTTACGCCTCCACTCATTTCACTGCCAATAGAAATACCATGACCACGCTTGAAATCACAATCCGTAATGCGGACATTGGTTGTTGGCTTGCCGACATAATAGCCTTCCGGATTTTTTCCTGATTTGATGGCAATACAATCATCACCAGTATCGAAGATGCAATTGAAAATATAAGAATCGGTTGAAGAGTCTGGATCAATACCATCGCCATTATGAATGCCCATAGTTTTAATGGTCAAGCCATGACAACTGATATTATCGCTGTACACATAATGCAATGTCCAGCAAGGCGGCTCAGTAAGTGTAAGGTTATCGATGCTCACATCCTGGCAGTTCATGAGTAAAATTAAACGACCCCTGCTGCGGATACCTCTTGCAGCTTTGCAGGCAAGTTCCAGTTTTTTACCACCACCTTTAATGGTGCCGCCACCTGTTATGCGCAGGTTCTTTACATTGTACGAACCATCACGGTTCAATGTACCGGCATTGACGAGACTTGCATAGGTTTCCATCTCCCACCCTTCGAAGCGGTTTTTGATCAGTGGCAGGTAATCTGTTGTATCAATTGAACCCTGCAACACTGCTCCTTCTGCAATATAAAGCGTCATATTACTTTTTAAAAACAATGCACCGGAAACAAATGTTCCCTTCGGAATATAAACAGTGCCACCTGAAGTGCATGCATCAATTGCTTTTTGAATCGCAATCGTATTTACAACCGTTGAATCGGCCTTTGCTCCAAAGTCAACAATGTTACACATCTTTCCTTTGGCTGCTGTTTTAAACTTCAGTACGAATGGTGCTGTTTGCTTTACCTGTTTCACCCGAAGCGAAACCGTGTAAGCAACAGCAGGTTTCAACCCTGTGATGGTATAGTTTGTTTTTGTTGTGGTACCATGAAGTTTTCCATTAAGCAGCAGTTCATACACAACCGCATCTTTTGCATATTGCTTATCCCATAACAGTACTACCGAAGTTTCGGATAAGGTGCCGGGAGCAATTAACAAATTGTATTGGTTGGAAGAAGCGGCGGAAACCGCTAACACAAAACAAGAAAGAAGAATGACAGAGAGAAATCTTTTCATACAGCGTGCTTTAGCAATGGGATAAAAATAAGCGGATTGGGAGAAAGGGACATCCTGTACTGTTACAGTAGAAAATAGTGGATTCTTACTTATTCCCGAGGCGACGAAAAGCCTGTATCTTGTCGGTTCGTACTTAGCCGGAAGAAGGCACTGAAATTAAGCAGTAGTTAACTTTTTGCTGTTAGCAGCGTTTGACTTTCGAAGTTTTTTCCCTGCAATTTTTGCTTTATCTGCTTTGATAAATTCGCTGATGGCTTTTTTTTCTTTATCTGTCAAAGGCTTTCCATTAATAATAAAGTCAACGCCATCCGGTTCTTTGATGTGTCCCATTTTTATAAGCTTTTAAAATATTTACTCATGTTGTGTACGAACTGCCATGTTTAAAGATACATTCTAACTCCCGGGGGTCGGCTAAGGCCAGACCCCAGGCTGACTTAGTTTTGGATTTGTCATAGAATGCTGCGAAACAAGACAAAAGAAAGCAACAAACGAGAATGCATATACTTTGAAAGCGTGTGTTCATAAAATTTCTTGTTTTAGAATGGAACTGCTGCTACGGAAGTGAAACTGGATTTCATTTTTCTATCCCTTAGAGAACTTAAGGATACGTCCCTCTGACTCATCAGATACATATACGTTTCCTTGTGCATCTACTGCAATGCCACTGGCAAGAGATAATGAGCCTTTGCCAAACCTTGCTTTAACGTTACCATCCGGCCCAATCTTCAAAACCTCATTATACACAGTTACATATAAATTCCCATCTGTGTCCATCGCAATGCCCAACCCTCCCGGAAAAGTACTTAAAGAATAGCTGCTTAAGAGATTTCCTGAAGCAGAGAATGTTTGAATTCTTCTTGAACCACTTTCTGTAGCATCAGAAACCAACACATTACCACTATTGTTGATTAAGATACCAAAAGGATACTGAAAGCTTCCGGCATTTGTACTGGGCCCTCCACCCCATGACAAAAGAAAACTACCTTGATTGGTAAACTTTTGGATGCGATGATTGTTATGATCTACTACATAAACATTACCAGCATTATCGCATGCGATGCCTCTCATATAATTAAATTGTCCGGGCCCTGTGCCACTACTTCCCCAAGTTGCGACAGCTATAACAGTATCAGCAGCTGAGTACTTAATTATGTTGTTCGCTTCTGAATTGGCTATGAAAAGATTTCCATTATTATCGAACGCAATACCACGGGGTCTTAATAAATTACGACCAAACTTCCATTGAAACACTCCATCTGTAGTTAATACCTGAATGCGGTTATTACCATGATCAGACACATACAGCAAACCATTATTACGGTTGATAGCTAAACCATAGGGCCAGCTAAATTGACCAGGGCCACTACCTTGGCTACCAATTATTTTAACTAATGTATATGCACCTTGTTTATAACCGCTATCAACATTCGAATAATCGCTCAATCCCAGCCGCCTGTTGAAAGCTTTCACTTTATAATAATACTTTTGCTCACTGGCCACTGAATTATCTTTAAACACACTATCAGCAGTTCGATAAACTTCATTGTAACTGCCCGATTCAGATGATCCTCTGAATACTGCAAACTCTACAGCGCCTTTTGTTCTCTGCCAATTAACAACAACTTGGCCATCCTCTGTTCCGTCACTGGCCTGTACGTTAATAGGTGCTTTGAAATAATCAGCATAGCCATCATTATAAGGTGTAAAATCGCTGAACTCCTGTGCAGTATTTTCTACTTTTAATTTATAAAACCGGGTTTTGCCTGGCGCAATGTCCAATGTGTCATCAAACGAAGTGCTTTCTGTTTTTCCTATAACCTTATAGTTCATTGTCGTGCTGTCGAATTTGTAAACCACATAATTCTTAGCCTTAGGTGCAGCACTCCAGGTTAAAGCTATCCGATCTACAAAAGCTCCATCACTGGCCGAAAAATTAATAGGCGTTTCGATGGAAGGCTTAATCTCTTCTGGCACTGATTTGGATTTCTTGCAGCCCACGGTAGCAAGAAGTGTTATCATTAGGGTCAAAGTGTACTTCATAATGAGCAAATATGTCAAAAGTTGATGGAAATTCCAAAAGACGCCGACGCTTTCCGTCCACCCATGGTCCGGCCCTAGCCGCTCCCGGGATTTAGAATACTGAATAGAATTACGACATTCGAAGAGTGCGACGCAACAGAAGATGCTACCAGCAATATCGCTGGTTACATCATGCTTTCCTAATTGCCTTTACTTCGCTTTATACCCCGCACTAAATTCATATTTCCCTGAACCAACTTTCACCACCACATATTCTTTCTCTTTACCCACAACCTGTATCTCTTTTACTGACGATAGCGGCTGTCCGTTTTCCAGCACATCTGTTGCAGCAGTTGCAGGAATATAAATAGTGGCCGTTGTATTGGCCGGAACTAAAGCATGCAGGATCAATTTTCCATCCTGTATTTTCCAGCCACTGCTGAGTTTGCCGTACTGTGTTTCATATGTTGCTGATGCATGTGTAAATGTTCCGCCCACATGCGGTTGAATACGGATCTTCTTATAACCAACAGCATCCTTGTCTGTATCCAAACCAACCATTACACGATACATCCAATCGCCAATGGCGCCGTATGCATAATGGTTAAAAGAGTTCATGGTAACGGCCTGGAAATCGCCGTTGGTGCGGATACCATCCCAACGTTCCCAGATTGTAGTTGCTCCTTTTGTTACAGGATACAACCAGGATGGATAGGTTTTTTGCAATAACAGGGTATACGCCACATCAGAATAACCATAACGACTCAACACATGACAGAGATAAGGCGTGCCGAGGAATCCTGTTGTTAAATGATTGCCGTACTGTTTGATGTTGTTTACCAAACGGTCGGCTGCCTGCTGACGTAATTCTTCCGGAAACAGATCGAACTGCAATGCCAGCACATACGATGTTTGTGTGTTGCTCATAGTTGCACCATTCGGCGTGGTATATTCTTTCAGAAATGCTTCTTTTATTTTTTTCAGTAGGGCCGTGTAAGTGGTTACATCATCATTCTTTCCCAATTCTTTTGCTGCATTAATGAGCAATTGTGTGGAGTAGGCATAAAAGCATTGTGCAATCAACTGTTTATTGGTGATGGCTGCTCTACCGTCATTATCATCAGCCATGGTATAAAACAACCAATCGCCAAAGTGATTGCCTTTATTCCACAGATCATTGGTGCTTTGCGATTGCATATAACCAACCCATGCCTTCATACTGCTGTACTGGTTTTCTAAAATGCGTTTATCGCCATACACTACATACATTTCCCATGGGATGATGGTTGATACATCGGCCCAGCCTGCACTGCCGCCTGCTGCCCATCCCTGTTCGCCTAACGGATTTGGAATAACATGCGGCACACTGCCTGTCTTCAATTGATCCGCTGACAAATCTTTTAACCACTTGCTGAAAAAATTATTGACACCACGTAAAAAAGTAGCTGTGCGAAAGAAAGCCTGTGCATCACCTGTCCAGCCCATACGTTCATCACGCTGCGGACAATCGGTTGGCACATCTAAAAAATTCCCTCTCAATCCCCATTCAATATTATGCTGCAGTTGATTGATGAGTGTATCAGATGAAGTGAAGCTTCCTGTTTGCTGCATATCAGAATACAAAGCAACCGCAGTAAAATTCTCCGGCTGCAATTCGCCGGCAATACCTTCCACTTTGATGTAACGGAAACCGAAAAAAGTAAAATGCGGTTCAAACAGTTCTTCGCCGTTTCCTTTCAGTACATATACAGCCTGCGCTTTTGCAGCACGCAGATTGTCGGTATAAAAATTTCCTTTCTTGTCTAACACTTCTGCATGCGATACTCGTATTGTGTCACCTGCTTTTCCTCTTACTTTTAACTGCACCCAACCAACAAGGTTTTGTCCAAAGTCGATCACCTTTTCTTTCTTTGGTGTGGTGATTACTTTAACCGAAGAAAATGTTTCATGCTTTTTGATGGGCTCGTTATAGTTGGCCACTAAAATATTCTTTGAGAAATCGGCTGTTTTCACAGCAGTCCAGTTCTTATCATCATAACCTGCAACTGTCCATCCGTTCTTTTCCTGTCTTGCATCAATGGTTTCACCTAAATAAATACCGTTCGAACGGATGGCACCGGTGGAAGATTTCCAGCTTGCATCTGATGCAATGGTTGCTGTTGTTCCATCTGCATAAACGATCTCCAGTTGAAACAGCAGTGCAATATCTTTTCCGTAAATATTTCTTTTGTTATCGAAGGAGAAGTTTCCACGATACCATCCGTCACCTAATGTTACGGCAATTGCATTGGCACCGCTTTTCAACAAATCAGTTACATCATAGGCCTGGTATTGCAGACGTTTGTTATAACTCGTCCAGCCGGGGGTGAGATATGCATCACCTACACGCTTGCCATTGATCTGTGCTTCGTACAAACCATGTGCAGTAATGTAGGCTGTTGCTGATTTTATTTTTTTGCCATTGGCAAATTCTTTGCGCATTAATGGTGCTGCAAATTCCTTGTCTTCGGTAAAGCCAGGTTCAATCCATTGTGCTTTCCAGTCAGTTGGTGTCAGCAAACCCATTTGCCAAAACGCAACTGTGCTCCACGCAGATGCTTTTCCATTATTATCCCACACACGCACCTGCCAGTAATATTTTTTACCTGATGCTAATGCTGCGCCTTTGTACGGAACATGAATTGATTGATCGGAACTGATCTTTCCACTCTTCCAGCTTGCTTCGCCTTTTACCAAAGCAGATGGCACAGTACCCACTCTTATTTCATAAGCAGACTGCATTACATTTCGCTGATCAGAAATTAACTGCCAGCTGAAATACGGTTGCAGCACATCGATGCCAATGGGGTTTTGCAAATTTTCTGTGCGGAGACGATCAACTTTTACCTGCGCAGGCACAGATAACAGGATGCATTGAACACTGAGAAAAAGGAAGATTACTTTTTTCATATGACTTATATTGAGTTCGTGTGATTAATCAACTTTCAATACCACAATTCCATGTTTGGGAATGGTGAATGTTTTTTCTGTTCCAATTTTTCCAAGGTCTTTGTGCAACCAAAGATCCCTCAGTTTACTGTTTTTACTGATGCCGAATTTTGCAGCAGAAACCGTAAACACCTGTTCTTTCCCTCCACGATTAATTATGGCAATTGCTTTCTGTTTGCCTTTGCCCAAACGCTTCACCCAAACCTCCAGTTCATTTTCTTTCAGCATCCGTTGTGCCTGTACAAATGTAATATCCTGGTTAATGGCAATGAGTTCTTTGTTGCTGAGTATTTCGATTGTTTCTTTACTCATGTTTCGCAGATCGTTCCCTGCAAGTAAAGGAGAGTTCATCATACACCACATAGAGAAATGTGTTTTATCTTCTTCATAACTCATACCACGACCCACCTGCAGCATATCCATATCGTTGTAATGACCGGGCGATGCATATTTATACAGATCGGCATTGAGATCGATGATCTTAAGAATAGAAGAAAAATTTTCCCTGATGTCGCCCGAGATACGCCATGAATCTGCTTTTGTAATGGCCCATTCACCAGGGAACTTCCAGCGGCATACATTGAATACAAGATTCCTGTTGATGGCTTTTACGGCATCAATGATCTTTGTGTATTCAGTTTGTTCATCCAGTTTCATTTTTTCTCCGCCGCACCAATCCACTTTTAAAAAATCATAGTTCCACTCGTTAAAAAATAAATTGCAATCCTGCTGAATGTGTCCGTAAATACCTACACCAAAACCATTGGGGTCTTTATCATACATGGAACCACAGGTATTAACACCCGCATCGGTATAAATGCCAGCCTTTAAACCTTTGCTGTGAATATAGGCAGCAAGTGCTTTCATGCCCGAGGGAAACTTTGTGAGATGAGAAAATAGTTTACCTGATGAATCTCTTCCTCCAAAATAACCATCATCAATATTAATGAACCGGTAACCTGCATCATACAAGCCTGAACTAATCATTGCATCGGCCTGTTCACGGATCATTTGTTCACTGATGTTGATATGAAAATGATTCCAGCTGCTCCACCCTATAATGGGTGGCTTAGGCTTTTGGGCAAACAGAAATGCTGACAGGATTAAAAAAATACCTGTAAAAACAACAGTATGCCGATATCCTTTTCTGATCATGGTATCTTTTTTATTCATTTCAAAGTTGCTGATTAAAACAAATTCTTATTTATACAATTTCAAACTAAACATTCACATCTGCCAATAATTACTGAACGCTGATAATAGTTGCTTCCCCTGTTTTTATATTTAATGTCCATTGTTTCGGTTCGGGAAGCCAAAGTTTACCTTCTCCAATTTCCAGCGGCATCCACAAATAACGGGAGTCCCATTGTGTTTTCGGTTTCCAAATATCAGCCATAAATATCACCGTTGTTGATTTTGTGCCAACTACTTTAATCATCATGGTGGATTGGGAGCCGTATGTTTTAGTTCCCGGAGGAGCAATATCTTTAAATTCAGACCAGGGCCCTGACAATGATTTTGCAGTTGCAAACTTATTCGGATTCGGATTCCAGCCCGTTAAGGCGGAGCCAATGGCATAATAAAGACCATCATAATGCACAATAGCACCTCCTTCCAGTGGTGCCTGTATAAATGCAATTTCCTTTTCTACATCGAGGTAATCTTCGGAAAGTTTTGCGATGTAAAACCCTTTCGTTGGCCGGCTTTCAAATACAAGATAGGCTGATCCGTCATCATCGATGAACTGTCCAATATCCCTGCTCTCTTTGCCCAGTGGCCGAAAACTACGAACATACTTAAACGGGCCCTCCGGTTTATTACTAACAGCAGTTGCCACCCTTGCTATTTTATAAGAATGCCCGCTTTCACCATTGCCGGGGCCATCCAGATGAAAATACATGACATACTTCTTCGTCTTTTTATTATAGAACACTTTAGGACGCTCAAGCACCCAATATTTTCCTGCACTGTCAGGTTCTGACAGTTTTAAAGCATCTCCTGTAAATTTCCAGTTAACGAGATCTGCAGAAGAATAACAGCTGACATACCGAAAATTCGAATCCAGTCCCTGCCTGCGCTCTTCTCCATACCAGTAATAGGTGTTTTTTATTTTGATGATTCCACCGCCATGTGCCTGGATATGATTACCATCTTTATCCGGCCATACTTCACCCGGGCGAATAATATTCTGCTTTTGTGCAAGCAAATTGCTGAACAGCGTCGCTAAAAAAAACGTAAAGACCTGTCGCCTTAATAAAATGTATTTCATGCTGTATAAATTATTTTACTTCTATTCTTTTTATTCCGCAACAACTATTTTCTCAACTGATATAAAATTTCCTTTACTGCCCGAAAGCCTTCCCGACTTTTCTTTCCACCACCATTTTTCACCCAACACAGTAACCGTTACAGTATAATTATCTTTCTTCAATACCGGACTCAGAAACTTCAACAACACAGCTGGGTATTTTGAATACAGATCGATTGAAGAACTGAGAACTGTTTTGCCTTTGCTGTTACGGATAGTAATGCCAGCATAACCGCCATCGGGCCGTGCCAATCCGTAAATACCAATCTGTGTTGCCTTTACAGTGAAGGAGAAAGAAGCATCTTTTACATCAGCACTTTTTACCGTCAACGTATCCTGTTGCCAGTTACCAGAATAAATTATTTGCTGATCAGTAGCTGCATTTGTTTTTCTGTTGACTGATACTGTTGATGCTATACCTGTTGATTGATCAACCTTCCATGCTTCTTTAAATTCAGGCAATGAAATGTTGTAACCTGAAACAGTAAGCGGTTGCCACACATAAGTTGCAGCAGTTGCCTGTTTTGGAAACGACCAACGATCGCCCATGAACATATAGGTTGTTTCTTTTGTTCCTTCTATGGGTAATACAAATGTTGTTTGCGAGTTCCAGGTAAGTGTGCCCTGTGGAGCAAAGAATCCTCTCTTTGTCCATGGGCCTTTTAATGAAGTGGAAGTGAAATAATAGTTATCGTTACGTTCCCAACCTGTAAGATCAGAACCCAAGAAATAATACAAACTGTCTTTGTGAAAAATAGCAGGCGATTCAAAACCACGTTCAAACGCTTTGTTCACTTGTTCGCTGATGCTTTTATAATCATCATTCAACTTGTAAATATCACCGCCATGCAGCAATACATAACCACTACCATCTTTATCCCGGAAAGTACCCATATCCCATTTACGGATGGGTTTGCCATTAAACAGTAATGGTCCATGAAAAGTATAAGGCCCGGTGATTTTTTTTGATGTTGCATAACCAACAAACTGATCAACATAACCGAGTGTGTCTGCATGCATGTACATGATGTATTCACCTGTTGATGGACACTTCATTACTTTTGGCCGTTCACCTACACGTTTTGGGCCCAGCTTACCTGACTGCTGAAGCGGCAATGCAATGCGTTCAAATTTCCAGTTGTATAAATCGGCTGAAGAATAACAGTTGAAGCCAACAAAAGCATTACTTGTATCATCGTGACGTTCGCCAAACAAATAATACTTCCCGTTTTCTTTTACAATGTTTGCTCCATGTGCACTTACTGCATTTCCTTTTTCATCGTACCAGGAAACACCGGAATAGATAGCATTATTCTTCTTTTGTGTAAACGCAGAAATACTGTTTGTCAGGAGAACAAGAAATAATATTGATTTGAATACACTGCTCATTATCCGTTTAAAATTGTTTCAATCTTCGTCAATTCCTCTGCTGTAAAACCCAGGTTTTTTAAACATTCAACTGAATCAAGCAACTGAGCTGAACTGCTTGCACCGATCAACACCGATGTTACACGTTCATCTTTTAACAACCAGGCCAATGCCATTTGTGCCAGCGATTGATTGCGTTCTGTTGCAATGGCGTTCAATGCTCTTACTTTCGTCAACACTTCTTCCGTAATCTGTTCCTGCTTCAGAAACACTCCTTTTGTTGCTCTTGAACCTTCAGGAATACCCTTGAGATATTTATTCGTTAACAGGCCCTGCGCTAATGGCGAGAACGGAATACAACCAACTCCGTTTGATTCAAGCACATTCAACAGACCATCTTTCTCCACCCATCTTTCAAACATGGAATATTTGGGTTGATGAATTATACAGGGCGTGCCTAATTGTTTTAATAGTTCAAATGCTTTTGCAGCTTCTGCGCTTTTGTAATTAGAAATACCAACATATAATGCTTTCCCCTGACGAACAATCAAATCCAATGCAGTCATTGTTTCTTCCAATGGCGTATCTGGGTCGGGGCGGTGATGATAAAATATATCAACATAATCGAGCTGCATTCGTTTTAAACTTTGATTCAAACTTGCAACCAGGTTTTTCTTACTGCCCCATTCGCCATAAGGACCCGGCCACATATAATAACCTGCTTTGGTAGAGATGATCAATTCATCACGGTAAGCAGCAAAATCTTCTTTTAAAATTTTTCCGAAATTAATTTCGGCACTTCCTGGCGACGGGCCATAATTATTAGCAAGATCAAAATGTGTAATGCCACAATCAAAAGCTGTATGTAAGGTTTTGCGATACACCGCTTCATCATCCACATCACCGAAGTTGTGCCATAAGCCTAATGAAAGTGCAGATAACTGAATACCGCTTTTTCCGCAGCGGCGGTATTGCATTTGCTGATAACGTTGTTCATTTGCTGAGTAAGACATTTCTGTAAGATTATTTCAGCTTGAAAGTTAAGGCATCATCTATTATGTTGTTGATCTGTTTCTGCACAGATGTACAGTTTATCCTGCATCAGTTTTTCTTCAGACTAAACGGCGTTCCATTCACCATTACCTTTTCAAATTCAATTCCGGTATACTTGGTTTTCAACGTAGCTGCTTCTGCCTTTGCTGTAATATTCCTGAACACAATATTTGAAACAGTATCGGCAGGATTGCCTTCCATCGTCCCAATTGTTTTGCATTCCACATTGATATTGGAGAAGCTGATCTTGCGAACAATAGTAAATGGCTTCTCCTTACTGCCACCCATATCAAAAAACTGCGTCCACGGTGCCATGCTGATGATGGTTCCGCATTTACCGGTGATATTTTCAATGCGGATATTTTCATATATCTGATAGGTGTCAGGACGCATTTTTAAACGCAGGATTGATGTATTGTGTTCCATCCTGCAATTCCGCATGATGATATTCCGTGCATGAATACTTTCACTGCCGAATGTTAACGTACCATGCGATTCACCAAACACACAATCTTCAATTAAAATATCTTCCACTATTCCGTTCTCAGCACGTTGATGTGCATCGGGGCCCTTGCCTCCTTTAATGCAAACGGCATCATCGTTTACGGAGATATAACATTTCCGAATCGTTACTTTTTTGCAAACGTCAATATCAATACCGTCGGTGCTTGGTGCTTTCACCGGCTTAAACGGTGAACGGATATCACAGTTTTCGATCAGCACATTGGTACATTGATATAAATGTGTTGTCCAGAAACCTGAGTTGTGCAGTTTTACATTTTGAATGGTTACATTATTGCAGCCCCAGATAAACAGCAAACGTGGACGATGTACTTCGAGATTGGTAGCAGAACGGCCAACTTTTTTTACTGAGTCACGGTAAAACCAAAAATATTCCCAGTAACGAAGTCCATTACCATCAATCGTGCCCGGTCCTGCTATCTGGAAGCTATCTACATGATATGCGTTGATGAGTGCTGCATAGTAGTAAATACTCCGGCCCTCCATACGTGAAGGGATCAATGGATAGTTATCAATATTATCCGAACCTTTCAGCTTTGCGCCTTCCTGCAACAACAACTTCGTTTTTGGTTTGAAGAACAAAGCGCCGGTTAAGTACACACCTTTGGGAATAACAATTGTACCACCGCCATTTGCTTCGACTTTATCAATCACGTTTTGAATGGCAACGGTGTTGAGTTTTGTGCTGTCGTTGCTTACACCATATTTGGTGATGATATATTCCTGTGCAGTCGTTACTGATGCAACAGCAAACAAACAAATCAATACCACTAATTTCTTCATAAGATCTTTACTCCTTTTTTATTTCCTGCAATCGGTGCATCACGGTCGCAGACAATTTCATTGTTTACATATTTTAATTCTGCTACCTGTATCACACTTCGTTTATCATCAAAGGATCCTCTTGCCGCAGGATTTGCTTTGCTTCTTCCGGGATGGGTGAAGTAATACACTAAAGCACGACCATCTTTATTTACCACCACATCACAATGTCCGCCAATCGCCTGGTCATCTTTTCCTTTGCCCGGCTCTTCCAATATTCGTTTGGGTTGTTTCTTCCAGTTCAATAAATCATCAGATGAATACACTTCCATTCCTTTCCATGCATCCACGATCATAAAATATTTTCCCTGCCAGTAAAATGTTTTCGGTCCTTCACCTCTTGCAGCAATGGCTTTCCCTTTGTCAACCCAGTTGTATAAATCTTTACTGTCGGCATAATAAATACTCTTACCATCTTTCTCATTGTTGTACCACATACGGAAAGTAGTATCATTCACTTTGTACACTGCTGCATCAATTACTTTTTCGTTGACAAGCTTTAGTGTTGACTGATAGTTCCAGTTCTTTAAATCTTTACTGGTAAGATGAACGATCACTCTCGGATGATTCCAGTCTTTAAATGTGCCCGGCACATAGGTGAGATACATGTGATACATTCCATTGTGTTCAATTACATCGGGTGCCCAATGTGTGTAGCCAACATCAGGGCGATAATTAATATTGGCTGTATCAACGTATTTCCATTTTACTCCGTCTTTGCTTTCTGCAATACCGATTCTTGTTCCATGAACCCACTGCACTGTTGAATCATTGATAGACGATCTCCTGTTGGTATAAAACATCCACCACTTCTTCACCTGTTTATTATAAATAATTATAGGATCAGCCGCACCATGATAAACAGGATCATCATACAATGGTTTTGGCACATTGTTCTTTTGTGCACCCACTGTATTCAGCAAAACTGAAAATATAACTGTAACAATTATTTCTTTCATACTTCTTATTCAAACACAATCACAAATCCATCATTGGGCTTTACACTTATTGTTTTTCTTTCGCCCGGCTTAACAGGATAGCTTTCTGATACAATTTCTCCGTTCTCATTTGTATGAAAAATATTTCCTGTTTTTCCTGCTCCAATAAATGAGAAGTTTACGGAAATCTGCTTTTGTACAGTATCTCCATTAATCGCTGCCACATACCATTTCTTCCCTGATCTTCTTGCCACTGCATAATGTTTACCCGGATAGCCATCAATGAATTTCACTTCATCCCAGGCCACAGGTACTTTTTGCATATATTCTTTAACAGCAGTTGGCATCTTCGCCATTCCTTCCGGACCTTCTACATAATGCTGAATGCCTGATAAAAAAATCACCGAGGTTGCCAGTTCAAATGCACTGCTTGTTTTCCTGTTGATGCGGGGAATTTTATACAGACTTACCGGAGTAAAATCCATTGGATCAAATGCATTGCGTGCAAATACACTCATCACCATATGCGATGCTGCAACATCAGCATCCTTCTGGTTAAAAGTGATCATTTCATAACCATACACTGCTTCCGTTGTCATTAAGTTGGGATAGGTTCTCTGCCAGCCTCTTGGCAATGTGGCTCCATGAAAGTTCACCAGTAAATGATAGGTTGCAGCATCTTCCAGAATATCCTGGTAATAATTAATCATCGACTGACCGTCGCCTGCAAAAAAATCGGTTTTAATTCCTTTGATGCCCATTTTCTGCAGAATTGCAAATTCTTTGATCCTGCTTTCATGTGTCAGCATCTTATCTTTTGGTGTATACTTTACTGTGTTCCATGCTCCCGCAGAATTATACCACAATAACAAACCAACTTTTTTTGTTGCTGCATAATCAGCCAGTTCTTTTAGTTTATCATAGCCGATTTTTTTGTCCCATGCTGCATCAATCAAACAATATTCCCAATGCATATCGGCTGCGTAATCAATGTATTTTTTCTGTTCAGCGTAAATAATGTAATCATCCTTGCTCATGATCCAGCTCCATGATGCTCTTCCGGGTTTAATAAAATCTGCATCCCTACCTGTTTGGTAGGCAGGCATTTTTTTTGCAGGAAAAGCAAGATCAGTTCCCAGTGTAGATTCAGCAATCGTTTTTAAACTTCCGATTGCGATGATGCGCCAGGGCATTTGCCAGGGCAGGGTTGATTGAGGAAATAATGCACCATTGGTAAATTTTTCTGCTTCCTGCGGGAAATTAATTTTGTATTCGTTGTTTTCTGAAAACTGTTGTAAAGCTGTTCCGCAATAAGTTCTTCCCAGTGCAGCTTCAGTAATCAGCATCCATGCATTCTTATAGTGAAACATGGCAGGATAGATCCACCCGTTCTTTCCGGGTGAAGGTGTTCCTGTTTTAATATCCATCATATAATGTGCTTCATAAGATGGATTGCTGTGTTCCCATCCGCTTTGTGCTTCTGTCTTGGGTTGTAACCATGCTTTGGTTCCTTCATAGAAATGAAAACTGGTTGCTTCCTGTTTTATTTCTTTAATATCAGTTGATGTTTCTGGAAAATCATACCTGAATGCCACCCCATCGTTGGACACCTGGAAAACAATATTCATTTTACCGCCTTCCTTATTTTTAACAGTAACCACTTTCCTGTTAGCAGAATACCTGATGGAAGATTTTTTTGCAGTAAGTATTCTGTAATTGTCTTTAATCAGCAGTTGACCGGAAACAGTTACCCATTGCATACCGGTTGAAAAATCTGCATCCTCTCTTACAATACCAAGAGCCGAGTTTTGCAATACAGCCACATTCAAATATTTGATATTATAAACCAGCTGCTGATCTTTATTCAGCAATACTTCTACAGCAATTTTATTATCCGGACTTTTGATGATGGCATTTTTCTGAGCAATACTGCTGTTAAACATTGATACACTGCAGATCAATGTCAAAAGAAAATTCAAGTTCTTCATTTTAATATCTCTTAAAATTTATAATCGGTTCACTCAATCCTTATACGTTCTCTTCAACCATTCTTCAGGTACAGGTATAATACAAATGTTCATGGATCTGTTATCGGCTGAAAGCATGGCTGATTGAATTTGAATCTTTGTTCCATCAGGACTCATCGTAGGATGCGGATGATCGCCTGCAGTTGTTTTATGTCCTGCAGATAATAAGATCATTTCTCCTGTATGACGGTCGATCAGATAAATATTTCTTGCAAAGTCATCTCCCACAGCCCATCTACCATCAGGCGAACCACTCACATGCCACAAGCCACTGCCAGTTTTTGTTTGTCCTGCAATTACCATTTGTCTTGTACGGAGATTCACAATACCTAATCCTGTTGGCTTTTCTCTTGTACCAGATGGGCCCCATGCAGCTTCCTGCCCTGGATTAGCACCACTCACTGCAGTTCCTTCCGCAGCTGTTTTCGTTGTACCCGGAATTTTCCTGTGACCCATAATTGCAATGGCAACTTCATCTTTACCAATTACGGCTTCATGTGTTACCCATTCATAATCTGATTCAGGATACAAAGCACGAAGACCAGTTCCATCACTCATCACTGTCCATGTACGTTGTGGTGATTTACCGCCAGTTTCCCAACAGAAAACAATTTCACCTGCCACCCACGGATTGGTTTGTATATGTCCAACTTGAAATGGAACAGATATCACATATTTTATTTCACCGGTATGAATATTCATTCCTGCAATACCCGATGGGCCTGCGCCCATATTTCTCGGACCGAAGTTTTTTTCAAGTGCTGTACCTGCTGGCAAATGTTTTGCTGCTTCCTGCAGGCCTACACGAAAGTATGCCCAGTCTTCATCGCCATCTAAAGCCATATCACCACCTGCACCCAATTCTTTTGGAGTAGTACCACAAACACGTTGATAAGCATCTGCTTTTTTTAATGTACCTGCTTTACTATCGGCAAATAATTTTTCAAGATTTACTTCAATGATCTGTACAGGACGTTGTACACGGCGGCGGGCTGTATCACCGGGAGTGACAGGAATTGTATCTGTCCGTTCGTTGCGCATGAAATAAAGCTTCATTGATTTACGTGCAACATTCAGCATACCTGTGAAACCGCCTTCTGTTACCTGTACAATATCTCCGGTTTTTTCATTCACCGCCATTGCTTCGCCTCTTACCCTGTTAGAACGGAAGATCAGCCATTGTCCGTCGGATGTCCATTGATTATGGGTTTGATAAATTTTTGCATCACCGTTTTGCGTACTCGTTAAAAAAGTAAGCATGGTTCCTGTAACCGGATCTTTTACAATTTTTTTCTCAGAGGAAAAACGCTTTCCGATCTGTGCATTAATTTGGCACGCAGAGGCGCAGAGAGCGCAGAGAAGAAATATTTTTGTAATGCTTTTTTGTTGCATGATTTTTTATTTAAGATTTGCACCTTCTATTTTCAGTACATATGCGTTTTCACAAGGTCTTTGTGATGGCAGTTGTACTTTTAATCCATCAGTGCCTGAAGTAAACTCAACTTTACCATGACCCAGTAATTCAACAGTTCCTGCGTTGGACAAAATTGATTTCACCATCAACTGCTGCGATTCGGGCCAGCCTAAGAAACAGGCATAGAGTGTATTTCCCTTTACTGTGAATCTAATGTCTTCATGTGTAAATGGTTTTCCTTTTCCTTCATTAAATCCCTGCGCATTTAATGGTGCTGCATTGGCAATTGAAGGTCCTTCACCAAATATTTTCCATGGCCTTGTATCATAAATACATTCGCTGTTGATCTGCATCCACTGTCCAATTTCTTCAACGATCTTCCGTTCATCGCTGTCAATTGTACCATCGCCTTTTACAGGAACACTCAAACATAAATTGCCATTCTTGCTCACCACATCAATCAACGTATGAATTACCGTTTTAGCAGATTTATATTTATGATTATCAAATATCGGTTTGTTATAATGCCAACTCCCTATGCATGTATCTGTTTGCCAGGGTAAAGGTTCAATTTGATTACTTTGTCCCCGTTCAATATCCCATACCATGCATTTACGCTGCTGTTCATCCAGTATTTTACCATTGATGACTGCCTGCAGTGAACCATGTTTTTGTATACTCCTGTTATACATGTGTGCCGCAATCTTTAATCCTGCATCACTGATGGGCCATAATGGTAAAGCTGTATCATCAAAGTAAACAATGTCTGGATTGTACTGATCAATCAGATCAATGGTACGCTTCAGAAACTTGTCGCAATATGCTTTGGAAGGAACGCTTACTCCATTACCCCAATTCCATTGTTTATGAATACCGTTATTGTCTGAGCTGTTTTCACTCAATGGATGATTCTGTGCATAGAGTTCCTGCGGATCCAAACCATCCCACCATTTTCCCTGCCCGACTACGTCATTCAGGCGGGCTTTACCGTCTTTCTTAGTGAGCTTTCCATCATAAGGTACACCGGCATATGGCCCATTTTTATCAGAACGTTGTGCCGTTTCATACCAGTTCCATGCATGTGCCGCATGTACGCTTACACCAAAATGCAAGCCCTGCTTTCTTGCTGCTTTCGCCCACCCACCAATCAAATCTTTCTTAGGGCCGATCTTTGTTGAGTTCCATGAATGGTGTTTGCTGTTATACAAATCAAAATTATCGTGATGATTGGCCAGTGCCATAAAATATTTTGCACCGGCACTTTTATAAAGTGATAATAATTCCTCCGGATTCCAGTTCTCAGCTTTCCATTCGTGAATCACATCTTTAAATCCAAATAAAGAAGGGTGGCCATATTTCTCAACATGATATTTATACTTTGGATTTCCTTCCATGTACATTTCTCTCGCATACCAATCGCCAAATTCCGGTTGACATTGCGGGCCCCAATGCGCCCAGATACCAAATTTTGCATTACGGAACCAATCAGGCGTTTTGTATTGCTGCAATGATTCCCATGTTGGCTGAAAAGGGCCTTCAGCTAAAGAAAGTTCATCAGCTGCAAAGAACGAAGCAGCATCTGCATGTTGTGACAGCCATAATGCAGGAACAGATGCGGCCAGCTGTTTGATCAACGTTCTTCTTTTCATTTTCGATTTTATTTTAACGGAGTGATTGTTACCGGTCCAAGCA
This sequence comes from uncultured Chitinophagaceae bacterium, assembly GCA_964580775.1. GTDB lineage: Bacteria > Bacteroidota > Bacteroidia > Chitinophagales > Chitinophagaceae > Lacibacter. Next base: position 74,266 of record CAZOLW010000011.1, on the reverse strand, counting down.
AACCGGATGACAGTGGCTTCCATGCTGATGCATCAAACAATCCATTCTTTACATTCTCTTTCTTCCTTGCAGGCATATTGGTATTATAAAATATTTTCCATGGAAGATTATTTCTGTCCATATATGAAATACGGTTTGCCATCAGGTTGGCAACAATGATTTCCAGTTTATTCTTTTGCTGAAATGCAGTTGCAGGAATTACACACTGAAATACCGGACCAATCAGTGTTGCAATTCTCTTTCCATTTAAAAATACTTCTGCGGTTTCATTTACTTTACCAAGATTCAGTAAGTATGATGAAGAATTTTCTGCAGGTTTTTCAAACTCAACACTATACTTCGCTGTACCTGAAAAATTCTTTACATCCGCTCCACCCAATTCAGTCCATGAAATCAGCTGATCTGTTTTGATGGAAGATGGAAGAGTTGGGCCGCCATCAAGAAATGTTATCACCCAGTTCCCTTTTATGTCCTGTGGTTTGCTGACGGCTTCTTTGTATGGATAAACCGCTCCGCTCTTTTTTACATTATATGATTGAATAATGATTGCTTCGTACGATTGCAGTTGCAGCAATACTTCAACTCCACCTTTTGCATTCTTCCTCCATTTTGCAAGTCCTTTTTTCCCTGTCATCGCATCAAATAATCCAAATGATACAGCATTGCTGTTTATTTCAATCCATTCTTCGAATGCGTTATCTGTGCGGTTATTAATTAACCATACTGTTCCTTCGCTGTTTTTACGGCGAAGAACAGACAGACCTTTTTCTGTATAACTTTCTTTTCTTGCTTTAGCTGTCAATAACAACACATCCAGATCATCGCTGATCATGAAAGCGCCTTTCCCCACAATTGCTTTCTGCAGGTTATCTGATTTTGAAAACTTCAATTGACTGATCAATTGCTGAAATGTTTTTCTTCTTGCATCCAACTCACCAAAGCCCGGCACATCCTGCGGAAGGTTTTTATAAATAAGAATTGTTGCACCCTGCTTTGCAAGTTTCAGCAACTGCTGAAATGACTGTTCATTAATGAGTTTATTTGCAGGTAATAAAATAGTACGATACACATTTCCACCGCTGATGATATTGCTGCCTTTGCTGGTAAAACGCTGCAACTGACGTTCAGAAAAGAAATCAAAACTGTATCCTTTTTCTACCATCCATTTCGACACATGTTCAAACTCGGTCTTTTCAAAATTACGTTCCATGCCATCGAAATGCTGAAGTAACGCATTGCCCGATTCTGAATAACGGTCGACAATTGGATAATACAAAAGCACATCATTATCCGGTTTACCTTTTTGCAAAAAGCTTTGTGTACGGGTGATGTATTCATTCAATACATGAAAATCTTTCCACTGTGGGTTTGTTGGCTGAAAATGTACCGCTGCATAAAACAACCAGCCCGGCCATTTTGCTTCCTTCGGTGAATACTCTGTACCATGATAAAAAATATGATTCACTCCACCGAGGAAATACAGATCAATTGCTTTTTTTACATCGCCCCAGGATGAAAGAAAATGTTCATTGAGCCAGGTAGCCGATTCAGAAGAAACTAATTGCTTGCCCATAACATTGGCAGCCGACGTTGCAAACTTGAAACGCAGAATATCTGTTCCTTCTGTTTCAGGAATATCAACAACACTGTACAGATCTAATGTGTTGGCAGGTGAACCATGCGATTGATTGCGCAGCATCTTTCCTTTTGTACCAGCCCATTTTTTCCATGTCATGGTGAAATGTTCCAGCAGCAGCTCATCAATTACAGAACGGTAATCATAAATAACACGTTTGTTTTTCTCTGCCTCATCTTTTCCAAACAATGCAGGAAGATGATTGCGCAAATCATAACCTTTGCGTTGCTGAAACTCTGTAAATAAATTTGTTGTCCAGTTACCCTGTCCTCTTGCATCATCCACTTCATAAGAATCATTAAAGAAAGAACGCAGGTAAGAAATATCGTATCCCTTAAAGGAAGCATCAAATTTTTTAAAATAATTATTGGCTGCTGTTAATGAAAAATGATCAATAGCATAACCTTCACCACCCGGCGCAGCACGTTCAACCATCTTACCATGCAATCCCTGGAATAAAGCATACAGCGTCCATTTACCTGTCCCGCTTTGCGGGATCCAGTTTAATTTTCCATTTGCATCAACTTTGTCTGTAAGATTAATGGCTTCGTTCTTGTCTGAATATGCAACCAGTGTTTGCAAAGGAAGTGTACCGGGATATTGTATCTGGTCCAACGCCAGTTCCTGCAGATTTTTATTTACATAAACCGGGTTCAGAATATTTTCAATTACAGCTGTTTTGTTATTTGCAGTACGTACCCATGCTTCCTGTTTGTATTCTATTGCATCCTTCAATTGTTCTCCTTCTTTCAGCGAATAGGTTTTATAGTAGATCGTTTTGCTTGCATCCTTATCTTTTACCCAGGGTCCGCCAAAGGGCCAGCCTGTTCCATTGGCTAAATCAACTCCAAGACCTAATCGTTTTGATTCATTCAATGTATGCGTAAACATCTGCATCCATTGCGGCGATAAGAAATTGATGAACTCTTTCTCATGTCCATACACACCATAAATGGGTGTGAGTTCAACGCCACCGAGCCCAGCTTTCCGGTATTGCTCCAGGTTCCAGGTTAAGTCTTTTTTGTTGACTGCACTTCCTTCCCACCACCAGCGTGTCCATGGTTTTGTTACATTGGTTACTGTTGGCCAGTTGAGTTGTGCTTCTGCAAATACTGCCGCTAAAATAAAAGAAAGAAGTACTGTTATCTTTTTCATTCGTTATGTTGAATAATAAACTGATTACTGTTTTGCTTCACTGATCTCTACAGCATAAACGTTCTCAATACCTTCAAAGTTGGCACGGAAAATTATCCACTTACCATCGGGACTGAAATGAACGTTTGGCTCTAAATTGTATTTATGATTTTTCATATTCACCAACCGGGTTGATACAAACTTATCCCCCTGCGGTTTGAATAAATAAATCCACATACCATCTTTTGCTTTTGCTACCTGGCCGGAGTTGCCACCATCGCCGCAAAAAAGTGAATTGTCTTTGTTGCTGTTGAAATGAATACTCCACTCATCACGTTGTAACTCATATTTTGTTTTTTTTCCTGTCTTTAAATTATGCCCTTCCACAAAAAAAGTTGTGCTCCTTGGTTGCTGCAAATCATACCAGATAGTTTTGCCGTCAGCACTGCTCCATTCATGCCCTGCAATTTCCATATCCATGATGCGCTTATGAATCTGTGTGATCTGCTTTGTTTTTACATCAATCGTCCAGATCCTGTTTACTTTATGCCAGGGACCTTCATGACAAAACATTAATAAGTTGGGATCGGTTGAAGAAAACTGTACATGATTCAGCCATGCACTGTCGGAGTGTACTTTATTCAGCTCTTTCTTTTTTATATCAATAGTGAATAATGTACGTGGAAGCTTTGCTTCGTAAATGATGTTGAAATAACTCGACTTGTTGGGATATTTTTTAAAGAGCTCTTTTTCTTCATCGCTCGATTTTGCGCCACCGAGTAATGTACCATCTGCATTAATCGCTGTCACTGTTCCTTTAAAATCAGCAGGGAATACAAAAACAGTTTTTACTTCTTTGGTTTTTGCATTCACACAAAACACAGAATCTTTGATCTGGTAATATACGATGCCGGCTTTGTTATCAACGATCTCACCATTCATAGGTAAACGATGATAGGTAAGCTGTTCTGATTTTAATGTTTTAAGATCAAGCAAATGGATTTGACGGTTACCGGAAATTACAGTTGAGATTTCCTGCTTGGCAACACTGTCTACCTTATTTTTATTGCTGCTGTAAAACACCATCGAATTACCGATGAAAGGATTGTTGTGAAAATAGAAGCTGAGGTTGCTCCTGCCTTCCATTCTTGTTAACTTAACAACACGATGTTTTGTGTCTTTATCGATCCACTCGTCGGGCATTTTTTGTCCGCCGGTTTCAAGCAAAGGTTGTGCTTTAATGGTATGTGCAAAAGAAAGCAGGCATACACAAAACAGATAGTGCAAAGGGGATTTAGTTAATTTTTTCATGTCAGGCAATCTTTAGTGTATAAAGTAAGAGCATCGTGGACTTTTCGGTGTCCTGTACAGTCCTGTTGCAAAAAGAAACAGATTCCCAGGTAAATCAATTTGCAGACATCCTGTCTATCTCATTTCTTCCGGTTAAATTTCTATTCAGCATATACTTCTTCTAACTGCTTCGTAAGATATTGAAACGCAAGCGGCATATCATTTTTTGGATTACTGCTGCCACCTTCAATAAAAATATATCCTTTGTACTTTGCAGTTCGTAAAGCTCTTAAATATGGTTTAAAATCATCCCCCATCACACCGGGAAATGAACGCTTTTGTTTTTCTGCAATTTCACAATACACCAGTACATCAGCGGCATCAACAATACTTTGCGGTCCTTCTCCTTCCCTCATCATATGAAAAATGTCTGCGTTCAGCTTAAAGTTCGGATGATTTACTGCTCTTACTACTGCGGCGGCAGATTTCAACGTAATGAGAAAATTTGTTTCTGTTGCCTCGAGGCTTTCCAATGCAATCATGATCCCGTATTTACCAGCAATCATTGCCAGCTTGCGGCATAACACAGCAAAATCAGTCTGTGCCTTTTGTACATCATACCCATCCGGGATTCTTCTGGCACCACCACTGCCCAATACAATAAAATGCACACCGGCTCTTTGTGCTCTTGAAAAAACAGTGTCGGCATAACCTAATACTTTGTTCTCATCTACATCCGGTCCTGCAATTTTCATTTTACCTGAAATAAAAATATTGCAGATCATTACTTTGCATTTTGCTTTTTTTATACGGGCAAGATTCAATTGAAACTGTTCTTCGGTTAACGAAGGCGATAACATTCTGCCAACTGATTCGCCCAGCATACGAAAGCCTGATGCAAATACAAGACTGTCCTGTTCTAAAGAAGCAACAATACCTAATGTTGGAGTTGATTCTTTATTCTGCTTAAATCCAAGCAACAGAGCAAAGAACAATGCCGGAAGAACGAATATGATTTTATGTTTCATTTGTTACTCTTTAAGTCACACTTGAATCAAAGTAACGGCCTCCCACTATTTAGCCGCTTTTACTCCTTCACTGGTCATCACTACCCGTTTCATAGTTCCGTCTTTGTTGTAATAGAGATAATCAATGCAAACCGAGCGGTGAAAACTGCCTGCATCGGGCACCAGTGCTCCATTATGATAAATAAAATACCATTTACCCTTAAATTCAATAATAGCCTGGTGATTGGTATTGCTGTTCCCGGCAATTTCATTTAGTATGCCCTTGTACTCCCACGGACCATTAATGTTGCGGCTCATGGCATAAGTGATCTTCTCCGGAAATTCATAAGCATACGAAAGATAATACCAGCCGTTCCGTTTATGTACCCAGGGTGCTTCTGTAAACTTTGGCACTTCTACTTTTTTAAAAGCTCCATCCATTTCAATCATGTTTGGTTTCAGCTTTACATAATGCAGCGTAGTATTTCCCCAAAATAAATATGCCTGACCATCATCATCAATGAATACAGAAGGGTCAATATCATCCCAGCTGATCTTTGCTTCCGTTGTCATATCATTTGTGATGAGCGCCTTGCCGATTGCATCAGTAAAAGGCCCGGTTGGGCTATCACTTACTGCAACACCAATTGCTTTTCCCCTGTGCGTACTGTCGTGTGTAATGGCAACATACCAGTAAAATTTTCCATTGCGTTCAATTACCTGGCTGGCCCAAGCATCATCTTTTGCCCACTTAAACGCTTTTACATTCAATGGAGATGGATGCTCTGTCCAGTTGACCATGTCATTGGTAGAAAAGCAAAGCCACTCGTGCATTACATAACGGTTTTCTTTTGGCGGCGCTACATCATGTCCGGTGTAGAGATAAACTTTATCCTTATACACCAACGCTGCTGCATCAGCTGTGTATTTATGTTTGATGACAGGATTTCCTGTTGAAGTAAAGCTTGTGTCTTTTTGAGCTGCGGCAGTGTTCAATCCTAAAGCAGCCAGGATGAGTATACGAAAATGAAACGTCATAAATAATTGTTTATCGTTATTAACTGTATTTGTAATGAAAGAAATCAACATCAATAAATCCGCTATCGCTTTTATTATTATAATTATATATGCCTATTCTGTCGCCCCGATATGCTCCCCATGATAATTGATAGGTATCACCAAATACGGTGTAAGTTATTCCATCCAGGCTGTAATAGTACTGACTCTTGCCATCCAATCCCCATGTAGATTTCAACCAGATAATATTTATATTGATTGATGGCCCTTTTACAATTACGCCTTTTACATTGTATTCAATGAACTTTGCTGAATCACACACAATTCCGAACGAAGAATAATTGGGTGACCCGAAATGACAAAGCCCGGCTTTTTGTCCGGAAGTCATGTTACTCATATCCACTTTTATGATCACTTCATTAATGGCTGTTCGATAAGAACGCTGTGTAAGTGTATTCCCTGCTTTGAGTAAATTATTTTCCTCAATGGGTTTAAACGCTTTCAATCTCAGCCATCCCTTTCGTTCTGTTAATGACCATTTATTATTTCGTGGCTGATAATTCCATTCCCATTGTGGGGGCAGAAATCTATTACCGAATTCATCATTTGTTTGCGGAGTACGCTTTACTGAAGTTATAACAGGTTTTATCCCTGACCAAACCATCCGGCCAATAGTATCAGCTCCTGGTTCACCAATAATTGGCCACCCATCTACCCAGTTTACAGGGAGCAGGCTCATGATCCTTCCGCTCCAGTCTCCACCACTGCCATGATGTGTGAGAAAATACCAATCACCTTTTTGAGTTTGCACTATACCGCCCTGGTTAGGTTCGTGAAATTCTTTTTGTGAATGACTGAGTTGTTTTACTTCTGTATAAGGTCCGTAAATATTTTTTGACCGCTCCATCATTACAGCACGGCCATCTTTTTTTACCTCACTGAAGAAATGATAATAGATACCGTTTATTTTATAAAGTTTATTTGCTTCGCTTCCTTTTGATTGATAAATAACCCTGTCAGATTCTTTTATCAACTCTTTACTATCAGCTGTCATTTTAAATAAATGAATTTTATATCCATCACTGAAATGTGTGCCGATAAAATAGCCCTGTCCATCATCATCCCAAAAGGGGCAGCCATCATCCCAGCCTTTTTCTTTCAACACATGATGTAATGGCGCCCATGGACCCGCAGGATTTTTTGCTGTTGTCATAAAATAACCTTCATCAGGTGTGCCAAAATATATCCAGAACTTTTTTTGATGGTAACGGATAGCACCGGCCCAGATCCCTTTTCCATACCTGTTCATTTTATCCCAGTTCATCTCGGGTGATATTTGTGTAATATCATTTACTGCATGACTGAGAATTTTCCAATTCACTAAATCTTTTGAATGCAGTATTACCATACCGGGTGAAAATTGAAACGTAGAAGAGATGGCATAATAATCCGCTCCTACACGAATGCAATCGAGATCACTGAAATCTCCCGGCAATACAGGATTCATGTATGTACCGTTTCCCAAATCGCCCCAGGTTTCCCAATTGCCCCATACTGGTTTGGAACCATTTTGTTGTGCAATAATTTCTACTGCACATAGAAAATGAATACTTAAAAAAAGTATAGTTCTGTAATAATTCATTCTGTTAAATCGTACTGATTCTTTATTTATCAACTGCATCAGTTCTAAACGGTGAAGCAGGAAGTTCTTCCCTGTTGTACAATGTTGCCAACGGATTATTACCCCATGCATATCTTACCGAAGTTGGGTTTGTAATTCCTTCAGCAGAAACAATAATTGTATTTCCATCAATTTTTGCATTGGCCCAAACAAATTTCTTATCCTCCCCTGCAATGGCAAATCCTTTCAACTCACCAGCTTTTGCGTGCAGGCCACTGCCGGTATGTTTAAAATACAAACGGATACTGTTCCCTTCTATTTTCATTTTATCATACACAGGACCTGAGTAAACAATCTTCGCCCCATATACTGTAGCCATTGCTGCCAGGGCTAATCGTTTACCGATATCCTGTTTATTTTTTGGATGCACATTGTTCATGTCAGTTGGATCGGCATTGTCAATTGCCACAGCCATTGCCGTATTGAGAATCGAAAGATTTTGCAATTGCGCCTCCCGCTTAATAGCTTCCGATCCGCCTTTAGCAGGAATAGAATCATAGGTTTTGCCAATATTGGCAAGCTGTACATACAAAAAAGGGAAGTTGCCCTGTCCCCATTGTTGACGCCAATCAATGATTAATGTTTCCATGATCTGTCGATAAATTTTTGCTGTGGGACTGTTTGATTCACCCTGATACCATAAAGCACCACGCATAGCATAAGGCACCAATGGCTTTACCATTCCGTTCCATAATACAGCAGCGTTATGCTGATCACGAACAGGGTCAGGATTACGTGGACCTCTTGGCACCGGCTTACCTGCAGCTTTGGCAACTTCAGCATCCGCCTTCCACTTTTCCACATTTTTTTTATATTTTGTTTGTGCTGCTGTATCAGCTAAATACTTTGTCAATTTTTTGTGAAAGCTATCCACCAATGGTTTACACTCCGGTTGATTGAGTAATGCTTCTTCTCTTACCCATGCCTCAGCAGTGCTGGCACCAAAAGATGTAGTGATGAGTCCGATGGGTATTTTCAATTTCTGTTGAACATCCCTTGCGAAGAAATACGCAACGGCAGATAAATGACCTACTGTTTTTGGCGATACGATTTCCCATTTCCCAACTACATCATCTTGCGGTGATGAACTTGGTGTAAAATCTGTATCAAACACACGGATCAATGGATAATCAGCAGCTGCTACTTCTTCAGCTTCATTGAATACACCACACCAGTAACGGTCTTCTTTTGCTACCGTCATATCCATATTTGATTGACCGGAGCAGATCCATACTTCACCTGCATACACATCATTGATCACAATTTTATTATTACCTGTAACCGTCATGGTATAAGGTCCACCAGCTTTGATCTTATCAAGTTTCAGCATCCATTTCCCTTTCGCATCAGCTGTTACGGTCTTTAATTGTTTGCCCAACTGCACGGTTACTTTTTCACCTGCATCAGCCCAACCCCATACAGGAACAAGTGCATTATGCTGCAGTACCATATGATCGCTGAAAGGAGCAGGCAGTTTTACATCTGCAAAGGTTGATGTGGTTACAAATAATAATCCGGTTAAACCAAAGAATACTTTATAAAATGTTTGCATGACGAATCGTTTTATGTTAATCTATTTTACTTTTTCAAACCTTGCTGCATATCCGCCATTTGCATTCAATGTGATTGTAATTTTTGAATCAGCAGATACTTTGGAATTTTCCAGTAATGCATTTGCCTGTTTATCTTTATCATCCTTAACAGACGAAAGAGAATACTCAGCTTTTAAAAAAGAAAGATCAACACTGATGGATTTAGGTTCATTTGTTCCGTTCATCGCTGCTACAAACCAGGTTGTTCCTTTTCTTCTTGCATATATGACGAGTTCGCCGATTTTACTTTGCGGCAATACAATTGTTTCATCCCATATTGGCGGAATGCTTTGTATCATTTCTTTGCAGGGATTATCCAGAATGCTTTGCGGATCGGCACCAACACATAAAAAAGGCGAAGTAAAAACAATCATACTGGCTACATGATGTGCCCAGCTTACTTCACCCATGCGGTCGCCAAAATGCACAGGAGTATAATCTGCATGGCCTGCTAAGAATCTTGTAAATGGAAGGGTAGTATTCGATGAGGCCCAGGGTGCACGGTTTTCCATTCCCCTTATTGCTTCTCTTGTCATTTCATTGGGCCATGTTCTTGTCTCGCCGGTTGGTTTATTGGCTCCATGAAAATTCATCATCAGTTTATATTCTGCTGCATCGTGCAGGGCAGCCTGGTAAAATTGGATGATATCCTGTGCTTCATTATCAAAAAAGTCAACCTTTAATCCAACGATACCAATGTCTTTACATTTCCTGAAAAATGCTTTTCTATCTGCAGGATCTTTAATCCCGGGTATTCCTCCTCTATTGGGATAAGCTTTCCATACCCAAATCTTTACGCCTTTTGTTGCGGAGTAATCAACCAGTTCTTTCATCATGTCCCAATGGTCACGTTTATTGAGGCTGTCTTTCCAGTAACCCCAACCTTCATCAACTAAATTATATTCAAACCCCAGTTGTGCAGCCAGGTCGGTAAAATGTTTCATGTTTTCCAATGTAATGGATCTTGGTTTGGCCAGCCAACTCCATACACTGCGACCGGGTTTTATCCAATCTGTATTGTATCCGTTCGGAAATAATACTGCATTGTATTTGGGTGATACATTGGCGATGACATCGCAGTTCACCAGCGTATTTAAGTCTTTGCCAATTTCAATGATTCTCCACGGTGTTTCAATAATGCCTTTCTTTTTTGTACTGCCGGAAAGATTTGCCTGCATTATTCTCCCGCTATTTACAATCAACGACATGCCCGCAAAATCTGTTAAGCCGCCTTCAGTAATAGCTGCATATCCGGCATTACCTGGTAATTCAACAGTTACCGGCGGCCCGATTAATTCACCGGTCTTTACTGTATCAATTAATTTTTTACTGTACCTGCCTTCATAATATTTAATGTTGGATTGCGACCACACAATACTTCCCGCAGGAATTGCAAATGAGGTGTATTCTTTTTCAACAACGGCAGAATCTTTATTGCTGATGATGTAACGAAATGCAACACCATCATTAAAAACCCGAACCTGTAATTTAAACCGGCCAAATGCAATGATGGCATCGGTATATTTATTCCATGCCCTGCTGTGTACGCCTCTTACTGCATATACATCTTCCATTCTTTTGCTTTGCTGTACTTTGCCTGCTGAAGTATTTTCGGTAATATCTTTTCCATTGACGAGGATACCCAAGCTGGATTGTTCAATCACTTTTTTTCGATGAAAGTCAACTGAATAAGTAAGTTTTCCGTTTTCAGTATGTAAAGAAAATTGAATGGAGGCATCCGGGCTCTTGACAGTGATTGGTTTTATTTGCTGAGCAATTGATTTTGTTCCTGTAAAAAACAATAGTAATAACCCTGTTTTTATAACCCGTGTCATCGATAAATTATTTTAAGCATTCGTATTTATAAAATCATTTAATCTATGCTCCCCTAATCGCAATGCAGCTTTATCATATGTCACTTTGTTTTCACCAGTACCACATCATCCACATAACAATAGGCATGGGCAGTTCCTTCGGCCACAAAACCAATCTCCACTATTCCACCCTTAACAATTATGCGTTCAATCCGGATTGTTTTCCATTCTTGATTTTCTTCTTCAAATGAATGAGTTTGAGTGTTACCCTTACTCACCGCATACATTTCCAATTTACCAAACCCTCTGCTGTTCTTCACTTTGGCTTTTAATGTATAGTGCCCATCCGGCAATGTTACATAAGGTGAAGAAGTGATTGTTTGCGACAGTTTCCGTTTAAAGTTTATTTTATCACTGATGTGTAAACTTTTTTCACCAATCACTACTTTTCTGTCGCTTTCGCTATTAAAGTAATTTAACACCGGCGAGCTATTGCTGTCAAGCGAAACTTTATTGCCTTCAAGAACAGTGGTCGTCCATCCCAACAAAAATTCCTGTACAGGTTTTATATGACTGGGGATTCTTCTGCGGTCGGCTTCAAAGCTTCCATTTTTCACATAATTATTATCAGCAGCCGCTTTCCATTCACCTGTTTTTGTATTCAGGTTCCAGGAACTGATTGAATTAAAAAAAGGTTCCTTACCATCAAATGAAAGTGGGAACCATTGATTGTACCCCAAACCATTTCCGGCAAAATTTGCCCAGCGATCGCCACAATAAACAACGGTTTCCTGTCTGCTTCCTTTAACGTTCACAAAAAATCCAGTTTGTGTTACATGTGCAAAATCGCTTTCACTTCCTTTCATTACCTGCATATCATTCGCTGGTAAATAAGGTCCACGAATATCATCTGCTACTAAATAATAAGCATAAGAAGCATCCCAACCATAAATATTAGATGCAGCCATATAATATTTGCCTTTGTATTTGAACATACAGTTCCCTTCCCTGCTTTCGCCCTGGAAAATCTTTGTACAGTCTAACAGATTCACCATTCCATCTTTTACTCCGATTTCAGAAACATAAATTTTATTTCTGCCGCTGCCATATGAATAAATAAGATAAGATTTCCCTGTGTCTTCATCTGTAAACACAGTTTGATCGCCGGTGTTTGTCGTGCCGATCATCTCCTTCATATTTATCCGCTGGTGCCATGTAAATTGACCTGTTGGCGAATCGGCAAGCGTAATCAATACCTGGTTGCCATGCTGTACAAACATTGCATATTTATTCAACTCTTTGATATAGGCAACACCTAAACGTCCCACCCATGTTTTTGCAACAGTTTTAAAAGCTTCTTCTTTACTGAAAACATCTGCTTCAAAAGTCCAGTTAACTAAATCAGTGGAACTGTAACAGGTTACAGATTCGAAAGTAGCATTGGGTAATGTTACGGATGGATCAATACGATATATATCCGCTTCTTTATAATGAACACCGTACCAATAATATTTCTCTTTGCCCGCAGCATCTTTAAACTTAAAAATTCCACCACCCTGGCTGTTGATGGGCTTCCCATCTTTTGTGTTCCAGAACACATCATTTTTAATGTTGAGTAACTGCCCATAAGAAGATGACAGAACCAAAACACACAATGCTATTATAAAAAAACTCTTTTTCATGATTGTTTTTCTAATTTATCACCAATCCAGTTTCAGCAGGCCTACCCCCTGCTGTGGTAATGAAAGTTTTATCTTCAAAATTCCATTCAACACTTTTACTTTCTTTGACGAACCCATTGTTTTTAATTGCCCTGATTTTTCCAATATGGCTATCTGTTCTTTTGTTGGATTTTGTGGTGAGCCCATCTTCTTCCACACTTCATAAGAATTACTGTGTTCATCATCAATGCGGTATTCAGTGAGTGTAACAGCAGTAGCTGACAGTCCGTTGATATTTACTTCAACAGGAAGTGCAGGTTGTTTCACATCATCATCATGATAATTCCAGATCATCACAGTTGCTGAATATTGATCTTTTGCAGCAAGTCCGCCAACATCACTGTAAGCTCTTCGTACACTTGAATCAACCATTGTTTTTAAATCATACATCTGGTTACCCTTCACCAGTACACGTTTGCCTTTCATCATTCCAAACATGCGAAATACATTCAGCACCGGTTTATCAACGCCGTTAGTAGCCAGATCACGAAAGCCATAGAACCATGGCTGATCTTCAAATTCAAAAGCCCAGGTAACAGCACCCAGAAAATTTACATGAAAGGAATCGGCGAGTAAATATTTTCGTGCAAAAGAAGCAGCAGTATAACTTGAATACATAGTGCCGTTGCGGTAACCATTGGATGGATTGGTTTTCATGCCGCAGGCAGCACAACCTTCAGGATCGCTTTCGCCAATTACAACGGGCAGGTTTTTTAATTGCGGATAAGATGCCACAAACTTAAAACCGGCATGAATATCCTGCAACTGTCTTCCCATATTCATCTGTACATGACCATCTATTACTTTTGGTGAGCCCTTTGCATGAAACAGTATCATATCAACGGGAGAACCAATTTGCTTTGTTACATAGTTGGTATCATAGAAACAATGCTTTATAAAAGCATGCATCCAATCCTGTGCATTTTTACCTGCGGTGCCTGCAATGTTGATGCCCCCGATTTTTGCAGTGGGTAATGCCCGCTTTACAGCATCTGCTGTATAATCATATAATTTAAAAAACTCATTCTGTGTTCCTTTCCAGTAACCATTCGGTTCATTCCATAATTCCCAATACCAGCTTTCCACTTCTTTTTTTCCGTAACGGTCAACACTGTGTTTCACCCATTGATAAACCAGCTCAGCCCACTTGTTATAATCCTTCGGCGGATATGCCCAGCCGGTTATGATTTTAAAATATGGATCACCGGGTTTCCAGTCGTGTTTGTATGGAACAGGATTCGTTGATAATGCTTCTGGCATAAAACCAATCTGCGCAAGTGGCTTCATTCCACGCTGTACATAGGTATCAAAAATACTGTCGATAATTTTCCAGTTATAAACAGGATTGCCATTGGCATCTTCTGTATAGGCATTGGTGCTTCCCCATTTTAATGCAGCAACCCCATCGCCACTTACCAGTAAACTATGTGCCCTTACATAAACAGGAACAGGGCTTAACGCAGCAATCTCTGACAATAATTTTTTGCCGTCTTTCATGTAAGTATAGTTCGGTTCATCATAACCAAACCATGCCCAAACGGGTTTCATATCACCTGTTTCTTTTTTCAGATCAACATTGATGGTTGTTGTTTGAGCAAAAGCAGAAGAAGAGATCAGTAAAGCAAGCAGCAATTGTTTCATGGCATTATTTATTTGCATTTGTTTATCTCCGATTCCGAAGACTTTCACAACATCTGAGAAACATGAGTTTGCAAAAAGCATCACAACCGTTTGGAGAAATTTTTACAGCTCTAAAACAGTCTATAAAGTAAAGCTTTAATGCCAGTACCGTTATCCTGTACAATCCTGCTTTTTTTATTTTACTTTATATTTGTTCTGATGGGCAAAAAGGCAAACCTGGATGATATTGTCAGATGCTGTGAAATCCGCTTTAACAGAGGAGCATCTGCTGACTGGAAACATAGTGATTTTAGTGATCTCAGCCGTGAAATACTTCGTAATACAGATGTAAACATCAGCCCGAGCACCCTGAAAAGGATATTTGGCAAGATTTCCGTTGTTGACGATTATATTCCTCAGCAGGCTACCATTGATGCGTTAAAAAAATACGGAAAATATGCCGGGCCCGAAAATACACCGCCTGCACTGCCGCCTTTGGCGCAACCGAAGCCATTCAACCGTACAGGCAATTTCAAACATCGGAATCCCGTATTCATTGTCCTTACAATAATCGTAGTTATTACCGGGCTCATCACCTGGCAGTTTTTAAACCCTAAGAACATTTCCGGTAAAATCAGTCTTACCCGTACAGAAGGGCATTTACCTGCTACCGCTTTTTTTGAGCTGCAATTACCCGAAACTGATGATAGCTTATTTGTAAATTTCGGAGATAAATCTCCGCTGTTGTATATTAAACCAGGTGAAAAAAGTGCCGCACACATTTACTATTTTCCAGGCGTATTTACAGCATCCCTTCAAATGCGGAAACAAGCAATTGCTACTGCAAGTGCATATATAAGATCTGATAGCTGGATCGCTTTTGGATGCCATCGCCAGGACGACATACCCGTTCACTTTTATGCGTTTCCCGCTGTTAAAACAGGCAGTGACAGTTTGTTCCAGGTTACAAATAATCAATTATCTAAGTTGGGATTGGATACCACAGGACCAATCTTAACCCGGCTAAGCAACTACAGCCCTGTCACTCACAATGCGGACGATTTCATATTCGAAACAACATTTAAAAATGCTTTGCCTGAAAAAGGCATTTACTGCCGCAGTACACAATTTCAAATATCGGGCAGTAACAGTATGATCCGGTTCAGATTGGTTAGTTCAGGTTGCAGTCTGCGGATTTTGAATATAGTCAGTGAACAAACGTTCAAAGGCGCAACAGATAACCTTTCGCAATTTGTACTTGACCTCAACCGGTGGAATACGGTAAAACTGGTAAACCATAACAAGCATGTATCATTGTACGTTAACAGTAAAGAAATTTTCACTGGTACGTATCAGCAACCCTTAGGCGACATCAGGGGATTATTCCTGGAGTTTGAAGGAACAGGTCTTGTAAAAACTTGCGACCTCAAATCCAATGATGGAAAATTGCTTTATCATTTCTAAGAAATAAATTCACTCCTCCTTTAGTTAATAATCCGAATCCCGCAATTCCTGCCTGTTCATTATAACTGTTCACAGTTGATTTACATATAGTTACATTGTTCATTATTTTGGTCATATTTTGACAAGCATAATTTGTTGTTTCTGTATTATCAGTTTTTACCTTACAGGTAATTATAACGATTATGAAGAAGTGGATTATTCTACGGCTGCCAAAACAACAGCGAAAACAATTTTACATTATTCTTTTAAGCTGCGTCACAACTTTTTATAGTTTGCCTGTTTGGGCACAAGCAAATAAAACTCCGTTACAACAAATCAGGAATGAGTTTTCTCAACCTTCGAATACAGCCCGTACAAAGCTTTGGTGGTTTCATGGAGAAACAGAAACAACACAGGAAGGTATTACTGCCGATTTAGAAGCATTTAAAAAAGAAGGTGTTGGTGGAGTTGTGTATTACGACCAGCAACATGGTAAAGGTGAACATGCCTTGCCTGCTTTTTCAAAAGAATGGTGGGATATGTTCCGCTTTGCAGCTTCAGAAGCAAAACGTTTGGGACTAGCATTTGAAACACATCTCTCTAATGGTTATGTTTCCGGCGGACCATGGATCACCGAAGAATTAAGTATGCAACGCCTTGATGCAACTGATACAGTATTGAATGGTGGCCAGCGGTTTATTGGCAAACTTCCTGCTCCTGTTCGCAAAAGCAAATCGGGAAAAGTAAATGATGTGGCCGTTATAGCCTTTCCTGTTCCTGAAGGAAATTGGGAAACAAGTCTTAACCTATTTCCTAAAGTATCTTCTAACATCACGCAACTGAACGCTGATGCAATTGTTTTTCCAATTGATACTAAACTGATCAATATTCCTTCCCAACAAACGGGCAAATCTGTTTTTATCAATTTAGAATTCACCGTTTCTTTTACTGCAAGAAGTATCAGCTATCGTGTTCGCCCGAGAGGTAAATCAAGAACAGGTGCTATGAATATGCCCGGCCCTTCGTCTGACGACTTTTATGGTTACGGTTATGTAAAGCAACCGGACCTGGGTCAGTTGGAAGTTTCTGAAGATGGCATTACTTATACCAAAGTTTGTGATTTGAAACCGATGTATGAATCGCCAACATGGAATCAAAAAACAATTTCTTTTCCACCTGTAAAAGGAAAATATTTTCGATTGAACCTGCATGACTGGAATAACCCAAAAGATGCCGGACAGGAATTACCCTTGGGGAGTTTTATACTTTCATCACAGGCTAAAATGGATCAATGGGAAGAAAAGGCTGCGCTGAACTCAGAATACATTGAGAAAGAGAATACACCTCTTTATTCCGAATCCGCAATCATTGATCCAAAACAGATCATTGATTTGACTGATAAAATGAACAATGGCAAACTTGATTGGGATGTACCTGCCGGACGGTGGGTTATTATGCGGTTTGCTCGTGTGTCTATTGGTGTAAACACAAAGCATGGGCGTCCTAATTTAATGGGATTGGAAAGTGATAAGCTTTCTTCAATAGCTACGATAACACAGTGGAATAATTATTTCAAAGTAATGTCCGACTCTTTAAAAAAAGTCGGCATTCCACTGACAGGTCTGCACATGGATAGTCATGAAGCAGGTTCGCAAAACTGGACATCTGGATTTGAACATAAATTTAAACAGCGTCGTGGTTATGATTTACTTAAATATTTACCTGCATTAGCAGGATACATTGTTGGTTCAAAAGATGAAACCAGCGGCTTTCTTTATGATATGCGGGCTACTCTTTCCGATTTAGTTTCGGATGAATATTTTGCTGTGTTAGATAGTTTGTGCAGAAAGGCAGGTGTAATATTTACAGGACAAGCCGTAGGTAATGGACTTACTATTGTAGCAGACAACTTTAAAGCGAAAGGAAAAGTACAGAAACCTCAAGGTGAATTCTGGGCTTATCAAACACACGGAAGTTATGATGTAAAGGAAACATCTTCAGCCGCACATATCTATGCAAAACCAATTGCCTCTGCAGAAGCTTTCACAGATTTGAAATTCAGTCAATCATTGGCCGATGCGAAGAATGTGGCTGATTATGCTTTTGCTCTTGGTGCACAGGAATTTGTTGTTTGTGCTTCAGCTTATCAACCGTGGTTAGATAAAATTCCGGGAAGCACAGGTGGAGGAAGACAGTATGTACTGAACAGAAATAATACTTACTGGAACTACAGCCGCCCATTCTGGGATTACCAGGCAAGGTGTGCAGGATTAATGCGTAACGGAATTCCTGTGATTGATCTGTGTATTTATTTGGGAGAAAATGCTCCGGTAAAATTGCTGGCCAATCGCTTACCGGAAATTCCGGAAGGCTACGACTTTGATGTTTTTACGAAAGATGCCTTGATCAATCGAATGTCTTCTAAAAATAATCGTATTGTTCTTCCCGATGGAATGAGCTACCAGCTATTGGTGATCGAACAAATGACAGACATTTCATTAGATGCATTGCGTAAGATTGCAAAACTTGTAAATGATGGTGCTGCTATTTATGGCCCTCGTCCATCAGGTTCAGGTTCTTTAAACGATGCTGCTTTCACAAAAGAATATCAGCTATTAGTAAATCAATTGTGGGGTAAAGAACAATCGGGAATTAAAGTAGTTGGCAAGGGCAAAGTTTATTGGGGAATGACGCTTGCTGATGTAATAACAAAACAAGGAATTCAACCAGATGCCTGTTTTAAAAGCGGCAATATACCAACCGACAAACTCTATTTTGCACATCGCAAATCAGGGGATAATGATATTTACTTTTTGAACAATCACAGCAAAAATGTTTTTAAAGATTCAATCCGTTTACGTACCAATGCTACCAACGCAGAATATTGGGATCCGGTAACCGGAAAGCAATATAAACTTCCTGTTACAGCATCCGGAAAAGATGGACTGTTATTAAATATCATTTTGCAACCCAACGAATCCGGATTCATTGTTACTTCGAATCAAACTTCATCATCACTCCCGACAACATGGAAAGGGAACGAAGAAAAAATTAAATCAATAGATGGAGAATGGAAAGTCACTTTTGATCCAAAATGGGGCGGTCCCGGTGAAGTGAGTTTTGCTGAATTAACAGACTGGACTAAGAATGAAGATGCCCGAATTAAATATTATTCCGGTACTGCAGTATATCAAAAAGCAATTCAAATAGATATACCCGTTCCGGGCGAACAGGTATTGCTGCGTTTTCCAAAGTTGGGTTCTATTGCACGGGTGTTTATCAATGGCAAAGAAGTTTCAACAGTTTGGTGCAGTCCATGGGAAGCTGATATAACATCGTTTATTAAGAAAGGCGAAAATACGCTTGAAATTCAGGTGGTGAATTCTTTAACCAATCGAATGGCAGGTGATGCATCATTACCTGTTGCTGACCGTTTTACTTATTCTTATCCAGAGATAGCCACACCTCAAACATCATTGGTGCCTTCCGGAATTATGAATAAAGTATTGTTGGTTCGAAGAACAAAATAGCTGTTGCAGTTTTTTTACGAATACATTTTAAATGTCTAAAAATAGAAAAAATAGAATTGAATTAATGAGAAAACAATTTTGCATTATTGCTTTAAGTTTCTTTACAGCTTTTTTTAGCTTGTCTGTTTTTGCACAAACAGATGAGCCTATCGTGAAATCAGCAGCTGCTGAACTTACTATCGTTAATGCAGAAGCTGTTTACGGCAACCTGACGCTTCCAACGAGCATCAATGGTGCAACTATTACCTGGTCATCGTCAAATAAAAAAATAGTAACCGCAAGTGGAGAAGTTACCCGTTCGAAAAAAAGCAATGCTCATGTGCTGTTGCATGCAACAATTACAAAAGACAAAGCAATTGCTTACAAGGATATCACAGTTCATGTAATCAAAGCATACAAGAAAGCTGTAAACCAGGCTTACCTTTTTGTTCACTTCACATTCTCAGACGAGAAAATTTATTTCAGCCTTTCTAAAGGAAATACTGCATTAGATTGGCAGGAACTGAATAATGGTAAGCCCGTATTCAGTTCAACTATCGGAACAACAGGTTTGAGAGATCCATACATCGTTCGCTCACCTGAAGGAGATAAGTTTTACCTCATGGCCACTGATCTTAAGTGGTTCAAAGGAGAAAAAGGGGCTGATCGTAAACGTTACATACAAGTGTGGGAATCGCATGATTTGGTAAACTGGTCGGGGCAGCGGGATGTATTGGTTTCGCCGCCGAATGTGCAGAACACTTATGCTCCCGAAGCCGTTTGGGATAATTCAATTGGCGCTTATGTTGTTTTCTGGACTTCGAAGTTAGACAGCAACAATTACTACACACCCATGTACGCCACCACAAGAGACTTTGTAACATTTACCGAAGCTAAAATCTGGCAACCGGGTGAGTGGCGGATTGACTGTACTGTTACCAAAGTTGGCGACTGGTATTACCGATTCACCAAATCAATAGATAAAACACATAACAACTGTCATGACATTGTTGAGGAGCGTTCAAAAAATCTCCGTGCTCCCCGCAATGATTGGGAAACGGTTAATTATTGTATTGGTGCAAAGGCCGGTATTCCCGAAACAGAGGCACCATTGGTGTTTAAGAGTAACCCCTGCGATGTTAATGGCGACTATTATTATTTGTGGATGGAGAAATGGATTCCTGACAAAACATATGTGGCTTTGCGTACTAAAAATTTGGAGAATCCAAAATGGGAGGTTGTTCCAGTGAACTTTCCTGACCCATTACCCAAGCATGGCACCATCCTGCCAATCACTGCTGCCGAAGCTAAGGCACTCACTGCTGCATATCCAACTATTAAAAAAAACGAAGACAAAAAATAAAATGAAGACCATGAAAATTTTATCAACCCTTATTGCCATTTGTTTTGCAACATTTGTTTTTGCACAAAGCAGTAAAGAGAATATCAGAGTAAACCAACTTTTTAATTTCGGTTGGAAATTCAAAGCCGGCGATATGCCTAATGCTAAAGAGTTAGCTTTCGATGATGCTGACTGGCGCAAGCTGGATTTACCACACGATTTTCAGATTGAGCAACCCTGGGACAGCACGGCCAACAGAGGTCGTGGATTTAAAACATTGGGGGTTGGATGGTATAGAAAAACATTCAAAGCTGATGCGGCATGGAAAGGTAAAAGAGTGCTGCTCGATTTTGAAGGCATCATGCTGCACGGTGATGTTTGGCTGAATGGAAAGAAAATCGGCGGAACAGCGTATGGTTATCTTGGTTTTGAATCAGACATAACAGACATTATTAAATACGACAATGATAATGTAGTTGCAGTTCGTTCTTCTACTGATGGAGGTTCACGCTGGTATACAGGTGGCGGACTTTTTCGTGATGTGCATTTAGTAGTAAAAGACACCATCTCCATTGCACGGCATGGTATTTTTATTACGACTCCAAACATCTCTGATAAAAATGCAGAAGTGAGCGTACAGGTGGAAGTGGCTGGTGTGAAATTTAAACAATATCAACTGGAGATCATTGCAAAAGTATTTTCTCCTGAAGGGAAACTGGCAGGCGAAACAAAAACAATGGCGCCACAAAAATATTATCTTACTTCGGTAGAAGTTCCTTTGCCAAAATTGAATATAGCTGATCCGAAGCTTTGGAGTTGCGAAACACCTAATCTCTATTCTGCCGAAGTTACATTGATTCTAAATGGTAAAGTGATTGATAAACTTACCGAAAAATTTGGCATCCGTACCATTGAATTCTCCAAAGAATCTGGATTGAAACTGAATGGTAAAAAAGTTTTTTTGAAAGGCGTTGCCAATCATCATGATCTTGGAGCTGTGGGCGCAGCCGCTTATGAAACTTCGATTGCAAGAATGATGGATCAATTGAAAGCCTTTGGATTTAATCATATCCGCACTTCGCACAATCCTTATTCAGAAGCGTTCTTTAAACTGGCCGATGAAAAAGGAATTTTGGTGGTAGATGAATTATATGATAAATGGGGAAGTATCCAGGCATGGGCTGGCAGCGAACCCTGGAATGATATATGGTTCAATAATGAAAAAGAATGGATCAAGCGTGACCGTAATCATCCATCGGTTATTATGTGGAGCTTCGGCAATGAATTGCAGTTCCAGGAAGAGCGCTGGAATTTTGCAACCGGCGATGGTGGTATAACTACCTACCGTCTCATGGATGTGGTGGCAAAACGTTACGACCCCACACGCAAAACAACAGTTGCTATGTATCCCGCCCGTGCAGGCGGTATTATCCGGGCCAACCCAGATTTTCGTATCAAAGAAAACATTGTACCCCCAGAGTTATCAACCGTAACCGATGTGGCCAGTTTTAATTATACCTGGGAAGATTACCAGGAATATTTGAAGCATGCACCCGATATGATCATTTATCAAAGTGAGGCTGTAACGAACGAGTTAGCTGCACCTTTCTTCGGGATGGACAGAGAGAAAATGGTGGGCTTAGCTTATTGGGGAGGCATTGAATATTGGGGTGAATCGCAGGGCTGGCCAAGAAAGGGCTGGAACTATTCATTTTTCAATCATTCCATGGAACCTTATCCACAAGCCTGGTTAACAAAAAGCATTTTTACAGATGAACCGGTGGTTTATATCGGGGTGGTAGACAATGAAGGCGAATCGAAGATGTGGAACGATCAGATAGTTGGACAAAAAGTTATTTCAGCGCACTGGAATCGTCTGGAAGGGAAAAAATATAATCTCTACACTTATACCAATGCCGATGAAGTAGAATTATTGGTGAACGGGAAATCTATTGGAGTGCAAAAAAATAGTGCTGATGTAAAAAAACGTAACACCATTTATTGGAAAGACATTCCATTTACTGCTGGTAAGATAACTGCCATTGCAAAAAAAGGAGGTAAAGAAGTTGCCCGTCACGAACTGGAAACAACCGGAAATGCTGTTGCATTAAAAATAGAAACGGAGAATGCAAACTGGAAAGCTGATGGTATGGATTTGCAATATGTAAAAGTTTATGCTGTTGACAGCAAGGGAAATAAAGTGCCAACTGCAACTGGTGAAATTACTTTTGAAGTGAGTGGTGCAGCAACTTTAATTGCGGTGGATAATGGCGACCATTCAAGCGATGATTTATTCAGCGGTAACAAAAAAGTATTGTACAAAGGTTTTGCCATGGCTATATTTCGTTCGGCACAAACAGCTGGGCAAGTAACTGTTAAAGTATCTGCAAACGGTTTTAAACCGGCTGAAGTAAAACTTGTAACAAAGTTGCCAAAAGAATAACCTGGAACTTTAGTCACATTTAACAAAAAAGGAAAGAGGTTCTCTTTCCTTTTTTGTTTATGCTTTTTATCCACATCAATTCCCATCAGGCTTCGTGCTAGTCATAAACGAACTCATTGGCCAATAGAAATTCTCAAATGCCAATGGATTTGCAGGATCATACGCAGGAATATCTGCACGTAATAATTTAGCTAAAGGTAAATTCTGATCTTTGATGCTTTTTACAATACACTTCGCCAACTCATATGCACCATAAGTGCTGAAGTGCGTATTGTCTTCCAGCTTGGTTGTTTGTCCGGGGAAAGTATTGGCTGGAAAATGCACAAATGCTTTGATTGATTTTGTTGGTCCCCATGCCTCGTACAATACTTTGCTCATTTCATTCAAATCGATCAGTGCTACATTTTCTTCTTTTGCAGTTTGGCGAACTGCATCCGGATATTCCAATAATGTATTCACGATCTTTCCGTCTTTATCAAAATTTCTTCGATGCATGGATGTTACCAAAACCGGAATACCGCCTTTCTTTTTTACTTCAGCAATATAACGTTGCAAATTTTTCTTGTACGAAGTAAACGGTCCAATACCCGGGCCTTTTTGTTTCATATCATTATGTCCAAACTCAATGAACAAATAATCACCCGGCTTCATCAGGCTCAATATTTTTTCCAAACGTCTTGCACTCAGAAATGAATTCAAAGCTTCGCCACTTTCAGCATAGTTGGCGACAGCCACTTTACCGGGAGCAAAAAAACGTGGAATCATTTGTCCCCATGCAGCCCATGGTTCCCGACCTTGATCAACCACGGTTGAGTTACCTGCTAAGAAGATGGTTGTTGCAGTTTTGTTCGGTGTAATTTCTATTGCACATACTTTGGGCAATGAATCATTAAACTCAATCGTGAGGAAATTATCCCAATGAAGATATTCGTACTCTCTTGGTTTTAATTTCACCGCCTTAACAATATTGCCTTTTGCATCACGAATCAAACTGTCTCTTACATTCACTGTAAACGTTTCTGTAATAAGTTGTCCTCTCTTCGTTTGAATATTTTCCAGCATCAACCTTCTGCATTCTGCACGAACTGTTGTTACTGAAGTACCTTTTTTATCACCGAGAATTAATTTTACATCATAATTACCATCGGGCAGATTTACCGAAAAATAAAATGGTTTGGAAGAAGTAATATAATCCCCGGTTAATGTATTACCTCCACGATCCACTGCTGTTAGCTCAGAACCATTTGTAAAACCATATCCTTTTTCATTGGCAAACTTTGATTCGGGTGTAATACTGATATATCCTTTTGTAACACGACCATTCCCAAAATCGAACTTAAAAGTGGGTCGTTGTGCCTGCACATAAGTGCATAAAGAAACAGCTGTAGCGAAAATAAAAGTCTTCATCATTGTCCTGTAATTTCATATTGCCTTCCGGCAACGGTTTTAAACTTTGTAACATATCCCTGTTTTTGCAGGTCTGTTTTTTCATTCGTTGTTTTAATTCCTTTCACTGTCACCGGCATATCTGTTCTTAATTTACAGTCTCCGCCTTTCTTTGAAGTGATGATGGCTTTCAGCAGTTTCCCGTTCTTCCACCACAACTCCACTTCAAAATTTCCTCTTGCTATCAATCCTTTTACATGACCGTTTTTCCACACATCAGGCAGGGCAGGCAACAGTTGTATTTCTGTTAAATGACTTTGCAGCAACATCTCAGCTACACCTGCAGTTGCTCCAAAATTTCCATCGATCTGAAACGGCGGATGTGCATCAAACAAATTCGGATAAACACCACCACCTCCTGTATAAACTTCTTTGCTGTATTCTTTTGTTAAGCGTAATAAGTTTTTATACAAAGTATAAGCATGATTCCCATCCATCAATCTTGCCCAGAAATTTATTTTCCATGCAATACTCCAGCCTGTACCATCATCACCTCTTATCTGTAATGTTTTGATAACAGCATCGGAATATTTTGTATCGAGCAATGGAGAAATTTGCCGGCCGGGATGCAATGCAAATGCATGCGATACATGTCGGTGATGAGGTTCTTCATCCTCCCAGTCATCAAACCATTCAACCAGGTTTCCTTTCTTGCCAATCTTCAATGGATTGAGTTTTGCTCTTTTTTGTTTCAGCAGTTCAGCAAAGTCTTTGTCAATTCCCAATACATCTGACGCTTCAATAAGATTTGTAAACAGATCCCAGATGATTTCCATATCCATTGCTGAAGCAACCGTAACTGTTCCTTTAAATCCATTCGGATGCAGGTACACATTTTCAGGTGATGTTGAAGGTGCTGTAACCAATACTCCATTCTTTTCAACTAACCAATCCAAACAAAACTCCGCAGCAGTTTTCATTAATGGGTAAGCAACTTCCTTCAGATATTTTTTATCAGCAGTAAAACGGTAATGTTCATACAAATGCTGACTCAGCCATGGACTGCCCAAACTCCAGTTGGCCCATTTAGGATCACCACCTCCTTCCCCTACAGGATTTGTTTGCGCCCATAGATCACTGTTATGATGAACAGCCCAGCCACTCATGTTATAATAATTCTTTGCAGTTGAAGCTCCGTTCTTCGCCATCCGTTTGATATGCTCAATCAGATTGGTATTCATTTCACTGAGATTGGTTGGCTCTGCCAGCCAGTAATTCATTTGCAGATTTATATTGGTGGTGTAATTACTTCGCCATGAAGGGCGAATCAAATTATTCCATATCCCTTGTAAGTTGGCAGGCATACCACCCGGCCTTGAAGAAGAGATGAGCAGGTAACGACCGAACTGAAAGAAGAGTTCTTCCAATGCATAATCGGGGTTCCCCTTTTGATATTTTTCCAGCCGTTCATTGATTGGAAGATCGGGTACTGCAGAATTATTCAGTGATAAAGAAACACGGTTGAAATATTTTTTATAATCAGCAATATGTGCTGCAAGTATTTGCTGATATGTTTTCTTCAATGCATTTTGCATATAATCAGTTGCCAGCTTTGCTTCATCTTTTCCTTCACTGTCGGGACATTTATCAACACCGTTAAAACTGGTGGCAGCTGAAACAAATAGAACCACTTCTGTTGCATTGGAGATAATCAATGAACTATCGGTATGTCTAATGATACCATCTTTTGTTACTGCTTTAATCCTGAACTGAAACCTCATCCCGTCGCAATGATTGGCATCTTCATAAATTAATGGCTTGGGCACCCTTCGTTCGTCATTCGTAATTCTTGCCTTACCTTTTAAGATTAATTCATTTGAAGATGAAACTGATTTCTGATACAGCAGCTCATGAAATACATCAACAGAAAAATTCAATGCTTTTGCTTTGCTTGCTTTCAGTTTAATCACAATCACCTGGTCGGGTGCTGATGAAAAGATTTCCTTTGAATAGGTTATTCCATTTGCTGTAAATCTGGATGAAGCAATTGCATTGCCAATATTCAGATCACGGTAAATCTGTGTTGCTTCACCGGTATATGTTTGTTTAATGACGATATTGCCCAATGGCTGATACATTTCTGTATCAGGCCCCTGCATCTTTTTTAATAAACGAACTGCTTTACCAATACTGTCACGAAACAATTCATCTCTTACAGGTTGCAGATAGTTTGCTGCTTCAGGATTCGGGTTTAAATCTACAGGCCCGCCAGTCCACAATGTTTGTTCATTGAGCTGAATCAATTCAGCATCCGGCCTTCCAAAAATCATAGCACCCAATCGTCCGTTACCAATGGGCAATGCTTCATTCCAGTCTTTCGCTGGTTTATTATACCATAAAATAAGATGACTCTTTTGTTGAGCTGATACAGAAAGAGAAAACAGGAGGAAACAAATCTGAACGATTACTTTATTTTTCAAAAGCATTTCATTTATTTTTTTAGCAGCTGCAGGGAACTGTCGTTTATCTCAAATTTGAAATTAGTCAGCAGCTGATAAACTTCTGAACCGGCAAGTATTACCGGCCCATAACCATGTGCTGCATACACATTCACCGGACGGTAATAATAAAACGCAGGATCAAATGCCATTCCTGTTCCTACACATGTTCCTTCCACCTGTCCCTCTGCATTTACTTTTGTTGATACTGCATTCCATGCAAGAATTGCTGCCGGTGCATAAGTCATAGGATCGATCCAACCTTTGTTTGCAGCATGTGCAATACAATAAGCATAAATAGCAGTGGCCGATGTTTCGAGATAAGAATCATTTCTATCTAATAACTGGTGCCAGAAGCCTGTGCCATCCTGGTAAGCAACCAATCCTTTAATATGATCTTTCAATTGCTGTAATACAAAACTTCTGCCCGGATGATTTTCAGGTAATACATCCAGCAATTCAACTTTTGTAAGCAGTGCCCAGCCATTTGCTCTTGCCCATCTGAATTCGGGATGTGTTTCCATACTCTCCACCCAACCATGCATGTACAATCCTTTCTCTTTATTAAACATGCGCTTTGAAAACAGTTTTACCTGGTTCACTGCATCGTTATAATATTTTATATCGCCGGTGAGTTTTCCCATTTGTGCTATGGCAGGAACGCCCATGTATAAATCATCGAGCCACAATGTATTTGCCTGCGGACGCATACGTGCAAGTGTCCCATCCTTCAATCGGTATTCCTTTTTTGCAACATAATTAATGAGGTTGTCAATAATGGGGCGAAGATTTTTATTCAGTCCGCTTCTTTGCGCTTTGATCATGGATGCACATACAGCACCTGCATCATCCAATGCATGCGGGTCAATGGGCTGAGATAATAGTTTCTTTTTACGGATATACCCTATATCAAACTTCTGCTTTATTGCAGGTATCCATGTTGCCAGGAAATCAAATCTTGTTTTTACATAATCCGCATACCGCTGATCGCCTGTTGTTTCGAATGCACGCTGCATAGCTGAGTAGGTAACGCCCCATTCGTAACTGGTTAATCTGAAATCGCCCTGTTTTACTGTTGTGTTTGTATCGAGTTGTAATACGTCATTTACCAATGCACCTGTTTGCTGATTGATCATCTGTGCAGGTGTAACAGCATTGAGATAGTTGAATACTTTATCCAGTACTGATTTTACATTTTCCTTTGAGGGAGCGCCATAAGGCACCGGATAATCGGGCTTCATGGCATGCAATGGAGCAGTAACATCATTTTGTTTTTGCTGTGCATGTGCCGTTGCAAAAATTGAAATAAAAAAAATTGACAGTGGGATGGAGATTCTCATTGTTTTGTTTTTATCTGTTAACCATGGTTGATACAAATGAAAAAGACAGGTACTTTGTTCCCTGTCTTCTTCTGACGATTGCTTGTTGAAAGAACTATTATAATTACCATTTAAATGGCAGATACCAATCTCTGTTCATTAACTTAGCCCTTGTTTGAGCTGCAGAACCCGATGATACACCTGACTTGAGCAATTTATTATACACTTTATCAGCAATAAAAGCAGGATCATTTCTGCGGATGGAAATACGTAACAGATCAGGCCATCTTGCGCCTTCAAATGCATTTTCCAAAGCTGATTCATTGATCAATCCGGTTTCAATACTGTTTAAACTGTCAGCAGCAGGAACAGCCACATCAACAAGGTTTGCCCTTGCCCTGATACCAATATTTCTATACCAATCTGAACGGTAATAAGGAACTCCCGAGCCACCACTGTTTCTTGCATCAAAATTAAAAGGATAGGGTTCCCACAACGTATTGTGATAATCTGTTACCGTACTGGTTGGAGCTGGATAAGCACCGGCAATACCACTGTTCCATAAGCCCCAAGAAAGCCTGTGTTTTCCCAAACGGTTAGCGGCCTCAGCAAACCTCAGGTGCAGGTTGGTTTGACGATATAAAAACCATTTCCCGTTTTTTGTCAGGAAGTTCGTGGGTGACATTGTGGTATAGTTAATATAATTATAGAGATACTTCATCACCACAGGCTGTCCGCCTATATCCATTACACTTAACAGTTTCCTTGCATCGTACGGAATTTGCCCACCTTGTGCAGGTCTTTGCATTTCACCATCCCACATATCAACTATCTGCTGCGAAGGTTTAACCAAATAATCACCTCCTATTGGAGAAAACAGTTTAATCAGGGAATTATCCGGTTTAAACTTGCTGTCAAAAGGTAAAGCCCATATCCATTCACGGATCACACTGGTGGATCCAAATGGCTGATCGAACATAATTCTCCAACCGTCATTATAAATCAGCGTTGAAGCATCCCCGGCACGGGAATAAGATACATAATGCGGGGCTGCACCAGTTCCATACCATCCCAGTTTATACTGAGAATAGTAGTTTTCTCCGGCAGTACCGGTTGTAGCGAGCTCCATTACTTCCCTGTATTTTTCTGCTGCTTTCAAATACTGGCCCTTCCATAAATACAAATCGCCCATCGTACATTTCTTATTGATATAAAATTTATCAGTGGGGTAACCATCAACCGTGATATTGAGGTTTGTACCGGTTGGGTAAACTTCTTTATAGGGGAGCCTTTCAGTAAAACTAATTAAACTGTCAAGCAATACATTAAATGACAGTTTGGGATAATTGCTTACATTTTTTACTTCATCAACATTTTTTAATGAACTGGTTACATAAGGTACTTCTCCAAAATGAATTCCCAACTGCAGATAAAGAAATGAACGTAACATTCCGATATCAGAGTAACGCTGATTAAACTGGTCTTCATTCATTTTCTTTTCCGCAACCATTACTTTGAAATGCTCCAGCACATCATTACAATTCAGGATCAGTTCATAAAAGGGTTTTGGACTGGCGTAAGGATTATTTTCTGTTACGCTGTGAGTGCTGATCTGTCTCAGGCTTTCGTTGGCATTCGGAGTGCAATCGAGCAAATCGGCACGCAGCTCATTTAACACAACATAGCGATCAGCAAGACCCATAAACTTTCCGTAAATACCCACTACTGCAGCGTCGGCATCATACACATTCTGATATGCCTGGCTTTCCTCAAGCTGATCCTGGGGTTTTATATCCAACATCTTTTTGCAGCCTGTTACACTGAATAACACTGTTGCAACGATTACTGATTTGATTATTCTGAACCTTGTCATAAATTTCATTTTCAACTTTTCATTAGTAAAATATATTCACCAACACTTATATTAATTTCAACCGAAACATGTTAGAGACCAATTCTTGCTCCCACTGATACTGATTTAAAAATCGGATCAAGTCCTGTATCAATACCCTGTGCAAATACTCCCGGGCCGGCACTGAATTCAGGATCATAACCCATATACTTTGTAAACGTTAACAGGTTATTTCCGGTTACATAAATTGTGGCATTCTTTACAGTCATCCCTTTAAACGGAATACTGTACGATAAGGATACATTACGGAGACGCAGGTAAGATCCGTCTTCAATCCATCTTGTGCTGAACCTGCTATTCCCCATGGGATCGCCATAAGTTGCTTTTGGCATTGCTGTTACCTGTCCCTCTGTTCTCCAGCGGTTTACAACACTGTTGAGTTGGTTTTCGACTCCGCTTGCAGATTCAAGCCTGTAGCGCAAGTAGTTAAATACCTCATTTCCCTGGGAAAATGTAAATAATGCATCCAGCTGAAAACGTTTATAGATCAGACGGCTGCTGATACTGCCGAAAAATTTGGGAGTAGGTATGCCAATGATTTGCCGGTCATTTTCATCAATAATATTATCTCCATTCAGATCAAGAAAACGAACATCACCACCCCCAAAAAAGCTGTATGAGCCATCAGCATTTTTCTTTTTCAGGCCACCGGCTTCGCTTGCTGAACTGAAAACACCTTTTGCAATATAACCGTAAAACAGGCCGGCCTCACTGCCGTTTTGTGTTAATACAGAAGCACCTGCGTATTGAGTAACCATACTGTTTCCGGGAATAGAAATCACCCTGTTTTCATTTGTTGCAAACGTAACACCCACATCCCATTTCAGATTTGCTTTATTGATTGCACGCAGGCTTATGTTTGCTTCAAATCCTTGGTTCTGCATACTGCCACTGTTGGTAAGTACACGTTCAAAACCCGAAGCAGAAGGAAGGTTTTCATACGCCAGCATATTTTTTGTTCTGGATTGATAAAGATCAAGACTTACTCCTAATCTTTCATTCCATAAAGCCATGTCAAAACCAAGGTTTAATTTTTCGCTTGTTTCCCATTGCAGTGCTGGATTTGGAATTCCATTTCTTACAAGTCCCTGCATGCCCAGTAAGTTCTGAGAAGTATAGGTTTGAATATGATTGTAGTTTCCAATATCATCATTGCCTGAAATGCTGTAGTTGAAGCGCAGTTTAAACAGATCAATTCTTGAATCTGTCATAAAGTTTTCGGATGAAAGAAGCCATGCAATACCAACAGATGGCATAATGGCAAATTTGTTACCGCCGATTGTAATACCGTTCTTAGCCTGGCTTCCAAAACGGGAAGAACCATCCATTGCAGCATTGAATGAAACAAATAATTTTTCTTTATAATCATAGTCGGCGTTAAAGTAGGTGTTCATCCAGTTCCATTCCTGGATACCGCCACCTACCTGCCTTAAGGCTGTTACACCATTCTGTACGCTGATCAGTTCATCAGTTGCTGAATTATATCCAAGTGTATAATCCTGCTCTGCTTTATTTCTCTGTACACGGAATCCCAGTCTTGAAGAAAGATTATGGTTCCCGGCAATTGTTTTTTTATACTCAAGTTTTGAATCAGAATAAACTGTGAACAGTCTTTTTACCTGTGAGCCAAGGCGGCTGTCAGCCACTGCATTACTCAACGTATCGTTGGCAACTCCTTTACGTGGAATAAATATATTTTCTCTTACTTTATCATACACCACACCAAACATTGTTGATGCGTTCAATGTTTTCGTAATATCATAGTTGAATTTGAAAGAGCCGAATAAGCGGTAATACTTATTGGTAGCCAGCATATTTTCAATGATTGCAGTTGGATTGCTTATTCCGAGAATATCTGTTTCCTCAAGATTCGGGGAAAAAATCCCTTTTTCATTTACTTCCTGCGATGTTAAAAATGGAGACTTGGTTAAGGCCAGGAAAATGGGAGCTGTTTTATCAGCATTACCCTGGTTTTTCAGATTTTGTTCATTATATGTAAAGGATAAATTCGCTGTTCCTTTAAATCTTTTCGAAAAATTAAACTCTGCGTTAAAGCGTGTATTATATCTGGTTAAATCTGTATTCTTTATTACACCATCATTCTTCATGTAACCCATACTCAGGGCATAAGTGGCAATATTGTCTCCACCGGTTACTTTCAGGTAAATGTTTTTATTAAAGCTGTTTCTCAATATTTTATTCTGCCAGTTCGTATTGTTGTGATACCTGTAATACTGGCTGTTGCCGCTTGTATCATCATTCATATAAGGTAATGCTGCAATTTCAGATGAACTCATTCCCTTTGACTGCAATATTTCACTCAAATAAATTCTGTAAGATGAAGCATCCATTACCGGTAACAGATCAGGAGCCATGTTCATACTGGTAAAAACACCAAAATCAATCGTGGTTGCTTCCTGCTTTGCCCTGTTTGTTGTAATAATAATGGCGCCATTTGCTCCTTTGGTTCCATATATTGAGCTTGCATCTTTAAGCACCGTAACATTGTCAATATCCTGTACGCTGATTAAAGAAAGAGGATTTGTTGCATTATTTTCAATAATACTTTTTCCATAATCATTTGCATCGTACAGCATTCCATCCACGACTATCAAAGGACTGTTGGTTCCGTACAAAGAGTTATATCCTCTTAAAAACAGGTTGGCACCAACACCCGGTGTTCCGGATCTTTTAATACTGTTCAAACCACTTACCTGCCCCTGCAGCAATGCATCAATTGTTTCATCAGGTCTTTTCCATTCTCCATAGGTATTATAAATACCTGCGGAAGCTGTCAAATTTCTTTTTGTTGTAACAAAAAGAGGCATTGTAACAGGCTGCTGAAAAGAAGTATGTGAATCATCGAGCAATGCCACCTGAAGTGTTTTGCTTCCTTTCAATGAAATCTGTCTTGATTCATATCCTTCTCCTGTGATCACCACATCTGAAGTATAAGAAGGAACACTGAGCTTAAATTCTCCTTTCTCATCTGTTATGGCAGCTGAGAAATTTTTTACCGTTATACTGATACCCACAAGCCCCTTGCCGGTGGCAGCATCGGTTATTACTCCGGTGAGCGGTAACCTGTCTGTTTTTTTAACAGGTGTTCCGGCATTTTTTTGGGGAATGGTGTCCTGTGCATTTACAGAACCAAACGCAGAGAGCAACATGATGAACCCCGTTACTTTTATCAGATTATGTAATTTCATTGTAGTCATTTCTAATATCAATTTTTATCAGACTGTCTTTATTATAAACTTGGCACCAGCTTAATATAATCACAAAACAAAGGGTTAGCAGCAGCAGTTGTGGAATTGGCGCTAACCAGGTAAATATTATAAAGTGGTGTATATTTACTCATGGTGAATTCTCCAATATATACTTCTGAATAATTACTTTCATTCACCGTGGTATATCCGAATGTTGCGGAAGTCTCGCTTCCAATTCCAAGCTTTTGCGCAAATGTAAATGGTGCCGGCACAGCTGGTGGAGTTGCTGTATTACGGAGAAAATCATTTACTGCCACCCAATAAGCTTTGTATTTAATGGAAGGGGTTTCTGTGATCTCGTAACGTACCCAGAAGGAAGCAACTCCATGGTTATACACCAGCAGATCTGTGAAATCTAATCCGGTAACCGGATTGAACCGATCCCTGAAATAAGTATTCCCTCTTCGGTTAACCCTGGTAGCTGTATATGTTTCTGCCTGAATTAAATAAGGTTTGAATTTACTTGCTGGCTGCACATCTGCCTTATTCAGAATATAAATAATGCCATTGCTTGTTTTGATTGTTTTTACAATGGCTGATCTGTTAACAGGAAGCTTTGTGCCAAATTTTGAAACAATTGTATCAGGTATAGAAGATGGATTATAAACTGTATCTATCGCAAAGTCTTTCAGTACATTCCAGCTTGTTACAAGTGTATTACTGTCTGGAGTATTGGTAACAAAGTAGGGAGTGTATTTTACTACCTCTGCATCCCATGCTGCATCTTCCAGCATAAACAGGGTGTATTGTTTTTTCTCATCCCTCAAATCGTACACTTTATTCCAGAAGAGATTGGTATAAATTGAATCCGTACCGGCTTGGTATATCGGGTCGCCGGTTGTCGGGTTCACACCAATAATCACAGCATTGGATGTATCAAACACATTTCTGAAAAGAGAAAGCATAAACGTTTTCTGCTTTGCAGGAGCAGCTGCATTATTGCTTAAAAATTCCCAGCTGTTATCAAGTGCCGGCAGCATTTTATCAATAACCTGCAAAATTCCATTAGTCGCATACTTATCTGCAACAGTGATATTCGCATCTTCGATTTTAGAACTCTGCATGTTATTATACTTCCCGTTTAACATAAGAATGCGTGTAAGAGAAGTAATATTCCTTGTAGAGTAAAGCTGAATGGCAATATGATTACCAACAAATTTCTTAAGCCTAACAGGATCATTAATGACAGCAGCATCCAGTGTTGCCAATGCACTGTTAAAGGGTGCAAATACAGTATAATTCTTTGATGAAGAAATCACTTTATCATATCCTGTTTGCACCAGGTATTTTGAAAAAGTGCTCAGCTCTGCATCAGAACTGATTACTTCAGCCAGTGTTTTTTTCAGTGAATCATCTGTTACTGCATTATGATCTTCTGTAAGTTTTGTACATCCGTAAAACATCAGTACGGACATGCTCACAGCAAACAACATCAAACTTTTATACCTGAACTTCATTTCTTATTATTTTAAGTTACCTGTCGAATCTGTTCTGTGTTAATTTTAAAAATAAATCATTGTACCATCCGGTCTGAACCTTGGCAAAATCTGATCCTGATCAATTGGTATAAAGTGAATCATATCCAGGTTATTGTTATTCTGTGAACCCACTAATGGTGTAATCCGGATAATCTGCTGTTGAGTAGTTGCAAACTCAATTACCCCAACCTGCCTTCCAGCCTGCCTGTTCCCGTTGCTTGCATTTTCTATATAACGTTTCCAACCGATCGCTTCAAGCTCAGCGTCTGTTCCTACTGGCCTTGCCTCAGTGAAGTTGACGGTACGTTGCATCAGTACACCATTTACTTCTACCTGGCAAAGCATATTTGAACTGGATGATTGCTTTTGCCAGGAGTAACAAATCCAAACCTTATACTTTCCTTTTATAATTGGGGGAGTTTTCATTTCCCACCAGGTAGGCCTGTTAGGTAATCCCATGGGCAACATGTTTACATCACTGCTAACTGAATAATTAGTAACAGAGCTTGAAGCTGAATAGGTATACTGCAATGTATTTGTACCTGCTAAAGGACCCCAACCCCAGTAATGATCTTTAATCGGTTTATCTGCTTCAGTTGGCCTGCCGAAATTATAATTGGCTTTTCTGTAATACGCCGGCAGTTTCATAATTTCTTCAAAAGCAGAAACATCCCAGTAAAGCGGAGCAGGCTTTCTGAACTTTACCATAAAATGGGCGGCAGCATCATGCCATACACCATTGGTAGCAGCCAGATCACTTTTCGCCCGGTTTAATTGTATTCCCTGTTCAAGAACACCATTAAACACATCCTGATTGAGTATCACTTCCTGGTTAATTAATTTTACACTGATCACTTCCTGCGGAAGCCATGTTTCATGTGTTGATATTGTAATAATGTCTCCTAAAAATTTAAGCCCCTGGGATATATGATAGGCCACATACATGTTTAAACTGTCGTTCGCATTGGCAGGATTTCCTGTTTGAGAGTATTTTGCCTTTAATGCAGCGTAGGTAGTAAATCCGCTATCGGCAAGTGCCTGATTACTTTCAGCAAACACTGTTA
The DNA here is from genome assembly GCA_964580775.1 of uncultured Chitinophagaceae bacterium. Taxonomy (GTDB): domain Bacteria; phylum Bacteroidota; class Bacteroidia; order Chitinophagales; family Chitinophagaceae; genus Lacibacter. The sequence continues at coordinate 38,091 of CAZOLW010000011.1, read as the reverse complement.
CCCATTTTTTAGATGTGTCCGCATCAACGGTATTCAACTTTACAAAGAATCCGGTTTCCTTCATTGCCTGAACAAAAATGGAATACTCTGGTTTTTCTTCCAGCTGCTGAGCAATTGTTTTGGTAGCAGGAAGGAGAACATTATCGATGATATGGATAATTCCATTTCCCACCCTGATATTCGATTCAAGAACGGATGCCTGACGATTGATAAAATAGCTGGAAACACCTTCTTTGTTACTGACTGAAGTAACAAGATATTGCCCAAACATGGTTATTACCGGAAGCTTCCCGTCAGTAAAAGAATTGGTAAATACCGTATCCTCCAGCAAATGAAGACGTACCATATCCTTTAATGTATTCATATCTGCTGCATCAACTGAAGCTGCTCCAATTTTTTGCAGGTAGGTTTTTACACCGGCATTGCTTGGAGCAAAAAGGGTGTACGCACCGTAAGCATTCAGATAGGCAGAGTTTCCTGTTCTGTCAAGAATCTGCTTGAACAGAGAAAAGGAATCAATCCTCTTATCGAGGTAACCAACCATATTTACATCATCGGTTGTAGACTCCTCGATTTTCAGTTTCTTGCAACCGGGAATAAAAACTAATGCCATGATTAGTGTAATCAGCCCTGATATGATAAACAGATTTTTTTTCATGTGCTGTTTTTATTATTTGTAAAAAGAATTTTGTACTAAAAGCTTGTTTGTTTGCAGTTCATATAAATAAATAGGCATATAGTGACTGTTCAAATCTTTCATTTTAGCCTGTGCTGATTGCTGCATATTTGAAGGCACACTGATCGATACCATATTCAGTAATATATTCAAACGCTCATAATTTCTTCTTTTGGCATTTCTCAGCACATCATACCAGCGCTTGCCTTCAAAACAAAATTCTCTTGCTCTTTCCTGCAGAATAAAATCCTGGATGAGGTTTTTATCTGTAGGTCCGGGGTTCAGATCCGTTGCATTTAATGCATTCGCTCTTTTGCGTATGGCATATACAATATCCAAAGCATCCTGTCCCTGTCCCAGTTCATTCTGAGCTTCTGCCTTTATCATCATAATATCTGCATAGCGGTAAAAAAACCAGTGGGCAAAACTTTGATCAAGAGTACGGAGACCTGTTGAATTGGCTCCAACATATTTCCACACAGTAGAAGTAGCGGCTCTTACTGAAGCTCCATCACCCCGCATATCATAATTCAGATCGTTGGTAAAATCTACCGTAAACACCCTGTCCATTAAATCAGAAACAGCAGTCCACCTTCTTGTAGGTACGCTGGAAGAAAATAACGTATAGTAAGGATTCAAACGCTGAACACTGTATTGCAATTCAAAAATGCCTTCATTTGAATTTCCGTTGAAGTAAAGTGTATTGAACCAGCTGTCATTATATTCATACACAGGTGGAGTAACGTTTGCACCTCTGATTAAACCAAACTTGCCTGAGTTGATTATTTTATTGCATTCAGCAACAGATTCAGAGTATTTTTCCATCCACAGGTACACATCTGCAAGAATGGCATTAATGGTGTAAACTGTAACTCTTCCCTTATCTGAAGCTGCATCACCATAGGTTGTTACCGCCTTTGATTCTGCCAGTTTCAAATCAATGACGATCTGATCGAGAATCTTTGCCTGGGTTGATTTGGCAATCGGGGTAATATTTTCGTCGCTCAGCGTTGCATCTAATTTCAACGGCACATCACCAAATGTTCTTGCCAGGTAGAAATACATCAATGCCCTGATGGTTAATGCTTCGCTTAGATAATTGTCTAACTGAGTCTGTGTAAATGTGTTGTCATTTGCAAGTACTTCCGGCGCTTTTTCAATGACTGTATTACAGAAATTAATGGTTCTGTAAAAAGGCCGCCAGTTTGCATTTACATTGGTAGACTGTATGTTTACATTCACCAGTGCAATATCATCCTGACTGCTGGCTGTCGCTGTTGAAATATTATCGGCCCGGCTTTCGCCCCATACAAAAAGCAATTCTGCTAAAGAAGGAACATAGCTCGACTGAGAATATGAACCTGATGAATACTCCATCATGGAAGAATAAATTCCTGTAACCGAAGCTTTCACCTGTTCCTTTGTTTTCCAGAATTCTTCTTTCACAATTCCATCCTGTGGTTTCAGGTCAAGCCATTTTTTACAACCTGCAAATGCAAGTGTAAAAGCAATTAATAATGTATACCGTATAATTCTCATTGTTACGCTTGTTTATAATTAAAATCCTACTTGAATTCCCAATGTGATCGTTCTTGCCGGAGGTGTCATTGTATTATCATACGACACCCTGAACGGATCTGACCCCCTGAGGGTTACTTCCGGATCCTGTCCCAGGTAATTTGTAAATGTGAACAGGTTTTCAGCAGTGATATAAGCACTGAGCGATCTCATTTTTAATTTGGTTACTACTTTTTTGTCCACATTGTAACGGGCAGTAATTGTTCTGAATCTTATATAAGAAGCATCTTCAACATACCTGTCACTACCCAAATAGTTAAAACCACCTGCAATTAATGCTCTTGGCATATCTGTTATATCACCGTCTTTTTTCCATCTGCTTAAAACAGCTGTGCTCTGATTATCGAAACCAATCATATTGGTAGAACCCATCTTTGTACCATTGATTACATCATATCCATAACGGAAACTGAAAAAAGTTGAAATCTTTAAATTCTTCCAGGAAACAGAAGGGCCAAAACCTCCCGATAATTTCGGGTTACTGTTGCCGAGATAAACCACATCCATGTAATTGATATTACCATCGTGGTTAATATCCTCATACATTGCATCACCCGGCTGGAACGTATAATCGGTTCCGGGATAATTAAACCTCATATAGATAATCTGTCCGTTTGGACCAACAATCGGTTTGCCATCAGCTCCTGATGCAACGGTTGCTGCTTTATCTGTATAAACACCTTTGAATTTATAACCGTAAAAAGAACCAAATGGATTATCAACCTGCAGCAGGCGGAGGTACTCTCCATTCTTTGTTACATCACCCTTACTGTTTGGATAAAATTCAGAAATTTCACGGATGACATTCTGATTGGCAGAAATATTAAAATCAAACCCGATCGTTACATTTTTTGTTTTATAGGGCTGCGTCCACACGGCTATTTCCCATCCCTGGTTATCCATTGTACCCACATTCATGAAGATAGAGCTGTAACCTGTATAAGTAGGAATCTGTAAGCCATCAAAGAAAAGATCTTTGGTTCTGTTTCTGTAAACCTCAGCATCAATACGCAGTCTTGAACTGAACATGGCAAGGTTTCCACCTACGTTTAATCCTCTCAATGTTTGCCAGCGCAGATTTTTTAACTCCATATTTGATGGATAAATACCGGATTCGCCGAGGTAAGAATAATCATACGTTGTATACCTGTTGTAAAACAGGTAATCATAACGGGGTGCTTCACCTGCAATACCATAGCTGGCTCTTAAACTCAGATCGCCAATCTGCTTCACATCTTTTAAGAATGCTTCATCAGAAACTCTCCATCTTAATGAAACAGATGGAAAAAGGCCATACCTGTAGTTAGGGCCAAATCTTGAATTACCATCACCTCTTAAACCAACGTTGATGATGTATTTATCATTAAAACCATACTGCACTCCAATATTACCACCGATTGAACGGGTTTGAGAAACACCTGAAACGGCTCTTAATTCTGAATTCTGCGTACGTGATGCTACAGATGGATCTACCAGTAAAGAGGATGGAGTATTGGAAGTCATTACTTCCTGGTATACAGCTTTGTATTCATTTGTTTGAAAACTGAGGTAAGACTGGATATTATGTTTTTCATTTTTAAACTGAGGCTGATACACCAGGCTGGTTTTTGTTCCCACACTGAAGGCATCAACATCACCATCATAAGCCCTGTTTACAACAGTTTCAGTATTTGGTCTTCCGGTTGCAATTTGCGGAAGGAAGCTCTTACTTTTTGTATTATTAATATCGAACTGAATATCAAAGGTTGCTTTTAATACTTTTTTGATGATATCATAGTCTAACTGGAATCTTGGAATCACCCTGTCGCCCAGCACATCATATTTTGCTTTAGCGGCCATTGCAACCGGATTGTAAATCCTGCTGTATTGACCCTGCACATTTGAAACGGGTGAAAAATAATTCGTTGTAAGATTGCCCAGTTCATCATACTCAAATGCACTCATGTTGGGCATTTTAATATAGGCCATGCCACGAATAGTCTGTTCACTGCTGGATGAACTTGAACCCAGATAATTTCTTGCCTGGTCGTAATGCGTATAAGCAAAACTTGTAAAGAACTTGATTTTTTCAGATACGTTATAATCCAGGTTGATACGTGTGTTAAAGCGTTGCAGATCTGTTCCGATGGTAATACCTCTCTGATCAAAAAATCCAACAGAAGCAAAGTATTTTGCTTTCTCCCCACCCCCACTCAAACTTACTGTATGATCCTGCAGATAACCTGTTCTTGAAATAGCATCAATCCAGTTGGTATTGTTGCTGTAATTATGATACCAGTAAGGATCATTGGGGTCATAGTTAAATTCACGGTTGATGGTGGTATTTAAGGTTGTTCCTATCCTGTTCATAAATGCTTCCGGTATTAAAGTAGAATACTGGTCGCCATTTAACAATGGAATTGCTCTTGGAACAAGTGATACAGAACCTTTGAATGTATAAGTGATGGCCGGTTTACCAATGCTTCCTCTTTTTGTAGTAATAACCAGTACACCATTGGCCGCTTTTGCACCCCAGATGGCAGTGGCAGCAGCATCTTTTAATACAGTAATATCTTTAATATCAGCAGGTGATATATTTAACAACTGTGCATACCCCTGTTCATCGGCAGTACCAAAGTTGAAATCACTTGGAATTTCTGTTTCATACGGCATCCCATCCAGTACAATCATCGGAATACCTGTTGAATTGATGGATGACACCCCCCTGATACGGATATTCATTGCAGCGCCGGGATCACCACTGTTGGCTGTAATATCCACACCGCTTAAACGTCCCTGCAATGCCTGATCAATACTGGGTGCCTGCATTTCTTCCAGCTCCCTTCCGCTGATTTTTGCTACAGCAGTTGTCAGGTTTTTTTCAGGAACATTAATCATCCCGTTCGACGATGATGGCCGTGCAATAATCACCACTTCACCCAGATCAGCCGAAAGATCATCAATACTGAAATTAATAACTGTACGGCTGTTGATCCTTTGTGTAATTGATTTGTACCCGATACTGGATACAGAAATCCTGTTTTTGGGGTTCACTCTCTTTAAGATAAAGTTGCCCTCAATATCGCTGAGTGTACCGTTTACAATACGGTTATCGGCATCCATTTCTGATACCGAAACACCCTGAACAGCATTGCCATCTTTATCTGTAATTTTTCCTTTTACAACAATCTGTGCTGAAGCTGAAAGCCCAACAATTGTAAAGAATGCTGTAACGGAAAATAGCATCAATAATTTAGTCCACATACATTGCATTATTTGGGTGAATGTTTATTTATTTTTCAGATAGTTATCAATCAGGTGAATGGTACACCTTGTGCTTAAATTATTACTTGATGCCGTAATTACGTTGGCAGATCTGCTGAGCATATCATTCAGGGTAATAATGTTCGGTACAGAGTTATTCACAAATATGGTTGAAGGGTCGCCATTGGAAAATTTGAATAATGTTTCAAATGTTCCGCTTTCCTGCCCGTCAGTTGCAATATTTCTCTTATTGAGTATATGATAGAAAATGAAATTATTTACCTTCTCTTTATCTGCCGGCAGTGTTGGTGCATAGTTAGGAACCATATTAGGCGCTGTACCGGTTCCGGGAAGCAAGCCTGCATTTACTGCTGCAATGATGGCTGCTTTATTTGGAATAAAGAACGTATAAAATGAACCGGATGCTACCTGCACGATTTCACCTGTTGCGGTGTTATAAATTGCTGATCTCTTAAGGTATTCCCAGAAAGGATTAAACTCAGATGTAGTGGCAGCTCCCAGAGCTTCAATATGCCTTGCAATTTGCTTTTCGCTGAACTGCAGCAGTTTGTCAATATAATAAACAGTGCCGTTTTTAGCTGTTTTTTTATTGGTGACATTCGCAACAGTTGCCGCATCGATGTTACCCGCAGCAATGATTTGGTTAGTACCATACTTAACAAACTCGCCTGATGTTGTTAAAGCAACACCCGGAGCTGCCAAATCTGTAATATCTCTTCCCGGAACAACATGCATATTTAAAATACGCTGTAATCTTACCAATGCAGATGAACCTGTTAAATCTGTTCCGCCGCCTGGTGGTGTATAGCGCCATTGCTCATTGATTACATTGCTTACTGTTGGATCAGCTCTAAAACCGGCTGCATTAAACGCTGCATTACTTACAAGGAACAGGGTATACTTCTGATTGATATTGGAAATCTGGAATTTCAAATCAAGATTCATCAGGCTGGTCATGATTGAATAGTCGGGATCGAGATAGGCTTTCCCATAAACACTGCTGAATACGTTTGCATCCTGCACTTTGTTGGTACCGTAAAATATACCGTTACTCAGTACTTTTTTATCGATGACATTCGTTGAGCTGCTAAATCTTGCCTCTTCGCCAACTGAATTATAGGTTGAAGAAAATTTGGTTGGCCATACTGCTGTTCTCCACATATGGGCATTTACAAAATCAAAAATGATATTAATCGGTAACTGATCCACACTGCTGTAGTGTTCAAGCAGAACATCATCTATATAACTGGTTAAGGCTGCATTTTCGGGCACAAACATGGTGTAGGTATCAGCCTGCCCGTCATTGTCCTGCAGTTTTAAAAAGTTTTCATTATTGAGTGAAAAGGCAAGGCTTGGGTTATACACTTTTGTAAAAATATCAACAGGAGTACCATGAATATTTTTATAATTGTTTGTAACAGTTGCATTCAATACATACTGAACCAGGAATTGATCGAGCAATTTTTTAAATTCACTGTAGTTTGGATTTGATCCGATATACTGATCAATACTTGGTAAAGAAGTGATAACCTTATTTACAATATGTATCACGCCATTTTCCGCAGCAATATCTTTTTCCACCACCTGTGCATCAACTACATTAAACCCTGTATAAACAGCGTTGGGATAAAAATAGTTATAGTCTGTGGCGGTAAGCCCCTTTCCGGTCATGAACCCTGTTTCAAAAATGGGGATGTACTTATTATTATTGTCTGCATCTACATAAAAGAAGGTCCCGCTGTTATTTCTGTTGGAAGCAATTGCTTTAATGGAAGCCCCGGTAAGGTTCTTATCATCATACACTCCTGTATAATTTGCCGTTCTTCTTTTAAACGCAGAATTTTCTACCCAGCCTGTATTACTTTGGTAATCAGAAATGCGTTCCTGTTTAAACGCATTGTAAACAAGGGAATACGTTACAATTTTACGGCAGGCTGCAGAATCAAGTGCGTCAACACCACTCAGGCTGTTCTGTGCAAAATATGCAGTAAAAGCTGAATCATGGGGAGCAAATAAAGTCCAGTAACCTGCAGAAGACAGGGTTCCTTTATAGCCTGCCTTATCAATTACTTTTAGAAGAGTTGCGAATTTACCCTTTGCCTGCAATTGCTGATAGATAGGATCGGCCAGGGTGCCTGGTCGTTCGTAATAAGCATCGAATTTTTTGTTACAGGAAAACAGGAAGGCTGTTACAGTTAATAAAAGAAGAATCTGTTTCATACGTATATTAATTTCTCTGCAGATCGTTTAAAATATCTTTTGTTGAATAATTTATTGACAACCGGGCATAGCCGGTATATATATAATGAGCAGAATAAACAATAAATAAATAGAAAGAAAGGAGCGTAATACTCAATAAAGGCAGTGAAAATGTAAGTAAAGAGATCATATACAGCAGCAATCTTTCAGTTAAGCAATCAAAATCAATTCTTGTTCTGAACTAACCGTCATTTTAATTCAGAAGTCTAAATTAATGTTAAACCAACACCCTACTATCCTGTTCTATCCTGAAAGACAATATATTTTACGCAAACGATGCCGGGAGTGCATTTAAATTTAAAAAAGAGAAAGGCTGTTTATAATAACAGCCTTTCTTGAAAATATGTGGAACCGAAGATTAGTACCCCGGGTTTTGATAAGCTGCTTTTGCTGCTGCATCAAGGAACTTGCCCTTATCATCAGTAAGCTGCACCAGGTAACTATTGGGCCACGGCCGGAATGTGTAGTTCTTCTTCATTTGACCTTTCCCATTTCCATTTTGTCCATTGCCATTTACGGTGTTATCTGCAACCGGCCATAAGCCTGTTTTGTCTGAAGCCATTTGGTTCAAATACACTACACGGTCATAAAGAATACCGGCATTATGCTGATCTTCCCATGCTATTCCTTCTGAAAGAAATTCCCTCACTTTTTCATTATAAATAAAATGAATAAACATATCGGCTTTGGATGTAACGGTTGGAATATAGCCTTCAGCAATTGCTTCAGGAGTACCAGGACTAAAAATATTTTCCGTTACAGAAATTTTTGAATAGGATGAACCATCAGCAGGAAAAGGGAATACTTTTTCGCCTGTATTTAATGTAGAGGCTTTCGGTTCCCATTCTACTGCAACATTTGGGCGGGCTTCACCTGATTTATAGGCTGCACGCTGACGTAATACATTAATATCAGCTACTGCTAAAGAGTATAACCCTTTTCGTCCGTTAGCTTCTGCACGGATCAAATAAGTTTCAGCAAGGCGCATCAGTATCGCATCACGGGTACCGCTTTCGCTGTTAAAGTTAGCCTCATCTGCACTTCCACCTCTTGTAGGATCAACAAATTTCTTAGAAGAAAGATAAGGAGCTGTCATCCCGGTAGCGAGCCCCATATTGGTTCCGTTATGCCATAACCTGTAATAATACTTACCTGTTACTGATGATACTATCCAGCGTACCATAAATTGAAACGGCATACTCATCACCATTGTAGAATCAAGCGCTTCAGTTTTTTGGTTTTCAAGATAAATCAGCGCTCTTTGCCCGGTTAATATCCTTTTAGTTCCTGAGACAACGGAAGATTGACCAGCCGGTTTATTTGCATTCCACCAGGTTGCTGCTGCGGCAGTCCAAACAAAGGAATTACTTGTACTTATCGGAACATTGCTGATATACTCCCATTGAAAGGTTTTATAATAACGGGAATCATGTATTTTATCCCGAAAATTATCATATGCAAAATCTGTTGGCTTAAAGGATCCGAATGGCCTTCCGTATGCCATAGCTCTTGTTACACCAGTTGCATTGGTGTAATCACCCGTATGATAATTACAGGAACGGTTACCGCCAAAGCGCCCGTTTAATGCAACGGTTATGTCAAATTGTGCAGCCCATAATACTTCTTTATGCGGTGCTGATTCTGATACTTTCGGATCAAATAAGGTAGCATAATCAGGTGCCAGTCCGCCAACTCCACCAACTCCGTTAATCACTTCGGTAGCTATTAATACAGCAGAATCAAGATCGGTAGTTACATTTCCTTTATACAGCATCTTCAAATGCACTTCAGCACTATTCTGAAAACCGGCGGCCTGCGCTCTGGTTAAATAAAGTTTTGCGAGTAAATGACCTGCAGCATATTTAGAAGCACGACCCCGATCAGTTGCTGTTGGAAGATTTTCATACGCATAACGTACATCTCCGATAATTTGCTTATAGATATCAGCTAAAGGGGCTTTGGGGTAATTATAAATTTTATTGTCTTCACGTTTTGGCGTTAATAAAAGAGGCACATCCCCTAATTGATTAGAGATAAGAAAATATGCCCATGACCGTAAGAAAAGAACTTCAGCTCTGCGTGCTTTATTGAATACCGCATCAGATCCGAATTTACCCGGCTTAACATTATCAATAATATCCAATGCAATATTGCAGTTATTGATGTGGGGGTAGGCGCCCATTGGTGCATTATTAGCATTTGCTCCCCCTATAAAATTCGCAACGTTTCCTGCTATTGTACTGACATCAGACCCATAAAAGCCTGAAGTCATCTGTGCACTGGCTGCAGGCGAATGCATATAAGCATCTGTTTCAGGTTCAATCAAGCGGGCGCCATTGACATCCCACTCATGTTTTACACGGCCATACACGTAGAGCCCTTTAACCAACGACTCAAGGCCGTTTTCAGAATTAAAATAATCCTGTGTAAGATTTGACACCTGTTTTTCTTCCAAAAACTTCTTACATCCGGTATTGGAAGCAATGATAAATATGAATAGTATGAGAATATATTTTTTCATAAACTGATTTTTTTGAGATGATTTTATAAGCCTACTCTTATTCCAAATACAAAACTTTGTGGCAGAATAGTGTTATTATTTACACCACCCAATGGAGCTGTGCTGTTACTATTTGCTAAAGACTGGGCACCCCAGTTTGTTTCATCATCAGGATTAATACCCCATTTTACAATTTCACCTCCAAAAATGAATGGATTGAGAACCTGTACATTAAACTGTAGATTTTTAATACCGCTTCGTTTAATTAATTGAACAGGCATATCATAGGTAAGAGAAATATTTCTTACCGATACGAATGATCCATCATTGAATTGCAAAGCAGGGGTAAAATTATCAACAGTTGCACCGTTAATCGGCATTGGCCATTTTCCTTTCGTATTTGTCCATGACCAAACATTGTTTTCTACACGACCATTTGGATTGGTACCACCGTAAGAGTTGGGATAACCACCAAAATAGGTTTGACCGATACGGGCATAAATAAAGGAACTTAATATCCAGTTTTTATAGCGGAAGGTATTGGTTATACCACCAGTCCATTTGGGACGGTTGGAGCCACGAACCACATAATCAGATGCATCTATCTTATAATCACCATTCTGATCAACCACCCTGATTGTTCCGGGAACAAATTTATGATTGCCCGGTGCTGCATTGAATTTAGCCATCTCTGCTAAATCCTTTGGATCATTTCCCCAGATGCCTGCATTATCGTAATGATAAAAAACATTGATTGGCTGGCCAATAAATAACCTTGCAACCAAAATGTCTTGTTTGCCATTTAACAATTCCAGAATTTCTTCTCTATTTGTTGTAAAATTCAGGTCTGTACTCCATGTGAAATCTTTTGTTTCAACATTCACGGTACTTAATGTAATTTCTATTCCTTTGTTTTGCGTTTTTCCAATGTTTTCCAATTTTTGTACATAACCTGATACTGCAGGTAAGTCTCTTGTATAAAGCAAATCAGTAGTGGTGGCTTTATACAATTCAATAGAACCGGATACTCTTCTGTTTAATAAAGAAAAATCAAGTCCAAGATTCCACTGCGCTGTTTTTTCCCATTTCAGATCAGGATTTTTTACTAATTGCGGTAAATATCCAATAGCCGGGATGGCACCAAACACATATGGGTTTCTGCTTAATGGACCTGTAGAAGTGTAAGGGCCTACAGATGAATTACCTGTTGCACCAAAACCAATGCGGGGCTTCAGTTCATTGATCCACGTGATGTTGCGTATAAACTTTTCATCGTGTAATTTCCATGCAACAGCAAATGATGGGAAAAAATTCCATTTATTACCCTCTGCCAGTACAGATGATCCATCAAAACGACCTGAAGCAGTTAATAGATATCTATCCAGTAACGTATAATTGATACGACCCATATAGGATGCCAGTGTATTTTCGGTGAAGCCGGTGCTGTAACCATCCGGTCTTCCAACTGTATTTGCTGCTAAATCATACCAATAGCTGATGGGAATAATTGTACTTGACACATTGGTAGCAATACTTTCCCTGTTTGATTTTTGCATTGATTGAAGCAACGTAACTCCAACAGCATGGTTTTTTGCAAATGTTTTATCGAAGTAAAGCAGGTTTTCCATTACCCATGAGAAGTTTTCATCACGGCTGTACCCTGCGGTATTCGGCCTGGCACCGAGGTGACTTGTTGCATTAGGACCTGTCCATGCACCATTTCTGAAATTCCTGATCTGTGCTCCAAAATTGATCCGGTATTTGAGCCAGGGCGCAAATTTTACTTCTGAAAAAATATTGGCCAACATAGAAGTTGACTTGCGTTCATTAATAGACTGATCAATATCAATTACAGGATTCCATAAGTTTAAATTACCTCCGGGATTCTTAATATAAACACCGTTGGAATCTTTTGGCACAGCATACGGAAACTGATCGAGTGCCCTTCCGTAAAGATCTTTTGTACCGGTATTGCCCTGGTTGGCATTGATACCAAAGTTTTGTTTTGATAAGGACCCCATCATAGATATACCTAAGGTGATCCATTTTGTTGCAGAAACTTCTCCATTTAAATTAACATTAAAGCGATCAAAGTCCTGATCTTTTTGTACGCCTAATTGTTTGTTATAACCAAGTGACAAATACAAACGGGAAGTTTCATTGCCAGAAGAAAGTGATATCTGGTGATTCTGGTTGATACCCCGCCGCATAACATCATTTGCCCAGTCGTATGTTCTGATATTCCCTGAATTATAAATTGGAACAGTTGCAGGCCAGCCCAATGCCTGTTCTGCAGCAGTAGTTGGGCGCATTTTTGGAGTTACACCATATACATCCCATTCGTAACCCTGCCAAACACCTGCAAGAGAGTTAAGATCCCCTGCAAGCCCCATTTTATTCCGGTCGATGAAAGGATCCGGATAGCCAATGGTAGGAGCAACATTTAAATTTGCATTAGTAGTAGTTTGATAATTGCGCCCATTAATCAACGCCTCTCTCCACCGGTCAATCCATTCACCACCATTCATAAAGTCAGTAAGAGACTTATATGAATCCAGTGAAACAGTTGCATTGTAGTTGATAGAAACTTTTCCTTTGGTTCCTTTTTTAGTGGTAATCAATATTACTCCGTTTGAACCTCTTGAACCATAGATAGCAGTTGCCGAAGCATCTTTCAAAATTTCAACAGAAGCAATATCATTAGGGTTAATATCATTGATCGAAAACGAAGTAACACCCAAAGCAGAAACAAGTGGTATTCCATCCACTACATAAAGAGGTTCATTGGATGCATTAATGGAACGGGTACCCCTTATTCTTACTGCTGGCAATTCGCCGGGCTTAATATTAGTTGCAACATTTAAACCTGCTGCTTTACCCTGAATAGCCTGTAATACGTTTGTAACAGGGCGTTCACGTATTGTTTTTTCAGAAATGCTCGACAGCGCACCCGTAACATCACTTTTTTTCTTTGTACCATAGCCGATTACAACAATATCCTGCAAATCAGTTGCAGAAGCCTGTAATGCAACTGTTACAGAAGTACGGTTTTTTAAAGCAATTGTTTCTGAACCAAAACCAACGGAACTGATAATAAGTGATGATGTTGGTGAAGGCACATTAATGGCAAACACACCATCAGAAGTGGTAACTGTTGAAACGGAGCTTCCCTTAACATTTACGGTGGCTCCTGCAACAGGATTGCCGGCATTGTCGATTACCTTACCGGTAATTTTAATTGTGTTTTGGGAAAAAGAATTGATTGTAAAAAAGAGAAAGTATACAAGAACGTATACGTACCTGCGCAAAGCAATTTGTTTGGTCATATAGCAGCAATTGAAGTTATTAATACAGATACAAATTAGACAGAATATAAAAACCAGTCATCCTGTTCTGTGCTGCCTAATTTCTTGGCGGCAAATTACTTGCCATAAAAAAACCGCCCCATTTAATAATGAAACGGTTTTTTCAATTGTAGAAAACTATTTAACCCGGGTTTTGCATGGCTTGTTTTTGTGACGGTGATAAGAATACTCCGGCAAGCTGTATCCATCAGGGATGTTTGCAGTATTGGCCGCAGTAAATAGCGATCCTGAACGTTAAGGGCCGCATCTGGATTAAATTCTTTAGCACGGGACAACAATGTTTTGGTGCAGGACAAATCTTCCCAGCGTTTAAATTCGCCGGCAATCTCACGGGCCTTTTCATTTAACACAAGGCATAACATCCTGTGATAAGTAGAAGTATAGCCAAGTTTGCCAAACGTATCTTGGCTTCTGCAGCAATAAGATATGTTTCTGCTGAACGGGCTAGGGTAATTACACGAAGACCCCTTACATCGTTAAATCCACCACTGCGTGAAACATCAAAAAATTTGCTTAAAGACTGGAACCGAATATCGGCAAACAATGCACCATCAGTTGCTCTGCCAGCAGGATAAGCTACATACACATGTGGTATGGTTTTTCCTGTTGCACCATAAACAACAACATTGTTTAATCTCACTGCAGAAGACAGGGTTCCTTTATAGCCTGCCTTATCAATTACCTTAAGAAAAGTTGCGAACTTACCTTTTGCCTGCAATTGCTGATAGGTAGGATCGGCCAGGGTGCCTGAGCGTTCATAATAATCATCGAATTTTTTGTTACAGGAAAACAGGAAGGCTGTTACAGTTAATAAAAGAAGAATCTGTTTCATACGTATATTAATTTCTCTGCAGATCGTTTAAAATATCTTTTGTTGAATAATTTATTGACAACCGGGCATAGCCGGTATATATATAATGAGCAGAATAAACAATAAATAAATAGAAAGAAAGGAGCGTAATACTCAATAAAGGCAGTGAAAATGTAAGTAAAGAGATCATATACAGCAGCAATCTTTCAGTTAAGCAATCAAAATCAATTCTTGTTCTGAATCAACCGTCATTTCAATTCAGAAATTTAAATAATGTTAAACCAACACCCTACCATCCTGTTCTATTCTGAATGGCAATATATTTTCCGCAAACGATGCCGGGAGTGCAACAAAAAAATCCGCTCAATGAGCGGATTTTTTTTAACTACCTATTTTATTAATATCCAGGATTCTGATATGCGGCCATATCAGCAGCAGACATAGGCTTGCCACTTACAGTTTGTGCAAGCATTTGCAGCAACGGTATTGGGCGTAGCTTATGGAATGTTGCAAAAGAAGGGCTGATATCTGCATTATACAGCTTTGTTCTGTCGAACAGCGTTTCTGTACGTGCCAGATCTTCCCAACGATAAAATTCACCACATAATTCCCGGGTGCGCTCGTTCAGCATAAAATGAATGAAACGACTCGCATCTGAATTAGCAGATGCAGGATACATTTCACTTGCAGCGTTGGTAGTAAACAATGTTAACGTGGCCAGGTTGGCGGCAGATGTATTGGTTAATGTATTTGCTCCCCCCATAAACTGCCATATTTGTGGACTCCTCGCTTCGTTTGCCTTGTATGCTGCTCTGTTACGTAAAGTATTTACATGTGTAAGTGCTGTCGCATAATCGCCCTTGCGACCATAGGCTTCTGCAACCATCAGATAAGTATCGGCAAGTCTTACAAACGTACCGTTGCGTATACCTCTTGCTTCGTTATTAGTGGTTGTTAAGCGGATAGGATCACCAAATTTCACCAAAGTGAGGTACTTATTACCCGTATAATCAGAAGAAACGGCTCCCCCTGCTGTTGTTTGCTTATACCTTGCAAAAACAGAATAATAGCGCATAGCGGAAATAGCAGAAGTAAGCAATGGCATATTTACCGGGTTTACAATATAAAGTGCTGCCGTATCCCCAACACCAACTCTTGGTTTTCCTACCAGGCTGGGATCGGGCGCATTAGCTACTGTAAATACAGGAAGATTTGAATTGGAGGCTACATTTCTGTAAAACGCTGTTTGGAAGCTTTTGAAGAAACGGGAGTCATTGATCTTGTCATAAATATCAATGGTGTAATCAGTTGGTCGCAATCTTCTGAACGGTCTTCCGTTAAAAAAATCTCTCACCATACCCGGTATCCCTGCATCATATGCAGAAGGATAAAACAGGTGTGTTTGGTTATTAACATTACTCGCCAGGTTAAGGTTTGAACTGAACTGAGCAGCAAAGATGATTTCGTTGCTGGCGTTGTTCTGATCGATCTTTGTCTTACTTCCAGTTGGCACTGAACCGTTCTGCCCCAGCGTAGGAATTGCACCATCAGGATAAGCAGAGTTAAACAAATTACCAAAATCAACTTCAAGCGCATGACCGCTGTTTGCAATTACGTCATTTGCAAAATAGATCACGCTATCCATATCAGACGTTTTCTGACCACGTACTTCGGTAACTGCACTGCCCCTTGTAAGATAAGCCTTCGCTAAGAAATGATAAGCCATGGCACGTGTTGCACGACCACGATCAGCACTTGTATAGCGCCATGGTAATGCCGGGCCGGCTGCTTTAAAGTCGGTAATTATCTGGTTGTACACTTCAGCAACTGATGCACGTGGAAATTCGAACTGAGGCTGTGTGGGTACTGTAGTAACTAACGGCACACCACCGAATTGTTGCACCATTTGAAAATAATACAGACCACGTAAGGCTTTTAATTCTGCAATACGCAGATCTTTTTGTGCCTGCGTTCCCAGTACACGGGAAGTTGCATCGTTAAAAGCAGAGATCATTTCTATGCCCTGGTTACAACGGCGAATACCAGCATAGTTGTTGGTCCACAAACCATTTACAAAGGCATCATTTGAATTGAGGTTCGCATCGTAATCGTTATAGCGTACGTTGTTAAACTGGTCACCTTCACGAAACTCATCTGTGCCAAAATTGTGCATACAATAGGATTGCTCACCGGTAAATCGCCACTGCAATGGTATATAAGCCGATTTTACAAGATCTTCCAGACCAACATCTGTTTTATAATAATCTTCGGTAAGTGTGGTTACAAGTTTTTCTTCTATAAATTTTTTGCAGGATGAAATGGCTACCATACTTATGAGTACCAGCATTACTCCCGTTATCTTACTATTTTTATACATGATAAAAGTTTTTTAATCTGAATAATGTTTGTTTACAAATCCAAGCGTACACCCACTACATAACTCTTATAACTGTACGATGTGGGTCCCACCTGATTGGTAGTACTTCCCGGAAACTCACGGTAAGGAACAGTTTCTGGATCGTAGTCGGAATGTTTATGTATCAGAATTGGGTTTACTGCACTTGCATAGATCGCAAAGCTGCTCATGTGCAATTTATCCGTGATGTTCTTAGGCACACGGTAAGTAAGTGTAATGTTTTTAAACTTGGTAAATGTTGCTTTGCGGTAAGTAAGTCCTTCCCAGTTAAGTGGAATATCACTTGTTTGAGTTGGTTGCTGATACTCGTTACTTGGGTTTGTGGGTGTCCAGTAATTTACTTTGTTCGACTGGTAACGACCAACTAAACCCGGGCGGGGTACACGATACAATCCTCCCACACGAAAGTATACGAGAAAGTTCAGTTCAAAATTTTTATACGTAAAAGTATTTCCGATACTTGCAATAAAATCAGGATTGTGAGAGCCTAATATAATTCTATCTGCAGGGCTGAATGCAGAATCTTTATTTGCATCAATGATCTTAATACGCCCTGGCTGATAGTTCACATTATTACGACCGTTTTTAGGCCAATAGTAAGTCGCAAGAATTCCTTTACCGGCAATAGTATCTTCATACTGGAAGATGCCGTCTTTTTGGAACCCCCAATACACCTGCAAAGGCTGATCTAATATCCAAAGGTTTGCATAGTTGCTGTTCTTGCTGCCGTCAATATCCACGATCTTTTCTTTGTTGGCTGTGAACATGAAATCCGTACTCCATTTGAAATCCTTTTTATCAACGTTTATTGTACTCAAACCAATTTCAATACCCTTATTATTTACTTCACCTAAATTGAAGTATACAAAATCAACCCCATTGGCAGCAGGAATGGAGCGGCGTTGCAACTGATCAGTAGTAGTTGAGTTATACCAGTCAATTGTACCTGTAATTCTGTTTTTCCATAACCCAAACTCAATACCAATATTAGTAGTAGTTGTTTTCTCCCATGACAAATCAGGTGTTTGGAAAGTTGTAGGTGCTGCGCCGATGGCTGCAACGCCATTACCCCAATTATAATTGGTGAATCCTAAAGGTCCTGCTGTTTGGTAAGGATCAATGGATGCGTTACCTACTCTACCTATACCTGCACGGAATTTTGCACGGCTGACAAGGTTCTGTTTACTAAAGAAATCTTCATTATCTATTTGCCATCCTACAGATATTGCAGGGAACCATGCCCCTTTATTACCTTCTGCCAATACAGAAGAATTATCGTACCGGTTACTGACTGTGAGCAGATATTTATTTCTGAAGCCATATTCCAGGCGCCCCATGTAAGACAAATACTGTGTTGCAGAAAATGAGCCACTTCCAGTTATAGTCGCATCAGTATTTCGCTGTAACGAATACCATTTCTGCTCTTCAAAAATCAGGTTATTCGCAGACATTGTCAAGGATGAAGAACGGTTAAGGCTCTGCAACTCCTGTAACAACGTAACATTAATAGAATGATCTGATTTGATCTTTGTATTATAAGTAAGGATGTTATCGTACACCCATGATGAGGCCTGATTATTAGTTTGAGAAGCATTCGCAGGGCTTCCGAGACGAATTGATGATTGTGCACCATTAAATGTTCCTCTTGTTGAGTTACGGTTGTCTAAACCAAACATGGTACGGTACTTCAGGCCTTTGAAAAAAGTAAATTCGGCAAATATGTTCCCGAAAATGCGGTTAGCCTTTGTTTCGTCTAAAACTGTGTTACGGTCGTTCACCGCATTTATGATCTGCTGATCTCTGTTAGGAAACAATATCCAGTTGCCGGCTGTATCATAAGGCACGGTCATCGGAATCATACCCGAAGCATTAGCATAGGAACTTGTACTGGTATTGGTAGTGCTGAAAATGTAATTAACTGTAGTACCAAAGTTGAGAAACTTCGCAGGTTTAAACTCTACTGAATTACCGACTGAATAGCGTGTATAATCCTGTGCATATTCAATACCTTTTTGTCTGAAATATCCTGCATTGAACGATGCTTTGAACTTTTCGCTTCCACCTGTTACAGAAATACTATGATTATCTGTTCTTCCCTGGCGAAGTCCAACTTCATTTAACCAGTCGAAACTTTTAATCATTGAAGGATCATACATATCAACACTGTCAACTTGTGCAAGTCCAAGGTTTTGCATCAGTGCTCTTTCCTGTGCAGTAGCAACTCTTTTTTTGGCGATATAAATATTATTTGCCGGATCATACGCCAGCCAGGTGTAAGCATCCTTAATGGAGTTCCATTGTGTTTCACTGCCAAACCTGTTTCTGAATAACGCCACATCAGCCAAAGCTGTTGGATAATAAAACAATGGATTAGTACCCGATGCCGTACCAATTGTGCGGGTATACTGTTTATCAGCAAAAAAAGCCTGGCGCCATGAATCTGCCAACTCTACAGAATTATAAATGGGTAATGGACGAATGATATTTTCAAACGATGTGCTTCCCTGGTAGCTCACCGAAATTTTCCCCGTTTTTCCTTTTCTTGTAGTGATTTGTATAACACCGTTTGCACCACGCACACCATAAATAGCGGTGGCCGATGCATCCTTGAGTACATCGATCGATTCAATATCGGCAGGGTTAATATCATCGATGGTATAACTTACCGGGAAACCATCAACAACATATAATGGTTCATTACTTGCACTTAAAGAACGGTTACCACGAATACGAATGGAACTGCCATTCCCCGGTCGAAATCCACCCGGTGTAGAAAGAACACCCGGCAAACGGCCCTGCATGGCTTGTGTAATGTTGGTTGTTTGCACTGAACGCAGCTTATCGCCTGAGATGGATGATGTAGCACCTGTTACTTCCACTTTCTTTCGTGTACCGTAACCAATCACCACCACATCCTGCAGGTTAGACACGCCTGTGACCAACGAAATATTAACAATAGTGCGGTTATTGATATCAATTTCCTGATCGGTAAAACCAACCGAAGAAATTACCAGCACCGCTTTACCTGAAGAAGCATTTAATTCAAATCCTCCGTCTGTACCGGTTATTGTACCGATAGTTGTTCCTTTCACTAAAACACTTGCACCTGATACAGGCTTGCCTGCATCGTCAGAAACCTTACCGGTAACTTTAAACGTGCTTTGCGAAAAAGAATTGAATGAAAAAAAGACGATAAATACAAGTGCAGATACACACCTGTGTAATACAGTTTGGTTGGACATATGACAGCAATTGAGGTTAAAAAGTAAACCAAAATAATATTGTTCTTACTCCCGGTCATCCTGTACCATCCTGTACATATTTGTTTTTTTACGCAATCGTTCCCGGAATTCAGTTTGATCAGAATATCAGAAGAAAAGCGATTGCCTCACTTATTGCAGACATACCGACTGTTCTTAATCAGCCAGCTTTCTACTTCCCAAAAGAGAACAGCAATTTGATATACTGGCGGTTTGTGTGAAGTGTTCCGTAATACAATTTTATAATGCAGATATTTACAGCACATAAACTGTTTCAACATCTGCTCAGGATACAGCAGGACGCAGAATAGATATGAATGATTTAAAATTGGACTTTTAACGTTAAACATTGCTCCATATATGAAACGAATAATTTACGTATTGCTGTTGCTGTCTTTTACTGTTGCTTCAACAGCACAAAAACTTCCGGCAAAAAAGAAAATTTTAAAAACACTCCGGCTTACCAATCAATACTTCATGAACAAGTGGCCCGATGCCGGCAAATCGATTTTCACCAATATTGAACGTCCCAGCAATATCTGGACGAGAGCGGTTTATTATGAAGGACTGATGGCTTTGTATCAAACAGACAAACAGCAGGCCTACTATGATTATGCTTTGCAGTGGGGCCAAAAACATAAATGGGGATTACGTGGTGGCATCAAAACAAGAAATGCAGATAACCAATGCTGCGGTCAGACATATATAGATATGTACCTGATCGATAACAAACAGCACCCGGAAAGAGTAAAAGATATTAAAGCTTCGATCGACTCTATGATGATGACAGGAAAAGTGGATGACTGGAACTGGATTGATGCATTACAAATGGGCATGCCTGTATTTGTAAAACTGGGCAACCTGTACAACGATACTTCTTATTTCAGAAGAATGTATGAAATGTATGCCTTCGCCAAATACAAACATGGTGGAAAGGGTTTATACAACCAGGCAGAAAAATTATGGTGGAGAGATAAAGATTTTGTTCCTCCTTACAAAGAACCCAATAGCGATGATTGTTACTGGAGCCGTGGAAACGGATGGGTTGTTGCTGCCTTGGCAAAAACACTGGAAGCATTGCCAAAAAGCGATCCGCATTACAATGAATACCTGCAGGATTTTAAAGATATGTGTGCAGCCTTGCTTCCCCTGCAACGTACAGATGGCTACTGGAATGTAAGTTTAAATGATCCGAATCATTTTGGTGGCAAAGAAGTTTCAGGTACATCCTTATTTATTTATGGTTTTGCATGGGGCATTAACAATGGCATCCTCGATAAAAAAACATACAAAACTTCTATTGCAAAAGCATGGAATGCCATGTGTAAGGAAGCTGTTCATAAAGATGGTAAGCTTGGCTATGTACAAGGCACCGGTAAAGAACCAAAAGACGGACAACCTGTTACCTACATCAGTACTCCTGATTTTGAAGATTACGGTTTAGGATGTTTCCTGCTGGCAGGAACTGAGATATACAAAATGAAATAATTTTATATGAAACGATTATTGCTGATTGCTGTTGTTCTTTTTACAACATGGAATATACAGGCCCAACGTATTAAATATAATTTTAACCCTGCATGGAAAGTATTTAAAGGTGATGATTCATCAGCTATACTCCCGGGTTTTGATGATTCAAAATGGAAAGCAGTAACACTTCCCTATGCCTGGAATGAAGATGATGCATTTCAAAAAGACATTGTGAATCTCAGTACAGGTATTGCGTGGTACAGGAAACATTTCAAACTTCCTCTTACAACAAAAGGCCAAAAAGTTTTTATTGAGTTTGAAGGTGTACGACAGGCTGCAAAGATTTATGTGAATGGCCAATATGTTGGTATGCATGAGAATGGCGTAACCGCATTTGGTTTCGACATCAGCAGGTTACTGAAATATGGAACTGAAGAAAATATCATTGCTGTAAGAACAGATAACAGCTGGGAATACAGAGAAGAAGCAACCAAAACAAAATATCAATGGATCGATAAAAACTTCAATGCAAATTATGGCGGGCTCAGCAAGAATGTATTTCTGCATGTAGCCGGAACTGTCTATCAAACATTACCGTTGAATTTAAATCTTGGCACTACAGGCACATACATCTACGCCAAAGATTTCAACATCAAAAAAAGAACAGCAGTTATTGTTGCAGCATCTGAAATAAAAAATGAATCAGGCAAACAACAAACCGTTTTATATAAAGTAACAGTTAAAGACAGAGATGGTAAAGTTGTCAATACATTTTCATCTTCACCGGTAATTATTCCGAACGGAGATACAAAAACAGTTTCCGCTTCTTCACTCACAAATAATCTTAATTTCTGGAGTTGGGGTTATGGTTACTTGTATGATGTAGAAACTGCATTGTTTGTTAATGGCAAAGCAATTGATATTGTTACAACCAGAACAGGTTTTCGTAAAACAGAATTTAAAGATGGCATGATCTGGTTGAATGATCGTGTAATACAGGTGCATGGTTATGCACAACGCACATCGAACGAATGGCCTGCTGTTGGAATGAGTATCCCTGCGTGGTTGAGCGATTACAGCAATAACCTGATGGTAAAAAGCAATGGCAACCTTGTTCGTTGGATGCACATTACACCATGGAAACAGGATATAGAAAGTTGTGATCGTGTTGGTTTAATGCAGGCCATGCCGGCAGGTGATGCAGAAAAAGATGTAACAGGTGTACGTTGGGATCAACGCAAAGCAGTGATGCGTGATGCGATCATTTACAACCGTAACAATCCAAGTATCATTTTTTACGAATGTGGTAATGAAAGCATCAGTGAACCGCACATGAAAGAAATGAAAGCCATCCGTGATCAATATGATCCTTTTGGTGGTCGTGCAATCGGCAGCAGAGAAATGCTCGACAGCAAAGAAGCGGAGTATGGCGGAGAGATGTTATACGTAAATAAAAGTGCCACTTTCCCTGTATGGGCCATGGAATATTCAAGAGATGAAGGCCTGCGTAAATACTGGGATGATTATTCCCCACCTTATCATAAAGATGGCGATGGTCCTTTGCATAATAATCAACCTGCAAGAGTGTACAACCGCAACCAGGAATCGCATGCAGTTGAAAATGTAATCCGCTGGTATGATTTCTGGAGAGAAAGACCGGGCACCGGAAAAAGAGTAAGTTCAGGTGGAGTGAATATTGTTTTCTCCGAAACAAATACACATCATCGTGGTGCTGAAAATTTCAGAAGAAGTGGTGAAGTGGATGCACTGCGAATCACTAAAGAAAACTTTTATGCACACCAGGTAATGTGGAATGGCTGGGTTGATGTAGAGAAGCACGGCATCCATATCATTGGTCATTGGAATTACAGCGATTCAATTGCGAAAGATATGTTTGTGATTTCATCGGCTGATAAAGTAGAGTTGTTTGTAAATGGCACGTCATTGGGGTTTGGAGAAAAAAGTCATGACTTCCTGTATACATTTAAAAAAGTACAATGGCAGAAAGGAATAATCAAAGCCATTGGATATGATGAAAAAGGAAAACAGCTTTGCACTACAGAGAAAAAAACAGCAGGGGTGCCGGTTGCATTGCGTTTAACATCTATTACTCATCCAAAAGGAATGCAGGCGAATGGACATGATCTTGCATTGGTAGAAGTGGAAGTGGTTGATGCAAATGGGAACCGTTGCCCCATTGCAATGAACATGATTCATTTTAACCTGGATGGTGAAGCAGAATGGAGAGGTGGTATGGCGCAGGGGCCGGACAACTATATTCTGTCGAAAGAATTACCTGTTGAGTGTGGTGTCAATCGTATTCTTATCCGTTCAACTACAAAACCTGGATTAATAAAACTTACTGCAACTGCTGACGGATTAACATCCTCCTCTTTGCAATTGCATTCATCTGCAGTAGCTGTAAACAACGGGCTGAGTAAACAATTACCTTCATTTGGTTTAGCAGGCAACCTGGAACGGGGCCCTACTCCACTTACACCTTCATTCACACAAAAAAGAAAAGCACTTACAATAGTTAAAGCAACAGCTGGATCAAAGAGTGATAGTGCATTTGCAAGTTTCGATGACAACGAAATGACTGATTGGTACAATGATGGCAATCTTTCAACTGCATGGATTGAATATGAATTAGACAAACCTGCTGTTATCAGCGAAGTAACCTTAAAGCTGAATAATTTTCGCAGTCGTTCCTATCCTATCCGCATTTTGGTTGACGGCCAGGAAGTGTTTTCAGGTAATACAGCAACAGGTCTTGGTTACTGCAATATTCTATGCAAAAGAACAACCGGAAAGAAAGTGAGAATTGAATTGGTAAAATCATCTAACATAGCCGGTGAAACAACAACAGAAGTATCAGGCAAAAAATTAGATGATGGCGTTACAAGAAATGATGCCAACAGTAAGGGAAGAATAAGTATTATTGAAGTTGAAATTTATTCGCCTGTAAAATAGAAATACCTGCATTTGCTAAAAGTGCAGAACAACAAATAGCTTTTCCATTTGAGATATGAATAAATACCGGTTGCTTGTGATAGTGTTTTTTTTATGCTGTACGATCAGTACGGCGCAGAAAATACAATACAGCAAAAGTATTTTACGAACCCCCGGTGACGGAAACATCCAATTGATTGCGAATGTAAATGGATATCATCATCTCATTTATTTCAGTATCACTAAGAAGCCGGTTATCCATGTATTCAATTCGCAGTTGCAACTGCATGCAAGCAGGGAGCTAAACATGAAGCTTCCGGAGAACGTTGACATCAGTATACTCCAACTAAACGACTATTATATTCTGTATGCACATACCCTGGAGCCATCGCATCATCAGATGCTTAAAATAAACAGGGACGGAACATCAAGCGATCTTTCCCATCTCCTTCAGCACCCGTCTGATTCATTGTGGAATCGAAGCAAGGCCACCTTTCAGTTGTTTGATCACAACAATCAAATCTATTTAGTTTCGCATTTCTATCAAGGGCAGCTCAATCAAATCAAAAGCAGTATCATAAAACTGGACCCCGAACGCCCTACACAGTTAGTTTCACAATTACTTTTTCCGTTCGATCACAGCACCGAAGATTTGAAGCAGGTATCATTAAATAACAACCACTTGCTGGTACTCAAAACGACCAAGGAGGATGAGGGAAAAAACACATTGACCTTGCTGAAAATCCATCTGTTAACCGGCACAATTATTTCAAAGCAATTTGAAAGCGGCAAACATTTTTCATATTCGCCAACACTTCGCTACAACGTTGCAGATTCGAGTATCCTTGTGTTTTCCATGCTGAACAGCCCCTCAGGCTATGCATCGAGGCCTGGTATTTTTATGGCAAGCCTGGACAATGCATTGAATGAACTTGCACCCATACGCACCATTACCAATCCTTTCCGCAACAATACAATCTCCAGTTTTTATGTTGAGAAAAATAAAACGACTGGCTGGATCAATTTTTCGACCCTGCGCTATTCCGGTACAAAAGGAACCATGCTGTACGATCAACAGGTAGCGAACGCAGCGTTACTTAACGAAACTCCCTATTTAGGGAATTACTACCACCCGTCTACGAGATTGAATGTCCCTACGGCCGTTCGTATGATTGTCCTCAACGAAAGATTAGAAACCGAGAAAGACAGTCTTGTAAAAAACGATGGCAGATATTACAAACTTCATCCCTGGACACATGCGCAGTTTGTGCTGCAAAACAAAGCCTATCTCCTGATGGTTAATGAGCTTGCAGCAAAACGAAAAGGACTGATCTTGATGTACCCCTCTGAACAAGGAGAAATTGAATCTCTTCCGGTTCGTGTACAACATCAGTTTAATTTCCTCTTGCCCTTAGTACAAACAGGAGACGACTATTTTATTGTTCCGTTTACAAACAAAAAAGAATTCGGATTAATGAAAGTAACCCTAAACAATTAACTTCAATACTGTTTAAAAATCAGTCGATCAAAATGAAAACTATTTTCTCTATACTCCTTTCAATTTTTGTAGTAAACAGTTCATCAACGGTTGCACAAAAACCCAACATCATTTTCATTTTTGCAGATGATCTTGGCTATGGAGAAATTGGATGCTATGGTCAGCAGAAAATTGAAACACCTAATATTGATAAACTCGCAGCAGCAGGAATCAAATTCAACCAGTTTTACGCAGGCACTACAGTATGCGGACCCTCACGTGCTTCACTGTTAACAGGTTTACATACCGGTCATACAGTAATAAGAGGGAATAAACAATTTCCTCCCGAAGGACAAATGCCCTTGCCAGCCTCAACAGTAACCTTTGCAAACTATCTGCAGCAAAACGGTTATGCAACAGCAGCTTTTGGAAAATGGGGATTGGGCTTTAACCAAAACAGCGGCGATCCTAATAAGAAAGGGTTTGATCTTTTTTATGGATACAATGATCAAAGCCTTGCACATGATTATTATCCACCTTCTCTCTGGAAGAATTATGAAAAGATTGATCTGTCTATCAATAAAAAATATGATTCTATTTACTCTGCTGCGTTGATTCATCAGCAGGCAATTGAATACATCAGGCAGTCAACAGGCAAACCATTCTTCCTCTATCTTCCTTACACCTTACCTCATGGTGATGTAATTGGTCCGCACGACAGTTTATATTATTACTACAAACAGAAATTCAATGAACAACCACTCAGCGGCGAAGCATTGAAAACAAGACCACATAATATGAAGCCGGAACCCTATCCGCATGCACAGTTTGCAGCAATGATTGGTCGGCTCGATTTATATGTGGGTGAAATTGTAAAAGCATTAAAAGAAAAAGGTCTTGCAGAAAATACACTGATCATTTTTACCAGCGATAATGGGCCGCATAAAGAAAATGGCGGCGATCCGGTATTCTTCAAAAGCAGTGGAATTTTCAAAGGCATCAAACGTGATTTATATGAAGGCGGCATCAGGGTACCATTCATTGCTAACTGGCCCGGAAAAATTAAACCAGCTGTTACTGAACAACCGGCTGCTTTATGGGATATCTATCCCACATTCCTGCAACTGGCAGGAGTAAACGCAAAAGACAAGGTTGATGGATTCTCTCTCACTCCTTTGCTGTTCAATAAAGGAAAACAAAAAAAGCACAGTTATTTCTATTGGGAGTTTCATGAAAACAATGGCAGGCAGGCAGTACGCTGGGGTAACTGGAAAGGCGTTCGGTTAAATGTTGGCAAAGATGAGAATGCTCCAATTGAACTTTATGATTTATCTGTTGATCCATCTGAACAAAATAATCTTGCTGCAAAAAATCCGGTAGTAGTAAAAAAGATCGCTCAATTGATGAAACAGGCACATACCGCAAATAAAGACTGGCCATTACTCAAGGCTGAGCTCGCTCAATAGATGTTTCTTAAATGATAGTGCGTCTTATCGCCTATCACCGGAAAGTTCAGATTGAAATCTGCGAATCCTCCTTCCTGCAACTTTTTAAGAGCAGTATTCCCGTTAATTCTGATATGTATCAATGCTGTACATGACAGTCTTCATTACATGGCATTGCAGAACACATAACTTTGATTTAAGACTAACAAAATGGCTTTATCTCTCACGATAAAGAAATTTCTGAATGAGACCGGTGATACCAGCCGGTTTGCAGGTCGTTTCTTTTCACAGGCCTTCCGGCCACGCTATGAGTTTTCAGAATTCTTCAGACAATGTTTTATTATAGGTTATAAGTCGCTGCCCTTGGTGGCACTTACCGGCTTTATCATGGGTTTGGTATTAACCATGCAGCTGCGTCCTGCTTTATTAGACTATGGTGTAGAAAGTCAGTTACCCGAAATGGTGGGCATCGCTATTATAAGAGAAATCGGTCCTGTAATTACAGCATTGATCTTTGCCGGCAAAATCGCCAGCAGCATTGGCGCAGAACTTGGAAGCATGAAAGTAACAGAGCAAATAGATGCCATGGAAGTAAGCGGTACCAATCCGTTTAAATACCTCGTTGTAACAAGAGTGCTGGCTACAACATTTATGCTGCCGGTGCTGGTTCTCTTGAGCGATGCTGTTTCATTATACGGTTCTTATATTGGAGTAAACATACGTGGCACAACAAGTTTCAGCCTTTTCTTTAAACTGGTGTTTGACGGGTTATCGTTCAGCGATTTTGTTCCAGCTTTGATTAAAACTTTTTTCTTTGGTTTTGCTGTTGGATTGATTGGATGTTACAAAGGTTACAATTCAAGCAAAGGAACAGAAGGTGTTGGGCGATCAGCCAATTCAGCTGTAGTATTAAGTTCTGTACTGGTGTTCATCATTGACCTGATTGTTGTACAGATAACCGATCTGTTGGGAATCAACTAAACAACATGCTGTACGAATCTGACATAAAAACGAATCAAACAAAAATTAAAACAGCAGATCCTGTTATCAGTATTTCGCATTTATATAAGTCGTTTGGAAATAACAATGTGCTGATTGATTTTAATTTTACACTCTATAAAGGAGAAAATGTTGTTGTGCTGGGAAAGTCAGGCTCCGGGAAATCT
Source organism: uncultured Chitinophagaceae bacterium (assembly GCA_964580775.1). GTDB lineage: Bacteria > Bacteroidota > Bacteroidia > Chitinophagales > Chitinophagaceae > Lacibacter. The sequence goes on along the minus strand of CAZOLW010000011.1, from coordinate 9,452 downwards.
GTTTTAATTAAATGTATCATTGGTTTGCTTGATGCTGACCAGGGAGAAATTACCGTATTAGATAACAGCATTATCGAAATGAACAGTAAGGAACTTGATATTTTGCGGGCTAAAGTGGGGTTTCTTTTTCAGAGCAATGCCCTGTATGATTCAATGACTGTGAGAGAAAACCTGGAATTTCCATTACGAAGGCACTGGATTCATTTATCAGCTGAAGAAACCAATCAGAAAGTAATGGAAGTATTGGGCAACGTTGGCCTTGCTCATACAATTGATATGATGCCTGCTGAACTGTCGGGAGGAATGCGGAAACGGATTGCACTGGCAAGAACATTGATCCTTGACCCGGAGATTATGTTATATGATGAACCAACTACCGGTCTTGATCCCATTACCGGAAAAGAAATTAATAAGCTGATAGTTGAACTGGGTGAAAAATACAACACGTCAGCAATTATCATTTCGCATGATTTGAGCTGCATACACATGACAGCCGACAGGATTGTAATGCTGATTGATGGTAAATGTTATGCAGAAGGTTCCTTTGAAGAGCTGAAGAAAAACAACGATCCAAAAGTGAAACAATTTTTTGAATAATGGCAAAGCAAACAATCAACAATATTAAACTGGGTTTTTTTGTACTGGCAGGTTTAGTTGCACTCATCGTTGCATTGTACCTGATTGGCAGAGACACCAATCTTTTCAGCCACAACTATACTCTCTATGCAAGATTTGAAAATACACAGGGACTTACTCCAGGTAATAATATCCGTTACTCAGGTATACAGGTTGGAACAGTAAAAAAAGTGAAGATTCTGAATGATACATTGATTGAAGTAAAAATGCTGATTGAAGAAAAGATGAAGAAATTCATTCATCTCAACGACCAGGTAAGCATCAGCACCGATGGTTTAATGGGAAACAGGCTGCTGAACATCACCCCTGCAAAAGATGGCTCTCCTTTAGCAAACGATGGAGATATGCTGGTTACCAAAAAAACGGTTTCTACTGAAGAAATGCTGGCAACCCTCGATAAAACAAACAGCAACATTGCCATCATTTCAGAAGAATTAAAAAATACTGTTGAACGGATTAACAACAGCAAGGCATTATGGGGAGTGCTTGAAAATGAAAATTTGCCGGCAAATCTCACCGCATCGCTTAATAATATCCGACGGGCAACAGTTAATGCCGATCAGATGGTGAAAAATATGCAGGGTATAATTACAGATGTAAAAAATGGAAAGGGATCGCTGGGGAAAATAATATCCGATACCGCCATTGCATACAACCTTAACAGTGCTATTGAAAAAATAAAACTGGTGGGCGATAATGCTGATCTGCTGGCCATTGAGCTAAACAAGATTTCACTTTCTGTGAAAAAAGATCTCGCTGAGGGGAAGGGGCCGGCCAATGCAATTCTGAAAGATTCTGTTCTGGTGCTGAAACTAAACAACAGTTTAAGCAATATTGAAAAAGGCACAGCCGGCTTTAATGAAAATATGGAAGCCTTAAAAAATAACTTTCTTTTCAGGGGTTATTTCCGCCGTTTAGAACAGCAAAAGAAAGCAGAGGAGAAAAAGAAACAGCAGCTGAAAACTAACTGATCAGTGTTTTGCCTGCTGTCTTTTATACAATCCAATTATTTCTCCGAAACCAATAATGTGTTCACTCATTGCTTTTTCCAGCTGTATTTTTTTCGTTTCTGGAGACAGGTGCAGCAACTCATTCAGTGCATATACTTTAAAAAAGTAGCGGTGAATGCCGGATGGCGGGCAGGGACCGGAATAATGATGCTGCAAAAAATCATTCAGCCCTTCTGAACCCAGAACACAATTTTCCTTAATATGATGTGTAACCGGGATATTCCATGCCAGCCAATGCGACCAGGTATGAATTGGCGCATCAGGGTCGTCAACAATTATACAAAGACATTTCGCTTCTTCAGGGATATTTTCAATATTCAATGGAGGATTTACATTCATTCCATCACAGGTATATTCAGAAGGAATGAATTCATTTTCCATAAATGCAGGACTGGTTACCCTCAATAATTTGTAATCCACTTCTATTGCTTCCTGTTTCATTGTATTCGTTTAAATTGATGAGATGTTTATGGGCCTTCCCCCGGTTCCGAATCTTCATATGGTGGGGTTTCAAACAAATCCTCATCGGGAATAACATCAGATTCTTCTTCAGGCAATAAAGGAATTACAGGTACAGAAGAAGGATCTGCTTCCGGACTTATTTCGGGCAACTGAACAGGTTTTGTCTTACCCCTTGAATTTTTCTTTGCCATGATTTCCTGTTTTTTAGATTCATGAAAAAAAGTTGCTGTTCATTTCACATCCATTCCTAAACTCCATACGGATAAGTTTCAGGCACCTGCTGCGCATCAGGAGTAATATGTAACGGGTATAAAGCTTTTGTTTCATCCAGAAAAACAAATGCATCATAACGCAACGGCAAAATACTCGGAACATAATTACCATATTTTTCATATTTCGGTTGATATACTACGCCAATTGCCCGATGATGAATATGATTTTCCATCAGCTGATCATTCTTTTCAAAATCTTTCATTAATAAGAGCTTGTTTTCCTTTCCGCCCTGATGTAACAGGTATTCCCAGCTTCCATTCCTTGCTTCCGGCATCAGAACAGCCTGCATGGGAGCTCCCCACCGCTGCCCGGCAATTACAGACCCCATATATGATCCAAATCCAACAAGTACAACTCCTTTATCCTGGTGCTGAATTCGTGCCAACTCACCAATGTTATACATACCCTCGTCTACCATATCCGTTGCTCTTGCATCACCAATATGCGTGTTATGTGCCCATACTATTGCTTTGGCATTATTTCCATGAAATTTCAACAACCGGTTCAGTGTATCTGACATATGCCTGTCTCTTATATTCCAGCTGTGAGGTCCGCCCTGCACCATGGCCCGGTAATATCTTTCTGCATTTACAGCAATCATTGCATTCTGCTCAGCACTGAATACATTTTCTTGATCTGTATTATATTGTGGCAATTTCAGCCTGATCGTTTTGAGCAGGTTTACTACTTCATTTTCACACAGCTCCGGAACAAAACGTGCCGCAGAAGCATAAGCCCTTCCTTCCTCTTTTCTGTAAGGTTCAAAACACCGGAAGGCTTCCTCAGCCATTTCATAGGTTGTGATATCCGTTTTTTTCAAATACTGCATAATACTTTCCATGCTCTCCCATAAACTGTAAACATCAAGACCGTAAAAGCCGACTCTTTTATCGGCCGGTAAATTTTTGTTATGCTTGTAAAGCCAGTCGGTCATTGATACGGTTTCCCAGTTTGCCCACATCCAGGTAGGCCAGCGGTTAAAAGCATGCAGTACTTTGAAAGGAGATTTGTTCTCCGCATCATACCCTTTAATAAAACGGTTAACTCTGTAACAGTCGGGCCAGTCGCCTTCCACGGCTATAAAATTGAATCCCTTTTCTTCTATGAGCTTTTTTGAAATATAATTTCTCCATGTATAAAACTCATGCGTTCCATGTGACGCTTCACCCAGTAAAACAATCCGTGCATTATCAATAAGCTTAAAAAGAGGTTCGAGATCACTTTCTGTTTTAAAAGGATAACTGCATTGCTTAATGCTGCTGATTATTTCCTGCTCATCAAAACCGGCTTCTTTGGTAAAATAATGTTTCATCATTTCTCCTTTTTCAATAATCAGATATACTGTACAATTGATCTGACTTTCAAAAATCTGGCGAACCTGTTAAATTAAACTCCTTTAAGGTCTCATTCCAATGAGTTAAATCAAGTATTTGTTTGATGCAGGTCATAGAAATCACCAGGGAAGGGGGATAAATTTAATCAAGCAAAATTTACTACCATGACTGCGAATAACAACAGTATTACAACCCTGCATAACCTCTTTGATTATGATGCAAGCAGATTCACCAGCGCTGAAGTTCAGTTGATTCATATGCTGCCCCAATGGATCAGTAAAGCGAACTCCATTAAATTAAAAAATGTATTAGAAAAATATAAAGAATACATTCAGCAGCATCTTGAAAAGCTTGAAATTATTATCAGGGAAGAACAGATCTCTTCTCTTTCCATTACCAATTATGTAATGCGTACTTACATTGAAGAAGCTAATGAAAAACTTTCAAAATGTACGGATAAAGAAGTGGCTGATGCCTGTCTGCTTGCCTGTGTGCAATCCATTAATCATTTTAAAATCAGTTTATACGGTACCGCAGCTGCATTTGCCAATACACTGGATATGGAAAAAACAGCAACATTTTTCCATGAAGCAGAAGTAAGTGAAAAACAGATTGACGACCGGTTAACTCAACTGGCACAGTTTGAAATTAATATTAAAGCCAATTCACCTATTTCGTTTCCTAATTAAACAGCTGGAAATAGACTTCGTTTTTTACCAGGAGATATTTATTCCTGAAGGAGGTGAATCCTCAAGGGTGAATTGATTATTCCTTTAAAAGAAAGGGGATTATTGTTTTTTCACATGGAAGCAGCAGGTTCAGTGCAAGCAACCGTATGATGGCGGTCTGGCTTCATGAACAGAATTTCGGGACACTCTTATTTGATCTTTAACAAATTTTATTTTAACCGTTTCTGGGGATATTACGGAACCCTGAACCGCAGAATTTATGAATCCGTTTATTTAATACCCAGCTCTACTGTAAAAAAAAAATTAAAAACTCCATTTCAAACGCAGGAAAGCTCTGTGGTTTACATCTTTAAACCCGCTATTCATTTCTGCAAAAAAACTCTGCCACACAAGATCAGCATCAAGATTTGATGCAATATTGTACCGCATGGAAGGGAAAACAATCAGCAGATTCGTTCCCGGCGCAAACAACACACTCATATTTGCTGATAACAATGGCGTCAGTTCTTTTGAAGTTGTTACCATGAGATTCCATTTTGTTGGCATAAGATTCTCAGGAGAAAGCTTTAGATTAATGGAATTCCAGTTACTAACAGCCTGATTCAATCCATTAGCATTAAACAGCAAACTCATATTTACATACAACCCTTTTTTAAATACATAATCACCCTCGAGTGAAAAATTCAAATGATCGGCTGAGTCTCTGTTTGCAAAAAAATATTGAGCTTCTCCTTTAAACCCGGCATCTTTAATATTGCCTGCCCACCCGGCTCCCAATGTAAGATGTTTATTGTATAACCCTGCAATCAGCTGCATATCGTAATTCCATTTGTTTAATGAATACTTTACAGCAGCCGTATTGCTATTTTTGCTTCCGTTAAACGCATAGGCCATTTCAACATTTGAAAAATCATTGACCATATATTGAAACTTACAGGCATCAACTCCGGGTCGTTCTTCATAATCGAAATCAAGAAAGTTAAAAGTGTTGAACAGGTCGTTGGGATTCCAGGAAGTGGTAATACCCCAGTTAATTCGTTGCCGGCCGATTCGTGCATTCCATTTTACTTTACGGTATTCAGCATACAGGCGTTCCGTATTCGTATGCAATACAAGTGTCGGTTGGTTAATCCATGTAACACTCATATTCACCTGTTCGTTCTCATTCCGCAGCCGTGAAGAAAAACCAGGTATCATTCTTACTTCTTCCCCCCACAATAAACGGTTACGGAAATGAGCCACCATTGAAAATGTTTCTGATGGTTGCCATTTAATATTGATACGGTTGTGCAAGAGGTTGCCAGAAGTACTATTTTTAAACCGGTGATCAAAGCTGATATCCTCTAAGTTTTTGATGTAGCCATTGATCTCCCATTTTTTCTTTACTTCAATACTGTCCTGCGAATAGCAGGCAGAGAATAACAAAAACAATAATATGCTTAATAACCATTTCACTGAACGGCCTGTTCATGAACAATATTTGTATCAACATGTGCTGTATCAGCAACAATCTTTCCATCTACGAGTGTAATCACTCTTCTTGCACGGTCAATTACACGCTGATCATGCGTAGAGAAAAGAAAAGTAATTTGCTCTTCTTTATTCAGCATAGCCATTATATCGAGCAGATTGGACGCAGACTTTGAATCCAGGTTTGCAGTAGGTTCGTCGGCCAGAACAAATTGCGGTTTTGATGCTAACGCTCTTGCAACGGCAACCCGTTGCTGCTGCCCCCCCGATAATTGAGATGGCCGGCTGTTGAGCTTATCCTCCATTCCTATTTCATGAAACAACTGCTTCACTCTTTCATTACGTTCAGATTTACTGATCCGTTGAAGCAACATAATAAACTCTGTATTTTCCTTTGCAGTTAATACAGGAATGAGGTTGAACGACTGAAATACAAAACCAATATTGTGTAAACGAAACCCGATCAATTCATTAGCAGATAACTTTGTAATATCAATTCCATTAATAAAAATATTTCCCTCATCGGGCTTATCCAAACCGCCAATCATGTTAAGCAAAGTTGTTTTTCCTGAACCGGAAGGGCCAACCAATGCAGTAAACTCGCCACGCTCCAGGTGCAGGTGTACATTATTCACTGCATATACAGGTATCGTTTCAGGGTTATACACTTTACTGATATTGTGTGCATCAATTACTGTATTTTTCATACAATTTATTTTATCTTCTTAATGCTTCAACAGCCTGTAACTTCAATGCTTTAACAGCAGGGTATACACAAGACAGCAGAGCGGTGCCTGTTACAATCAGCATTACAGTCCCCAGTTTTTCAACAGGAAACTCTGGATAAATCATTGTTCCAAAGCCAAAATTGCTCATCATTTCTTTACCCATACCTGACAGATCCAGGCCATGCCGGTTAAAATAATTTGTAACCAGCCAACCAACTAATAAACCAATGGGCGTACCGGCAAGGGTAAGAAAAATTGTTTCCAGTAAAATCAATATAAAAATCCTGATGCGATCAGTTCCCAATGCCAGCATCATTCCGATCTCCCTGGTCCGTTCAAGTATAGCCATCAGCATGGTATTGATAATACCGAATGCAAGAGCCAGCATGATAATTACCATGATGATGTAAGAATACTGATCAACTGTTTTAACCATGAAATCTGTTTCGGGCGAAATATCTTTCCATGATTCCACCTGCAATGCAGGAAACTGATGCTGCAATTGCTGCTGCATCAGCTGCACATCTTCATCTCTCTTCAGCAAAACAACGATTTCATGAAACGAACTGCCGCTTAACATCAACTCATTCAAACCCTGCATCGGTACATATACGTTCCGTTCATCAAGCGGAGTATTCTCGCTTTGATAAACAGCTGCCACCCTGTAAGCAGCAGAAACAATATTTCCCGAAGTATCAGTAAACGTAAGCACCAGTTTTGATCCTGCTTTCAGTTTCATTTTCATTGCCAGTTTTCTGCCGATCATGATGCTGTTTTTCTTTGCCGGATCAAACAACTTTCCTTCCACCATCTTTTTCTTCAATTGAGAGATTTGATATTCCTGTTCCGGAATAACTCCGTTAATCTGTACACCTGCACTTCCGGTTGAGGTGGAAAGCATTCCGTTGCTGATCGTTCTTGCAGTTGCCATTTTCACCTGCGGAAGAGAACGGATTTGTTTTAACACATCATAGCCATCGGGAAAAATATATTTCGGTTCATAATCCTTTTTAAACTGACTGTTATGCAGCTGTAAATGACCGGCTTCAGCATCAATTACATTGCGTACCCGGCTTTTCATCATTCCATCATAAAGAGCAAGTACCGCAATACCTGCAAAAAGCCCCACTACCACCGACAGCATGATAACAATGCTTCGCATTTTATTGCGCCAGATATTCCGCCATGCCATAATTAAAATCATCACTTTTGCTTTAACGTTTCATTGCAGTTACAGGTTCTATCCGCATTGCTTTATACATCGGGTACAGAGAAAGAAGCAGACCGATCACAAGCACAATTACACCCTGGTGAATAAAATTGTACGGATCGGTTGAAGTGGGAAACACCGCTTCAAAACCAAAACGTTCATACGCTTTTGCTGTTTCACCGCCCATTCGAAACGGGTATCTTTTAAGGAGGTAAACCAGCGGAATACTTGCAGCAATTCCTGTTACACATCCTGTAAGTACCGTTAGTACAGATTCCATTAACAGCAACAGCATCAGTTTATATTTTTGCATTCCTACTGCCACCAGCATTCCCATTTCAAATTTCCGTTCTGCCATCATCATCAGCAAGGTGCTGAAAATACCAAAACAGATGAGCATATATAAAACACCCTGTACATATTGCATATTATTGGAGTCTGCCTCAATATGCTGCCTGATATCCGGCATCATCTCTTCCCATGTCATTACTTCATATTCTTTACCCAAAGCTGTTCCTACTGCCATTGCTGTTGAACCGGGATCTTTCGTATTACTGAGCGAAAGAATGTAAGAACTGATCATGCCATTGGCGCCGAAAAAATCCTGCGCAGCAGCAAGCGGCATAAACAATGCTTTATCATTCAAATCAGGTGAACCAAATTTTAAAATACCCTTAATGCGATATTTTCCTGCAGCAGTAGACCCATGATAACCCTGACCGATCAGTACAATTGTATCATGAAGGTTCAGTTGCAATCGTTCTGCAAGTCCCTGCGATAATAATACTTCATCATCGTCCTTACTGATATATTTGCCCAGAATTAGTTTTTCTTTAAGAGAAGTAATACTGTCTTCTTTCTCCGGATCAATACCTGCAACAAGACAACCTTTCGTAAGATCGGCCGAAGAAGCAAGTGCAAAAGATTCCAGTCTTGCAGTAACTGATTTTACATTTTTTTGTTGTGTAATTTTTTGTTCAGCAGCGGCAGATGTTTCAAAACTATTGTCAAGTATCTGTTCATCCCAGTAACCTTGTTTATGCACCTGCACATAACCGCTGTAAAAGCTTACTACATTTTTCACAAGATTATCGAATACACCTTCTTTGAGGCTGCTGGCAATCACAGAGAGGATGACAGCAAAAAAAATAGATGCCATTGTAATAATGGTGCGGTTGCGGTTGCGCCACATATTTTTCCATGCCAGTTTGATGAGCCACATAATGATTGCCCGGTTTAAGTTGTGCCATCAACGAATTGTTTTCATTCGCTCAGAAGTAAAAAAATTATCATCGATGGGGCGGTTGTACTGAATACTTTTATAAATCATTTCTGTTTTGTGATTTTTCTTATCAACGGGAATCATTTCAAAACGTGAAGGAATGAAACGTCCATCCATCAGTTTTACATCATAAGCATTCATGATATTAATCAACTGTCCATCTTCATCATAAAACCGTGAATGCAGTTCAAGAAAATCTTTTTTCTCAATGCACACAATCAATCTGCCCCATACAACAGGTTCCTGTTCCTTTGGAGTCATCCGGATTAAATAACCGGCTCTGTTAACTATCCCCGTAACTCCTTCCTTGCTATGGCCATAGTCACTGATACCCAAAGATTTCTTAACCCAGTCCCCC
>CAZOLW010000010.1:100067-105115 GCA_964580775.1 uncultured Chitinophagaceae bacterium | reverse complement strand
TTGATGTTTTCTGCAAATATTTTCAGTGCTTTTGTTTCCTTTTCCGAAAGCGTAATAGTTTTAGTCTCACTTGTAAGAACATTGTTAGCTGTATAAAATTGAAAGCTTCCTAATTGGATATAATCAGTATCATCAAGGATTGGTTCTTTCGCTTCTTTTTTCCGAAACTGATCTTTCATAGAATAACCGGCAAAGCCCAAAGGGATAATCAACAGCAGCAGCCAAAAGAAATTAAATTGATTTTTCTTCAGCAATTCAATTTCAATTACATAACAGCCAACCTCCAGCGTACGGCCCCTGCAGGGTGTTAAATCGCCTGTTTGGTTATTTATTTCGAATGCAAAAACAGTTTCATTTTGTTTGCAATTTCTCAAATTCACGATATAATCTTTTCCCAGTCCATTTTGTTGAAATGTTCGCTGCACTAAATTGATGAGTGTATCTGAAATAAAACCAAAGTTGTTTTGAAAGGAAATCTGGTAGGTATGTTCATTTAATTTCTTAACCGGCAGCACCCGGGATGAAGAATCGTTGGCTGTAAGCAACAGCTGATGTCCTAAATTACGTAATACAACTTCTATATGCTTCTCAGGAATTTCATTCTTTTGATTACTGAATGCAGCCGCAGAAATCAAAACAGCAGTTATTATGATGGAAGATCCGAGCAGAATAAATAGCTTCATGTGCACAAAATAATTGATTAAACCTTAGTTTTCGGCGGCTTTACAAACGTTTTACATCTCTTTTACAGTTCTTTACTGTTAAAATGCTTCACGGTAGTTGACGCCCGATATCTTTACTTCATTGTTTCACCAAATCATCATCATCATGAAAATCTACAGCCTTGCTTTTTTACTTCTTTTCCCCTTTGTTTTTCCAGTCACGCATAGTGAGCAAACAACAAACAAAAATAAGCCGGGGGTTGCAAACCTCGTTTTTAAATCTACTGATGGCGGACAAACATGGCAGAACATCAGCGAAGGCCTGCCCGGAGATAAGCTGGAGGGTAGTCTTTTTGTAAATGATGCTGGGTTTTATTTACGTACTGGCAAAACGATCTATCACAATCAACCCAATAACAAAGCGTCTTTTTGGGAGAAAGAGATTTTCCCTGACGATCATAGCAGCATTGCCCCTGGTAAGAATGGGATGTTTGCATACGATTACCACCAGGGACTGTTTAGGCAAAAAATAAACGGATCAAGTGAATGGTCGCCGCTCTACGGGAATTTTCAGTTAAAAGGGATCATCGACGTTGTTGAAACAACCGGAGGCACTGTTTTCATCGTTTGCGACCGGGGCCGTGGACTTTACAGATCCACCGACAAAGGAAAAAGCTGGAAAGAAGTTACCCGTGGCGTATGGAAATTGGTAGAGTCAAACGGGGTGCTGATGGCGAACACCGTTAATGGGACCATCAGATCAACCGATAATGGTGAAACCTGGGAGACGGTGATCAGTGAGGGCGGTGTGGGCATCAATATAGCAAAGATCAATGGTGGGTTCGCTTCGATTACGTTCAATACACAGTCGAATACCAGGAGGATTAGAGCATCGTACGACGGTGGTAAAACCTGGCAGCCCATTGATGCCGGTCTTCAAACGCAAGACGTTGTGAACTCAATGTGGCGGCCCATTAATACCAGCTTTTCGGTGCAGGGAAGTACTGACTCGGTTCAGCATGCTGTTAATACTGACCTTCCGGAGCAAGCCTTTATATCTTCCATTATTCAGGTGGGTGAAGATTTCTTTTGTGGTCATCCCAGAGGCATTTTCAAATCATCAGATAAGGGCAAAACATGGAAACTGATACTTCCTTCCATAGAAGGTAAGGTCTTCTATTTATATGGTTCAGGCAATGTGATTTATGCCATACCCAGTTCGGGAGGGTGTTGAAAAATCAGGTGACCATTCATCCGGCATATAAAATTACCGCAGTGTAAATGATGATCGCTTCATCAACATTAAAAAGGAAAAAATAAACATATGAAAAATAAAAGGACCGTTTTGTCCTGCCTGGTTATTCTGTTAACAGGAGTAACTTATTTTGCCGTACAGGCTCTGCAAAAAAATGGCACTCATCGGGCTAACTTTTCTGGAGAATGGAAATCCAAAGAGTCGATAAGTATGGGTGGAAATATTGTTTGCTCATATGACGAGGGTGATCGTATGCTCTCTAAAACAATGAAAATAGCAGAGCAGTCAGATTTTCTAACCATAGAAATACCAAACCCGTCTCCTGGCGCAGCGCTGGCTGCAAGCCGGGAGAAACTGGTCTTCGACGGGAAAGAATGCCAAATTAATCATGGCCCGGAAAGAGGAAAGAAGTTTACCGTAAAGTTGTCGGCTGATAGACAAACTATGACTGTTAACTCTATTGTACACCTGATGGTTGCCACACCTTTCAAGGAAAATGTTAAGGAACAAATGCTTGTTTACGTAACAGAGGTTTGGAAGTTGAGCAATGATGGTAAGTCTATTACTGTTCAGACCAATGCAAAATCAAACTCATTAGGCGAAGAGCGTTCCTGGAAGACCGTATTCAATAAAGTCAATTAGTATTCAAAGACTTTTTTTGTACAAGCCCGACTTAGTTCGGGCGAAAAAGCGTCGTGCCGATCGACGCCCGATATCTTTACTTCATTGTTCACCAAATCATTTTCGCCCCGGTTGGTATGTATAAGAAAAAAACACGACGCTGTTCTGTCTTCTTCACTAAACAGCATTCCGGCATTATTGATATTGTATATAAACAGGCTGCGGCTTTATCTTTAAAATTTCTTTGAGATCAAGCATCCGGCCATTGTTTTTTGTATCGTTTTTATAGAAGAGTTTGAATCCTGTGTATTCAACCGGCTCCCTGTAAATAATTTGTTTGTACGTATTGATTTTCTGTTCGGGTACTCCCCAACCATCCATATGCATAACTATTTGTACGCCCGGTCTTATTCTGATCTGTTTATAATTTTTCACCATCCCCTGTGTAAAGCGGTGCACAACCAGAATTTTGGGGGTAAGATGATTTTCTTTTACAATTTTTTCCAGGTAATCAGAAGCATAATTAATATCAGCCGCATCAAACTCGCCAACTGCCGCCCCAGGTTTCTGACCACCCTTCATGGAAAATTCCGGGTCAATGCCAAGATGAACATCCGGACGTTTAAGATATTTTTCAAGTTGCGGTATTTCATCCTGCAAACTGCTCCATCCAACCTGTATATCGAGGAAAACAATAGCATGAATCTGCGCTGCCATTTCCAGTACCGAATCAATTTGAGAAAAAGGCATCCTGAGCCGGTATTTATTTCCCTTACCTGGCAGGCTCTGCGCAGTAACGGCAATATAATGCAACGCCGGCTGTACCTGCATAAAACTATCAGCTTCATTCCAAAGCTTTACTTCCTGCTGTAGTTTTTGCAATACTTCCTGCTTAGGCAATTCGCCTAATATCCCCATGTTTTTTGAATACAGGTTACCATAAAACGAAACGATTCTTTTGTAAGGAAGAAGAGCGCCGGGCAGGGGTTCAGCTTTGTTTGCCCATTTACCCGATGAATCTCCATTCCTGATATGATCCATTTTGTCCTTATACGATATTGGTAATGCGGTTGGCTCTGAATGTACTTCACTCACAATTGTATCAGCACTGCCTGAAGCAGTTGATGCATTGTCAAATGAATTTTTCGGCTGAGGATAATATGCAAGAATTAAAAACAAAGAAAGAATTCCGGAGCTGATAAGAACAGACTTCCTGAAGAATACAGCTTTCTTTACTGGTACGGTTAGAGTTTCCTGTTTCATAGAATATTGGTATCTGCAAGAATAAAACCCTTTGCTTTTTGTTTCATAGTAACGGCAGTGAGATCAGAATATTGCGACCAGACGACGGCGTGCCGGTTATCAATTTAAGTTCGTGCAAAAAGCTGCGTACTTGTACGGGTGTTGTTTGCAATTTTTACCCTGTTGTTATACGTAAGAAAGAAACACCTCCACCGGCTAAAGTGTTCCGCAGGATAACCGTGTCATTTAATTCATCCCAGATCCGATAGCTATCGGATGTATCGGGGCCAATAGCATTACCACAGTTTACTTCATATAGCAGCATATTATTACTGTTAATCTGTTTATAACATCATCATTTGCATTTCAACCATCCCGATACAATCGGGGTCATCTTTGCTTACTTCTTTTTTGGCGAAGCCTTTCGTGTAAATCTGTGAAATTAGTGGCCGTCAAATCTTTCTCCCCTGCCCATTTTTTTTAGCTAGCCATTTTCTAACCGGCAGATCATAGAACCGCATTACCAAGTATGCAAGAACAATCATTAGAATAATACCCGGAATAATGATATAGGGCAGTTCACTTAACGGCGGTTTTCTGTTTGTATAATAATTTCCAAAGATCCAGATCACTGCATAATGCGTCATGTAAAGCGGATAAGAGATATTGCCGGAGAACTGGCAAATCTTTTTCCATTGAGCCGACAGTACCGAACCTGCACCAAGAGAAACCAGCAGTGGAAAATAGATAAGTACAACCATTGTTTCAGAAAGCCAGTTCCATTTACCCGAAGGCATGATAAAAGCAAATAATAACAAAATAGTCAGGCCAATAAACCCAAGCCTGTTTTTAATGATCCAGTTTGCCCGGTACAAAAAAAGTCCTGCTAAAAAAGAATAAGCAACACGGGCACCACCATCGAAGATGTTATCTTTCGACCATCCGCCCAACAAATTTCCTGTGCGGTAACTGACGAAACAAATACCTGCAGCAGCTAACAGGATCAATAAGCCCAGTGAGCGGCGGCCAACTTTATACAGAACAAACGCATAAAAAATATTGGCAACATATTCCCAAAAAAGTGACCAAGCCGGTGCATTGAAAGCAAAGAGATTAAAAGCACGCTCATCCATAATGGGAAGCGGAATAAGAAACAGCGAGGCAAGAAACAGTAAAGCAATTTTGCCCGCACCATAAACTGATGCAGTTGCAAAAGGATCTAACAAAAAGCCCAGTAATCCCAATACAGAACCAAATATCACTAAAGG
>CAZOLW010000010.1:0-99967 GCA_964580775.1 uncultured Chitinophagaceae bacterium | reverse complement strand
TTGTAAAAGGTCCGGACTTTGTTTTATTTCTTTCATCAATTTTGAATAACAATGAATCATTGAGCCGTTAACATGGCTTTCAGCAATGCCGGCAGAAGTGGTAAAGTTAAACTTCAAACTGTTATCATCCACTGGCTCAAGTGTTCCGCAGGATTACCGTGTAACTTAATTCATCCCCCGATCCGATAGCTATCGGATGAATCGGGGCAATAGCATTACCACAGTTTAATTCATACAACAACATACCATTACACCCGAAAGCGAAGCTACCAGCATCCACACTGACCTGAATCATCTTCCTGTTGTTAAAAAAACAAGGAACTTCATTGCAATAAATTTGGCTGTTCATCATCAACTTCAACAGGCAGCCTCAGACCTTAGTCCCTTCACTAAAAAACGATGTATGAAAAAGATGTTTGACCTATTTGCTGCAGCAATCATTGTTGCAGTTTTATCCATTTCATTTGTTTCGGCCCAGAAAGCAGCATCTATGCAAAAGATATTGCGGCAGGAATATAACCTGGTTCCTCCACAGTCGTCAGATACGCAGTATTATGAAATGGAATCCATCTTACAGGAACATTCCTTAAACGGGACAATCAGGGCAACGGACATTTACCGATTATGGCTGCGTTGTGTTCCATCAGTGAATCCTGCAACAGGTGATGAATATACCTGTATGAAATTTACAGTGCAGTTAAATCAGTCGGCTGAAGTAATGATTCCTTCTTTAACGGGGTGGAAATATTTTTTTTCACTCACTGCAACAGGCATGAATGAAAAAGGAGAAGTATTTGGTATTGATCACAGCAAATTTGATCAGCTGAAAGATGCACATGGAAAAATGGTTCCGCTGGGAAATACGTATCATGTGTATAACGCATTTATCGATTTCCTTTCCATGAGTGTGTTTGCCGGAAGAGCAGCAAAAGACAGCGGCGCCCAGGCACTTACTCATATAGGCGATAAAATAATACACAGTGCTTCTTATTCACAACCGCCGGTAAACCTTGGGGCCGGCATTGCAGAAGGCTCTTATTTTAAAAACGGATTGATCACCGTGGCCTTTAAAGGTATTGGCCTCATCAACAATAAAACATGTGCCATCCTGGAATACGATTCAGGACAAAGTTCTTTTTATATGTTACTAAAACCAATGCCCACGATGGAAGTACCAACAAAAGGCAGTTCGCATTATTTTGGAGATATCTTCAAAGACCTTTCTTCCGGTTGGATTCAGAAAGCCGTGTTGCATGAAATAGTTATCAGTGAAACCAGCGTTCCGGGAATGAATAATAAAATCAATGCTGTAATAGAAAGGAGCATCAGTATAAAAAATGTGAAACGTTTTTCTTCCCTGCCCGGTGAAATGAAATAAGGAAACAGTAAACATATCCATTTTTGCCTCTCACAGGCTCAAGTGTTCCGCAGGATTACCGTGTCGCTTGATTCATCCCCTATTCTTGTATACAGGATACCGAAATGACAGGAATCATTTTTTAAGAATACTTACCTTTTTACATTTATGTTCTTACCGCAGCAAGAACAATGAAACTCCCTTTTACACCTGATCAGTTTTTGAAAGTGCTGGAAGATTATAACCTGTCTGTATGGCCCATGCAAATTATATGTAACCTGCTTGCATTGGTTATTATTATCCTGGCAATAAAAAAAACAAAAACTTCCGCCAGTATCATTTCACTCATTCTTGCGTTCTTCTGGATATGGATGGGCATCATGTATCATTATGCTTTCTTTACATCAATCAATAAAGCAGCTTACCTGTTTGGAAGTCTTTTTGTGCTGCAGGGTATCCTGTTTATTTATTTTCACTTTTTCAAACAGGGTCTTTCATTCAGGTTCAGCAATGATCTGTATGGATTAACCGGCAGCGTGCTCATGGTGTATGCATTGATCATCTATCCTGTACTGGGATATTTCTTTGGCCATGTATATCCTTCTTCTCCAACATTTGGGCTTCCCTGTCCAACAACCATTTTTACATTTGGAATTTTATTATGGTGCAAAAAAAAGATTCCTGCTATTCTCCTGCTTATACCACTTATCTGGTCAGTAATTGGTTTTTCAGCTTCTTACTTTCTTGGTATACTGGAAGACGTTGGGCTAATCGTTTCAGCTTTACTGTTTTTGTTTTTAGTGCTTATTAAAAATCATAAGATAAACAGGAACAATTCCATTCTCTCTTCTAAGATGTAAGGTCAATGATTTTTTCTGCCTGGACTTTTAAGAAAGCTTGTCCATTTTACTGCATCTTTTGCACCGTTTTTTTAACAGCCGAAAAAACACCCTGCCACAATAAATGAAAAAATGATTTCGTCTTATCCCTTTCGTAGTTGATCTCATCCGTTCTGGTTACACCGTTCGTTGGGTTGCCGTTTCTCATCATTGCATTGGCCAGGAAACTTTTGAAGCCATCCTTTTTTACATCATTCGAATCTTTCTTCAGCATTTCAATCTTAAGATCCCGGTAAAGGAAAGTAGCATTTCCCTGAGCCTGCATGTCGGTGCCGACCATACTGAATGTGAGTTTATCGATTGTGCCGGTTTTTACAGAAGCCATACCCAATGGCTCAATAACCGGGTTTAGAGATTCTGCATTAAAACTGCCGGCAGTGCCTGATACATCAAAGTTTCCGCTGTTGAGCGAAAGTTTCCATACCGTGTGCAGCGGGCTTACGCCCATAAAGCTTGTATTGACATCCACTACCAGTAAAGAATTGCTGCTGATAATATCTTTGATATTGGTGATGTTAGATATTGTTCCATGAATGTTTTTAAATAACAAGGAAGCTGTTTGTTTGGTGAGAAATGATTTTTCGGTATAAACAACCATGCCGTTTTTTAAACTTACTTTTTTTATACTCAAAGGGAACTTAATTGTTTGCAGTAACTGGTGCGGATAATTTCCCACTTTATTGCTCAGGTCGTCGGCAATGGTTTTGTCCCTGTAAATTTTCATAACGGGCTGAAGTGTTGCTGTTGCTGCTTCAAGCCTCAACTGTGTAATCAACATCTTTACGTTAATGCCGTTCAGCACAATGTTATTAAATTCAAAATTGAACAGGTCTTTCTCATAGCTGAGGCTTTTACTGAAAGCAGCTTCGCTTAACTGTGGCTTAAGAGTAAAACTTTTTATACGCATAGAAGTGTTGGCGTTGTTAATATCAAAAGCGCCCACACTCATTTTGTAGAGTTTATTTTCTGTTAGAAATGAAAATCCATCTCCGGATAATTTCCAGTTGCTGCTGCTGATGAGGTTTTTTATATTGGTACCTGAATGTAATTTCTGAATATCGCTGGCGCTGAATTTTACATTGTTGATAGTGATGGGTGCTTTACCGGGTTTGGCCTTGTTATAGATAAGTATTTTTGTGTTCCCCACCGATACTTTGTTTACCACTGCCTCATCAAAATAATTATTCTCCATTTCTATTTCTTCATTAGCAGACTCTCCAGTTTTCTTTTGCTTTATGTAAAAAGTGAGCATGCCTCCATCGCTTGTAAGTTCTTCGGCCTGTAACTGCTGCCGCATGATAAAAGCATCAGTAGAGATATTGCTGATGGATGTATTGTTGATATCGAATACAATTTTTTCCTCACTGTTTTTTTGCTGAAACTTTTTCAGGTGCATAAATTTTCCGGGGGCATTGTATTCCACCTCTGAAAATGTAGCCTCATTTTTATCGCCTTTTATGTAAACTTCTTTTACTTTGGCCACCACATCTTTTACAAAATAGCTGAGGATATTCTGAAAATTCTTTGTACTGTCTATCCTGAATTTTTTCAACTGTATATTGATATTCCGGAGGGCCGTATTGGTTTCCCCGGTTTTATCTGTAAAATTTAAATAGCCATTTTCAATGATGATTGAGTTGGCGTTAATGCTTGTAAATTTACCCAGCAGCTTTTCATAAATGGCCAGGCTGTCATTACTGTTCAGTTTCTTTTCTTCTTTTTTGCCTGAGTTGATGATATAAATAACCGGGTGCTTAATCAGGATCATATTTGCTTCAACAAATGTATTGCTCAGCAGCCCCGTAATATTGGCTCCTGTTACAGTTACTTCATCAATGCGTACATTATAAATGCTGGTTGTAGAAGTAGTATCAAACAGCTGCAATTGTGTTTGTAAAGAATCAGATTGCAGCGTAACATTATAAAAAGAAGCATTGCCGTTTATTTCATCAATGTACGAACTGTCGTAATGAATAAAATACAGGCTATCGGTTCCTTTGCTTACGGCATCTTTAATAGAATCTTTAATGATGCCTTTTTTATTCTGCTGCCAATAGAGCCAGCCGCCAACTGCGCCCAGAGCAAGAATTACAACAATTATTGTCAGGTATTTTTTCAAGATGCTTTTTATTAAATGTTTTTAAAAAGGTAATCCCAATGCAATATTTAAAATCAGGTTTTCCCGTCTCCATGAACCGCTTCCAAAATTAATTTGATTCAATACCCATCTTTGTCCATCAGGTAAATAAGGTTTCCGCAAGGGTATACCAAGGTCTGCCCTTATCACAAGTACTTTCGCATCAAAACGTAAACCAATACCTGTTGCTACAGCAAGTTCTTTATACCAGTTTTTACTCAGTTGACCGGCAGGGCCAAAAAGTAAGGTATCTTTTGTCCAGATATTACCGGCATCAACAAACAAAGCTGTACTCAGAACTGATGTAATGGGAATTCTTATTTCGGAATTGACAAGAAATTTATAATCACCTCCAATGATCTGGAAAAAGCGCTGGTCCTCTGCCGTTGGCCGGTAAGTTCCCGGTCCTAAATTACGTACTCTGAAACCACGGATAGAACTGGAACCACCGATGATGTATTGTTTTGCAAACGGCAACAATGCAGAGTTGTTATAAGGAATTCCGATACCCAGCTGCACACGGTTTGCCCACTCCCATTTGTTCGGTAATGTTCGTGTATAATGCAGGGCAAAATCTGTTTTTACATACTGTGCAAACGGTGTATTGAATATTTTCTTTTCCCTGAATGTTTTTGCGCCGGTTACCAGCCCTGCAATATTTCCCGACAGATCGATACTTGTATTGAAATACAATTTATTTCTTTGCCTGCCCTGTGCATTGTTATAGGAATAAGAAAAAAAACTGCCAATGATTGCTTCGGAATATACATTGAGCAAAATGGCCGGTGTAACAAGCGCCTGTTTATAAAATGTATCTGTTACATTGCTGGCATTTAAATAACTTAAAGCAACCGGTGCATACGTAAATTCGGTACGTATATTTCTCTTCCAGGTAAAATCATACTGCAGACGAAATAAATTTTTAGTGTAAAACAATTGCTTGCGGTAAAGCTCATAACCCAGTAATAAATTTGTGTTGGGGGGATAAAAATTATTTTCTTTGATCTTTATAAATGGTACAGCGTAGCGTGGAAATTTTATACTCACTTCTCCACCTAACCTGAAGCTGTTATTATTGCGCAGCGAATCTACAATGGACAACTCAGCACCTGTATAGGCTTTTACAGTCAGCAACTCTGCTCCGCCAAAAACATTCCTGTTTTTCCAGTTGGCACTCAATTGCCCTCCCACCGAATTGTTTTCTTTTGTAAAAACATCCAGCTCACCCTGCAATGATTTCTTTTTGGCTGGTGTAAGATAATAGTACACATTCAGCCGGTGCAGTTCGCCCGAATCCTTAACTGCCTCGTAGCGGCTTTTTACAAATTTAAATGCACCAAGGTTGATTAAACGGTTTAAACTTGAATTCTGTGTGCGGCTGTTGTAAATACTGCCCGGACTGTATGTTATGGCAGTTGCAAAAAGCGCCGGCTTAAAAACCTTCGCTGAATCTTTTATAAGCAGTCCTTCATATTCTATTGCTCCTGCAACACTGGTATCTAACTGAGTTGATGCAAGTGAATAGTTGGGGAAAACTGTAATTCTGTTGATCGTGTAAGGAAATTTCGCAGCTCCAGGAGTAGTTTTCTTTACATTTAAAAACAGATCAACCTGCCTGTTGCCAATGGTTGTGTCGGCATAAGCCATCAGGTAATCGGGATTGAAATAGTAATAGCCCTTTGTTTTCAGGTACAGATCAAGCTGGTCTCTTTCGGCGCTGATATCACTTAAGCGGTATGGCTGTCCAACTTTTAATATGCCCCTGATTTTCTGCCGCTCTTCCAGTAATTTTAAAAGTGCAGAACTGTCACTTACCCATGTAATACTTTTTATATGATACTGCGGCTGCACCTTTGCGGTATAAACGGCGGTTGTAAAATAACTTTTGTTGACAGTATCGCCCTGCACGGTTGTATGAAAGTATCCGCTGTTCTCCATAAACGACTGCATATTTTCGGCAGTAACAACAGCATTTACCCTGCTGCTGAGTACAGGAGGTTCGCCTAATTTTCCCCGTAAAAAAGGACGCAGGCCTTTTTCACTTTTGGGCTCACCAATTACATACCACCACCAGACTTTGTAAGGCTGCCCCAGTAAAAATTTATTTTGCCTTGGGCTCACTGCCTGCCTGATATACTTTTTAAGTTGCCTGGTTGTTTTTTTCTCTTCCGGATTTTTTTTAACAATGATCTCTGCACCCTTATACAATTTTTCACCGGGAGGCAAAAAGCGCCGCACACTGCAGGAAGATGCAGCCAAAATCAAAATCAACCCTATAATATACGTTCCTTTCATCTGCACTTTTTAAAATCTATTTTTTCTTATTTCTTCTGAAGAGTTCATTGAATTGATCATAGTCCATCGTTACTACAAAGCCAAGTCCTGTTTCTACCACGTAACCATCCAACACTACTTCAAACTGATTTTTACGGTATGCTTTTAATAAATATTTTCCATCTTTAGAAAGTTTATAGCCGATGGTAACATCAGGTATAAAACTGTTATTTGCACTGGATGCGGCATCCTGTCCCTGTACACCAAAATTTTTGCCCAGGCTTACCGTTAACCTGTTATCCAAAAAAGTTTTGCTGAGGGCCACATTCAGATCGGTACGTTGTGCATTACCTCCGTTGTTGTAATCACGGTACGTATTCAGGTTAAGGTCTATATCGATCCCTTTAATTAAGTTACCGGCAATTTCATTTAATGCCGATGATAAAAATCCACTTACACTCTGGCGGGCAATGTCGCCGAAATTATCGCCGTTGCCTTTAAAGAAATCACTGCTCTGTTCGCTCACAAACCGGCCCATTAACAGTAAAGAAAAAACCTGTTTGTTCATTGCAGATTCATCGCCTCTTATCTGTGTAAGTTTATTTTCAATCGTTGTTCTCAGGTTGCTGTTGATCACCGCATTTTCATCGGTCAACTGTATATCAAATTTTATAGTGGGTTTACTAAGCTTACCTGTTAAATAAAGTATAACCCTGAACGGAATTTTTTGATTGAAGGAATTTGTCAGCAGCGGATCTACACTGCCAACTTCATTGCCCAGCAAATCCCTGGCAGCGGTATTAACCGTGTAAGCAGCGGTAATATTCATTTTCGCCTGCATAGGTTCGCCGGCAAAAACGATGCTGCTGCCTTTTTCAAGTATAAACTTACGCTGCAGAAACTGGTAGTTAAAAATATAGTAACCCTTGTTGAGCTCATAATTTCCGGAAAGAACAATATGGCCACCGGGATCAACACCTGCATTCAGTTGTGCATCGCCCTGCACTTTTATTTCGTCGCCGGTTGCCGGGTCAATAACAATCGTTAAAGCTGCTTCTTTTTTTACTTCAACATTCAGGTTGTAATTCAGAAACTGGGCAAAGTTTGATTTCACTTCTTTCTCTTCAACAAAAGGCAGGACCGGTGGATTGATATCAAACGTATCTCTGTCAATAAAACGCACAATTGTTTTTCCATCATCCCTGCCGTAACTTTTTTCCGGGATGATAATGGTGACATTACTTTTATCTTTTACAGCAATATCGCCTTCAATATCCGGAGAAACCGAATTGCCCGTAATTTTTATATCAGCGTCTACAGCAGCAAATCCATAAAACTCGCTTTGAATGGTTTTGGGTGCATTCAGCATGATAAAATCTCTGGCGGTAATGCCCAGGTTCAGGTCGTACGTTTTTGTTTGGTTGGCAGCCACCGTTCCATCCATTTTCAATGGATGGTCAATGGAATCTTTTATGATAAAATTATTGAAGGTTATAACCGGGTACTCAAATACAATTTTCTGTTTGTCTGCTTTAAAAGCTGTACCCAATTGGGTAATGGTGAACCTGGTGGTATCGAAATTTAAAACCCCCTTCCACCTGGGGTCAGCAAATTTTCCATTCACTGTAAAATCGCCATAGATATTTCCTGTAGCATTTTTTAAAGTGCCCCTGCTGAGACCCTGCAATGTTGCCATACTCAGTTTTTTAATAAGTGCCGTTACATCAAACTGCTGCAGGTCGTTGTTTAAATAATAATTTCCGTTGGCTGTAATATCATTTCCGCTGCCATTCAGTGTCATAGCAGCTGTAACATTATTTTCAGATTGTTTTGATGCAGTGGCTGTAAGGGTGCCCACAGGTTGTTGCATCAAAGCAAGATCGCTCACAGTAAGATTTCCGGTAAATGCAGGAAGTTTTTTATCAAGTTCGCTCACTTCCATTTTTGCATCCATCACACCCGAAACAAAAACGGTATCGTTGTTCAGAATAGAACTGATACTCTTTAAGTTGAAATTATCAATGAGAATGTCAATGGGGCTGTTTACAATTTTCTGCCTGCTGCTGATGAAAATTTTTGAAGTATCGCTTGTCAGCACAAAATTGTGGATGATCAATCCCTGTGGTGAATAGCTGATATAATTATCTGAAGCCACATTCCATCTTTCATAATTAAGAAGCAAACTGTCTTTTAATCTGAATGAATAATTTTTATCCTTTTCGGATAAAGATGCTTTTAATCCAAACCAGTCTTTTGCTTTGTTATCCTGTGTCAGGGCATTAATCATAATGCTGTCGTTTGCAGCACTGCCATTTAACCGGGTGGCATAAAAAATACCGGAGGCTGTATGCAGTGTATCAAATTTTACATCGTAATTGATACGCTCATTTTTAGATGCAACATCAACACTGCCATTCCTGATCCTGTTATCCTGGTATGCCAGGTAAGGAACAGCAGCATGCATGCTTAACGCACTATCTGTATTGGCAGATGCAAAACTTCCATTGAAATTCATATCATCATATTCTTTTAATCCGGGGATAATACCAGTGAGCAATGGATGTTTTTTTACTGTACCTGCAAATACCATCTGCTGATCAGGAATAGTGCTGACAGATACCGAATCTAATATGTTGTAATAGTGATTCACATACTGCACAATGGCATCGCCCACTTTATCATAATCAAAAGCACCACTTACCTGCATGCTGGCAAAGGGTGCATAAAAATTTATACTGTCTTTCCCATTGGCCGATGTGGCAATTAATGAAACACTGTCAAGTTTGTAAAAACCTTTAGCTACCTGCAATCTTACCGAATCAATAATGGTGATAATATCCAGGCTGCGTGGCTGCAGGTTATTGGCATTAACATTTGCTGTTAAAGAAAAATTCAACGTATCGGTATACAGGTTGAGTGGCTGCAATCTTGCTGTATCAATCCTTACCAAACCATTTACGGAAGGATACTCATTCTGTACATTGGCCTTTATGTCATATTGCAATTTCAGGTTTTCATCATCAATCATTCCTTTACTGTCGATAATGCCGTTATTCAGGTTTGCTTTAATTGTTGCGTTCTGGTAATTGTATTTGTTGTATTGCATTTGTTTTACAGAAGCTGTAATATCCGACCGCATTGTTTTATAGTTAAACCCGGTTCCCTTTGCTGTAAAGCTGCCTGTCACTTTTCCAAATATGCTATCCTGGCTTATCAGTTTACCTATGTCATAATTATTGGGTGTGATGAGGAGATCATAAGTTGCCTTTTCTATATCCTTTGCGTTTTTAATAAATCCTTTTACGGTTGCCAGTCCATAACTGCCTCCCAACTGCAGGTCGGCAACGAAGTCGTCAATCGTACCTTTAAATGTTCCTCTTATGTAATTTTTTTCAGGAAGATTAATTTCGGTCGGCAATGTTTCCGGTGGCAAAAAGCCAATGATAATGCTCTTGTCGATGCTGCTTTCCCTGATCACAAAATCATAGTTCATATTTGCAGGATTGGACATATTCTTAAAAGAGAATTTGCCATTGAATGCCATTCCCTTTCCACTGGCTATAACATCAGAAACAACATTTTCCTGGTTCCCTGTAAAACGTCCCCTGACATTAATGATATCGGGCAGAGTAGCTAGATAATGCTGATTTTCCAGGGGAACAAATTTTAAAATATCTGGTTTTCTAAGGCTACTTTGATCAATATACAGGTCGTAAGAGAATTTATCTGCAACAGTAAAATTGTATAAAGTTCCATGAGCTTTTAATGTAGTGCCCGAAAACCCAACCAATTGCAGGTTTGGTAAATAGATTTGTGCCAGGTTGCCACGCAGCTCTGTACTAAAAAACACGCTGGTATTTGCAAATTGCTCAGGCGGAAAAGGTTTTTTTAAAGTGGGAATCAACAAATACAGATCATTAAAAGCAATAGTTGAATTTTTAAGTGTTGCAGCAATCAAACTATTGCGGGGATTTTTAGTTATGTCTGCAATACTGTCGAATTTTATTTCCATGAAATTTTGTAAAAGAGATTGCGGAGTTTTTACGTACAATTCTTTTGCAGAAAGAATAGTATCAGTCATCAGGAAATTTGCATGCACGGTATCCAGGGCAAAGCCCCTGGTTTCTTTGAATGTAAATTGCTTAATCAGGGCTTCGGTTCTATTTGCTGAATAGGTAAGAGAAGAAATATCTGTTGTGAGTTTTGTGAGATTAAAATGCCCGAAATCAAAACCTCCTTTTTCAGGAAGATTAGTGTCATCGAATTTTAAATTATTATTGTTAAGCGAAACCTGCTTTACACTTATCTGCCAGGGCATCGGGGTTACATCTCCCGGTAATTCTTTTGCTCCGGTACTGACAGTGTTTTTAGCAACTGTATATTGAACCATAGAGCTATCGAGCAATAATTCATCTGCCGTTGCAACAGATCCGGATAAGTTAAAAACCGCTTTGCCCAAACCCAGGTGTGTTACTTTATTGGAGTAATACATTCCGGAAATCGTATTCTCTATTTTTACATGTACATCCCTGACATTAAATTTGGAAGCCGTAATATTTAATCCATAACCCGGTTCACTGATCTTATCATCGGGCACAGGAAGATAGGGTTGAATAATTTTTTCTTTATACGTACTCATAAAGAAATTTACCCCCGACGCAATAAAATCGTTTATACCAAAATCAACCCGGTCGGGTTGAAATTTATTAAAAGAGACATCCAGGTTTTTGATAGCGGCAGTAAAATCTGTTCCTCCATTTTTATCTGCAAACCTAAGTGAAACCCGGTCAAGAACCAGTCTGCCTAAATTTATTTTCAAAGCAGTTGTATCTTTTTTATCAGCAGCGGTTGGCTTGCCTGCAAAAGCATCAATAATAAACTGGTAATTAAATGAAGAATCTTTTTCGGCCCGGTTTACATTGAGGAAAATGTTTTTTAAAGCCACCCGCTTTACATCTGTATTACCCCAAATTAATTTGAGCATGCTTACTTCTGCAAAAATCCGTTCCCCATATAGTAACGTGTCTTTTTCACGGTCTTCTATATAAACATTATTTATTTCAAGCGAATTGGGTAAACTGTAGTTAACGGAGCCGATAACAACCCTGGTTTTCAATTTATCCTGCAGGTAAGATTGAGCCTGGTTTTTTATGAAGCGTTTCCCCGACGGAATACTAATAAAGATAAAAACAAGGCATACCAATACAAATACACATACAAGTATGTATAACAGTATCTTTCCCGTTTTTTTTAATACTCTTTTATAAGTCATCTGATAATGCCGGGCTGATAATAATTATTGTACCAGGTGATATATCGCCTGTTGCCTGTACAATTTTTACCAAAAACTACTAACCGCCGTAAACTTTTTTTGATTTCTTCCTGTGAACACCAGCCAGTTTTTTTTCAGTTACTGTAACTGGCGAAATGCTTTTTTTATCAGCGGGAAGATGAGGAAAGCCGGGAAAATCCTGATCAATATGTGCATCAGAATTTTGTTGAACTTCTTCCTCTTTTTTTATCGGCCTTGTTTTTACAGACATATCATTTCATTGTTTGTTTTGTTGAAACCTCACTGATAAATCCTTACACTAATGCAACATCCGCTATTCAGAATAACAATTCAAACAGCTGCTTTATCTTAATTTCCCTGGCCAGATTTGAATATGAATCAGTATACTTCCCGGAAAATACCCAACACCTAAAGGTCAACATATCTAAAAAGGTAAATGTTATACAACTTTGGAAAGATGTTACATGATTCACACATTTTAATAACCGGAAGAAGAGGAACATCTCTAACACATCCATTTACCCCCCTGCCTGTGCAAAAAAATGTTGATCCAATTGTCCATTATATCATCAACAGATATTAACTTTGTAATTCAAAGTGCTTTGACAATAAGTAAAAAACGATTTATATTCTCTTAAACAGAATGATCATGACAGAAACAAACAATGCAGCAACAAAGCCGGCCCAATCGGAGTCCTATCTGAAACCAATATTGACAGGTGCCGGAATTGCCCTGATTCTGATCGCCATATTTCTATCTGGTGTTGACAGACCTGATCCGGCCTGGCCAAAGCTTTGGATGGTGAAGCCGTTGATCATAGTTCCCTTAGCCGGAGCAATGGGCGGTTTATTTTTTTACCTCATGCAGCCCTTCCGTTACAAAGGCGGCTGGCAAAAGATAGTGGCTACGATCGTCAGCCTCATTGTATACATCATTGGTTTGTGGCTTGGAAGTGTATTGGGATTGAACGGCACGTTGTGGAATTAAACGCCTGCCATTATTCAGAGTGAAAGAAATTTACATCCATTAATCTGTTGAAGAAAAAATGCAGCACATGAAGTTCATTGTCATTGGTGATCCCGATATCTATCAGTACACCCAACGAAGGCCTGCTGTCTTAAACAAGATCGTTTATTGGCACTGAGCCGCATGACCAGTATCAGTTTTTTTACAAACAACTGTTAATGGGTTAATTGCGGAACTTTGAAACAAACATCAATGAACATGAAAAATAGTAATACCATTAAAGTAAACTTCAAAGGGGGCATTATTGAACCTGCTGAACTGTACGGAATCCTGCTCATTGCAAGAAAAGCAAAACTGCTGTATGTACGTTTTGGTTTACGTCAGCAACTGTTGCTTGATGTGGATATTGAAGAGGTGGATATGGTATCGGCTGAACTGGAAACGCTGGGTATTGCGTTTGAAATTAACCAGGAACAGTCGCCGAATATTGTAAGTTCATTTCCTGCTGCTGATGTTTTTATTACCGACAGCTGGCTCACTGAACAACTGTACAAGGATGTGTTTGCATCGTTTAACTATGCACCGAATTTAAAAATTAATATCAGCGAAGCGAACCAGAGTTTCACTCCTTTGCTTACGGGAAATATCAACTGGGTATGTTCACCCAATGAACAAAACTTCTGGCACCTGTTTATCCGTTTTCCAAAAACGAATATTATTTACGAATGGAAAGATGTGGTGCATACAAAAGATCTTGCTGCCATGTCTTCACGTATTGAAGAAACGATTTTACATGAAGCGGGAAAGTTTTATGATAACAATGAAGCGAATGGTGATGAATTATATGCACTTGTAAAAACAGATGGACTTACTGTGAAACCAACTCCAGAGTCGTTGTCGTTGCCGCCTTTTAAACTTCCTTACTACGAAGGATTGAACCGTTACAATAATCATTATTGGCTGGGTATTTACAGGAGGGATGAATTGTTCAGTATTGAATTTCTGAAAGAGGCATGTCAGCTTTGTATGAACACTGAAAGCGGTGCTTTATGCTCTACCCCGTGGAAAACAATTATCATCAAAGGCATAAAAGAAGAAAACAGAAAAGACTGGAATAACCTGCTTGATAAATTCCAGATCAACCTGCGTCATGCACAAAATGAACTGAACTTCCAGGTGGATGATAACAGCGAGGAAGCTTTGCAGCTGAAACAGTATTTGGTGAAATACCTGAATGATGATGATACAAGATCCTTTGGCGTGTGCATTGGTATTAAAACAAGAAAGAAAAGCGAAGTATTCAGCAGTATTCTTGTGCGCCGAAAACCACTGATCCGTATTGGTAAACTGGGATTGTTTTATACCTATGATATTTTGTGTGCGAAAGATTATAACCCCAACGAACGTACCGATTTTGTGTACAGTTCAGGCAACCCGAAATTTGTACTTGCTGAGCAGTTGAGAAGAGCGATTCTTTCATTTTATGCTCACCAGGATAAAAAGGAAGCGGGTGTGCTGGAGGAATCGGCTGGAATGGAGTTGGTTACTGAATAGAAGGGTCTATCAGTTGAATTCGAGCAGATTGCTTCGTACATGGCAATGACGCCTGCGAAAGTGATTGTTCTTTTCCGACAATGACGACCATCTGTTAATTATTCCGCAACAAAGGCTTCGAGCAAACGCATTACTTCTGCTCCTTCATCTGCACTGCAGGGATTGTCAGCTATGTCTAAAAAATAATTAACGGCTGCTTCAATCATGGGCTCCTGCACATGCTGCAATGGATCGAATGTATGCACGGTTGTTACACCGTTAGCAAGTACAGTAACTGTAAATCCTTCAAAGATTGAGAAGCTGATTTTACCATGTGTTCCAATGATTTCACAGTGATCTTTTGCTGCATCTGCTGATGCATTAAAACACCAGGTACCACTGAAGGCAACTCCATTCTCAAATAAAATAGTTCCAGCAACCATGTCATCGGCCATATAATGACCGCCCTGATTGGTTGCAATGCCATTTACTTTCAGTACTGGTCCGAAGAAATAATACATCAGGTCAAGTTGATGCGGTGCAAGATCATGAAAGAGTCCGCCGCCTGCAATAGCCGGGTTCACCCGCCAGGCAATTTTCGGATCGTCGAGTTCTGTTTTGGTTAAGGGTGGCTTTGTTAATTCAAGACGAACGAGTAATGGTTCTCCAATAATTTTATCGCTGAGCAGTTGTTTAATTGTTTGAAAGATGGGCTGCTGTCGTCTGTAATGTGCCACAACGATTTTGCTGTTGGTTTGTTCAGCAAACTCGGCCATTCTTTCAGCAGCTGCATAATCAGTTGCCATGGGTTTTTCTACATACACGGGCTTGCCTGCCTTCATTACTTCGAGTGCATAGTGCTCATGCGATGATGGTGGTGTGGCAATATAAATAGCACTTACTTCGGGATCATTGATGAGCTGGCTTGCATCGCTGTACCATCGGGGCACTCCATGACGTTTTGCATAGTCTTCTGCTTTGGCAGCATCACGGCGCATAACTGCAACGAGTTCAGAATTCTTTACTTTATTAAAGGCGGGTCCGCTTTTGATTTCGGTTACATCGCCGCAACCGATAATGCCCCAGTTTATTTTTTTCATGGGTGAAATTTGTATGTTGTAAAAGTCTCTCCTCCCTTCAAAGAGGGAAGTTACTTCATCAATCTTTCAACTATATCCAAATGATTTGCTTTCGCTGTTTGTTTAGCCATTTCATACCCTGCATCTGCATGCCGTATTACACCCATTCCCGGATCATTGCGCAATACTCTTTTCAACCGTTCTTCTGCATCTGTTGTCCCATCGGCAACAATCACCATCCCTGCATGAATGCTGTAACCCATTCCAACTCCACCTCCATGGTGTAATGAGACCCAACTTGCTCCGCCAGCTGTATTAACCAATGCATTTAATATGGGCCAATCTGCAACAGCATCACTTCCATCGAGCATAGATTCTGTTTCCCTGTTGGGACTTGCAACTGAACCTGTATCTAAATGATCACGGCCAATCACAATGGGAGCTTTTACTTTACCGGTACGAACGAGTTCATTAAAAGCCAATCCGGCTTTTTCCCTTTCTCCCTGCCCCAACCAGCAAATGCGAGCAGGCAATCCCTGGAAGGCAATTTTTTCCTGTGCCATTTTCATCCAGCGGATCATGCCTTTGTTTTCAGGAAACATATTCATGATCAATTCATCTGTTACAGCAATATCATTCGGATCACCACTTAATGCTGCCCAGCGAAACGGACCTTTCCCTTCGCAAAATAATGGACGGATATAAGCGGGAACGAAGCCGGGGAAGTTGAAGCAACGGTTGAGACGGAAAGACGGGAAGTCAGGAAGACCGGAAGTGTATTCGCTGTTATTGACTTTCTGACTTTCGGTCTTTCGGTCTTCATATTCCTGTGCCCTTGCCCTAATGTTATTTCCATAATCAAAAGTGATAGCGCCCTTGTCCATCAGTTGCAGCATCAGCTGTACATGGAGATACATGCTTTCATAACTGCGTTCAATATACTCTGTTGGGTTTTGTTCACGTAAAACATTTGCCTGTTCATTGGTTAATGTATGCGGTATATATCCAATGAGCGGATCATGTGCACTCGTTTGATCAGTTAATGTATCAGGAATAATGTCTCTTGAAATTAAATGATCGAGCAGGTGAATGGCATTGCATACTACGCCAATACTTCTTGCAATTCCCTCTCTGCGGTAATGCACTGCAGCGTTGATTGCTTCGTCAATACTTGTATGTTTTTCATCAAGGTATTTTGTTTCGATGCGTTTATCAATCCGCCATTCTTCCACTTCTGCAATTAAAGCAACACCTTCGTTCATGGTAATAGCCAATGGCTGTGCACCACCCATTCCACCAAGACCTGCTGTAACATTCAATGTGCCTTTTAATGTGCCGTTGAAATGTTTGTCTGCAATTGCACCATAGGTTTCATAAGTACCCTGTACAATTCCCTGTGAACCGATATAGATCCATGAACCGGCCGTCATTTGTCCATACATCATCAATCCTTTTTTCTCCAGTTCATCAAAATGTTTCCAGTTGGCCCAGTTGGGTACGAGTTGAGAGTTACTGATGAGCACTCTTGGTGCGTCTTTATGTGTTTTTAAAATGCCAACGGGTTTACCACTTTGAATTAATAAGGATTCATCATTCTCTAAAATTTTTAAAGCTGCAATGATATTATCAAGTGCTTCAAAATTTCTTGCTGCTTTTCCACGGCCACCATACACAATCAAATCATCAGGACGTTCTGCCACATCCGGATTAAGATTATTTAGAAGCATACGTAATGCGGCTTCCTGTATCCATCCTTTACAACTGAGTTTGTTTCCTGTTGGAGTTTTGTATTTAACGGGATCGTACTTTGTCTGAACCATAATTACACAGATTTATAAGATGCTTGAGATTTGCCACAAAGACGCAAAGGCTGAAAGATGCACAAAGGTCTGTCTGCAAAACAACTGATTAAATGTAAGAAGATATTTATTTACTGATGTCTTCTTTGTGTTCCTTTGCGGCTTTGTGTCTTAGTGGCCCTGCATTTTGATTCGCAGATGTAATAAAAACCGGAAAAGCAATCCAACTTACCAAAACTGATCTTATTCGCAAGAATCAATGGTTTTTATTTGCCTGTTGCATTTGTTGTTTCTTCTATCTACCTTGTTCTTAACCGTTATTTGACTACCGCCTTTTAATCTCACTTTTCTGAAGACTTTTCTTTCACTTTTTTTTAAACTCTTAAACGATTTTGTTTTATGAAGCAAGTCTTAGCCATTTTTTTATTAGCAGCCATCAGTTGCAACAATGAACCTGAAAAAGAAGCCCTTGCTCTCTCGGGAGCTTACAGTATGTTATCACAGTCAGTTAAAGGCGAAAAGATTGATACATCCTACAGCGACCTGAAACAGCTCAAGATCTTTACAGGTGATCAGATGATGTATGCAAATATTAACCCTGCTGATTCTGTCAGTTCTTTTGGTGTTGGCACTTACAGCAGCAGTATGGATACAATCACTGAAACTGTATTTTACAATGCTTCCGATTCTTCAGCAAGTGATTCAGTCCAGAGTTTTCACTTAACAATTGAGAAAACAGCAAAGGGTTATAAACAGATCATTCCTGAAATGGGAACGGGCACACAGAAAATTAAACTTACCGAAGAATACGAAGCTATTGGAACAAAAGCCACATCTCCTTTAGATGGTTTATGGAAAATGACAAAAGGTTACAGCGTAAAAGGAACTGATACAAGCAAAGGTGATGGTATGCAGTACAAAATGTACAATGCCGGGCATTTCATGTTTGGGAACACCTGGACAGATTCGACCAAAAAATTACATACAGGAATAGGATTTGGAACATTCACCATGGAAGGAACAACTAAAGTGAAAGAATCTGTTACTGCTTCTACCTATTTCGACATCAGGGGGCAGAGTTTTGACATAGAAATTGAAATGACAGGTACGGATGAATTTAAACAAACATTGACCTACAAAGATGGTTCAAAGGGTATTGAATTTTATCAGCGGGTGAAGAAATAATTAAATCCCAGCTTAAATAAAAACAGCGCAGCAATACTTTTTGCTGCGCTGTTGTATTAAAGTCATTATTTGAAGATGAGTTGATTTGGAAATTTGGAGATGAAAACCATCCTCAAATTTCCAAATTATCAAATGGTCACATCAAATGTGTTTATGAATTCAACTGCCTTCATCATGTCATCATGTAACACTCTATCTTTATCAACAAAGCTTACTTCTTTACGGAAAGCAGTCATTACTTCTTCAATCTTGGCAGAACTTTTTAATGGTCTTCTGAATTCCATTGCCTGTGCAGCACTTAATAATTCAATCGCCAATACTTTCTCCAGGTTCTTCATTACACGAAATGCTTTGGTTGCTGCATTGGCACCCATACTTACATGGTCTTCCTGGTTGTTACTCGAAGAAATACTGTCAACACTTGCAGGTGTGCAAAGCTGTTTGTTTTCACTTACGATTCCTGCGGCAGTGTATTGCGGAATCATAAAGCCGCTGTTGAGCCCTGCTTCTTTTACAAGGAACATGGGTAATCCTCTTTGTCCGCTGATGAGCTGATAGGTTCTGCGTTCGCTGATATTTGCCAGTTCACTCATGGCTATTGCAAAATAATCCAGTGCAATTGCCAATGGCTGGCCATGAAAATTTCCACCGCTTACAATTAAATCATCTTCAGGAAATACATTCGGGTTATCTGTTACAGAATTGATTTCTGTTAAGAAAACATTCTTTACATGTTCAACCGCATCTTTACTTGCACCATGTACCTGTGGTATGCAACGGAAACTGTAAGGATCCTGTACCTGTTGCTTTTTCTGCTTTCCTATTTCACTGCCGCTTAAAATATTTCTTAATTGCTGAGCAGTATGTATCTGTCCGCTATGCGGACGGATGGCATGAATTTTTTCATGCAATGGTTCATCAATACAATCAAATGCATCAAATGAAATGGCAGCAATCAGATCGGCCCATTGTATTAACCGTTCAGCCTGCACTAAACAATACAATCCATATGCACTCATGAATTGAGTACCGTTGATTAATGCCAATCCTTCCTTACTTTTTAAATGAATGGCTTCCCAGCCTTTTTGTTTTAATACATCCTCTGCGTCATGTCTCGCACCATTAAAATTTACTTCCCCCATCCCAATCAATGGCAAACTCATATGACTGAGCGGAGCCAGATCACCACTTGCACCCAATGAACCCTGCTGATAAATAACAGGAAGTACATTATTGTTGTGCATGTCCATCAACCGTTTCACTGTATCAATCTGTACAGCACTGTAGCCATAGCTGAGTGATTTTATTTTCAGCATCAGCATCAGCTTTACAATTTCCTGTGGCACCTCATCGCCCATACCGCAGGCATGACTCATGAGTAAATTATTCTGCAACTGTTCCAGCTGATCATCGGCAATAATTACATTCTGTAAAAATCCAAAACCGGTGTTGATGCCATAAAAAGGCGTATCACTTTCTGCAATTTTTTTATCGAGATAGTTACGGCAGGTTTCTATTTTTTCATGTGCACGGAAAGTAATAGATACATGCTGCCTGTACTGCAGATAATTCTGCACCTGGTCAAACCCGAGGGTATGATCATCTAAGGGGAGATAGTTATAGTCGTTCATAATGCAATCAATCAGGGCGAAAATAGGGAAAAATAATGCACAGCCCCCATCCGTGAGCTTTGCTCGCAACTTTCGTTCCTCAGTTGCCCCCAAAGGAGGAAGCCATCAAAACACAGCCCTTGCTCTTTCAAAAGAAAAATGAAAATAGAAACAGTTTAAGTATCGCTGCTTAGAAATAAGATGCTGAAGTGGAAGAACAGAAGTTTGTGAAAGTAATGAAGAGCCGCTCTTTCTCCTTTGGGGAAAGAGATGGAGATAGGGGCCAAATCTGTACTTTTGAAACTATGAAACAAACCATCTTTTCCTTTTTTCTTTTTGTATTCAGCATTTCGCTTTCTGCACAAACCATACAGGTACTCGACAGTAGCCAGAAAGCTTCTTTCCGTGGATTAAGCGTAGTGAATGACAATACGGTTTGGGTGAGTGGAAGTAATGGAACTGTTGGATTAAGTACCAATGCAGGAAAGAACTGGAAATGGATGACGGTAAAAGGATTCGAAAAAAGAGACTTTCGTGATATTGAAGCATTTGATGAAAAAACAGCCATCATTATAGCCATTGCCGAACCGGCTCAAATCTTAAAAACATCTGATGCCGGTGAGCATTGGAAAGTGGTGTTTACCGATACAACAAAAGGAATGTTTTTAGATGCGATGGAATTCTGGAATGCAGAAAGCGGTATTGTTGTGGGCGACCCCATTAATGGAAAAATATTTGTTGCCCGAACATTTGATGGTGGCGAACACTGGCGTGGATTACCTGATGCTTATTATCCAACTGCTGAAACCGGTGAGGCCATGTTTGCCAGCAGCGGTACCAATATCAGGAAGCTGGCAAAAGATGAGGCATGTTTTATTACAGGTGGAACAAGATCAAGATTGTTTATCCGTGATCAGAAAATTGACTTACCTATTTTACAGGGCAAAGAAAGTACCGGCGCTAATTCTATCGCTGTTTGGGATAAAAAAACATTTGTAATTGTTGGCGGCGATTTTGCCAATGCAGCATCTGTAGAAAAAAACTGTGTATTATCAAAAGATGGCGGTAAAACATTTCTTGCTCCTACTACTCCACCGTTTGGTTACAGAAGCTGTGTTGAATATCTTACTAAAACAAAACTGGTTACATGCGGTATTACCGGTGTTGACTTGAGTGACGATGGCGGTATGAACTGGAAAAACATTTCTTCCCAGGGTTTTCATGTGGTATGCAAAGCAAAAAAAGGGAAAGCCGTTTTTCTTGCCGGAGGCAGGGGGAAAATTGGTTTGCTCATTCCCTGAGTACACTTTGTATTTTTTAATTCACGCACAATAAAAAAATTCTCTGACGGCGATCATAGCTGTTTCTGATGACAGGCACCCATTTATGACGACAGCCCTGTCTAACTTTACCGCTTCAAAGAAGCTATATGCACATCAAAATACACGACGACATTACTCTCCAGCAGATTAAAGATGTCTTTTCAGCTTATTATCCATTTCTGAAACTTGAATTTTTTTCGAAACCACACCAGATTTTTGAATTATCAGAAGAAAAAGCAATGCTTTGCGGTTCGAAGAAATTAAAAGAGATCAACCCAACACATACTGACGCAGTTATCAATATACAGCCGACAGAACTGGTATCTGATCTTGAAAATGAATTCCAGGTAAGGTTTGGATTACCAGCCCAGGTGTTCCGTAAAGAAAAAGGTGAATGGTCACAAACAACCGGTATGGATGTGTTTTCTTTAAAAGATGTAAATGATTTCAGTAAAAATGATTCTGACGCTTTTCTTGTAGAAGACTATGACGAAGGATTTGAAGAAGAAGAAGAATTATAAAGATTTACCGTTAACGTATGCTTCCAACGGTTGAAAAGTGAAAAACCGGGATCTGCTTTTACACAGAGCCCGGTTGGTTTTTCCGGATATTTCATTGGTCCACTTTACTTTCTCAAAATGATTGCCGGAAATTTCACTTCCTTATTACCAACAATAATATTTTTAATGGTTGTATCCCTGTAACCATTTGCAGTAGCATTTACGATAAGATCAACTGTACCTGCTTTTATTCCACGGATTTTAAACTTACCATCATGTTCAGGTATAGCAAGTAATGTTTGATTGCCAAAGGTCACTGAAACAATTGCGCCTGCTTCCCGTGGAGTAACTACACCTTCAATGCGTCCGTCGTGATCATCTGAAAAGGTTCTGATCCTCGGTTGCAGTTCAAACTGGTTGTTACTGATTTTAATAATTGATCCGCATGCATCAAAATCAAGATTCAGTTTAATATCATTGGGATTGATGACTGAAATATCATCCACATCAATTATTACCTGCGGTTTCTTTAAAGTAAGCGGATAGGTTAGACTGTCAACCACTACCGAATTTCCTGCACCAAGTGTAATGCGTATTTTTTTAATTTCACCTTTTGTGATATAGCCTTGTGCAAACAGGGTATCAACACCGTTACGGAAGTTGAGGATGTTATAAATGCCCGGACGGATGATCAGTGAATCCCAGAATTCATGTTGAACTCCCGCACTGTCTACTTCTACTTTTACTTCCACTTTTTGAATATTGATATTCACTGCCTGGAAGTTGACCGGGTTATCAGTTAAATAAATACTCACTTTTTGCTTATTGACATTCTGTGAACTTTCCTTTTTACAGGAGAGAAGTAAAAAAGTAATCAGAACGGTAACTGCCAGCAAAACTTTCACAACTGTTTTCATGCATTTTAATTTTTAATCAGGAATTGAATAACAGTTCAAATGTATAAGCACAGCATGCAGTACAAAAACGAATACTGCTGAAGTGGTAAGATGAATGACTGAACGGGGATGAAACTACTTCTTAAACATAAAATACACTGCTCCAAGCAGTAAAATAAAACTCACAATATACTTCCAGTGAAAAGGTTCTTTGAGATAGGCCACTGCAAACACTCCAAACACAACCAGTGTAATTACTTCCTGGATCATTTTTAACTGAAAAGCATTAACGCCGCTTTGATAACCCACCCTGTTGGCAGGAACCATGAAACAATATTCCACAAAGGCAATCATCCAGCTGATGAGTACCACTTTCCACAGCGGAACATTCTGATAACGCAAATGCCCATACCATGCAATGGTCATAAATACATTGGATGCTACCAGAAGAAGAATTGCACGAATCATGAACGGTTAATTTTCTGAACGCTTACCCGCCAGCAGATACAATGCTGCCATACGAACAGCCACTCCATTTTCTACCTGCTGCAGAATGATGGATTGCTTACTGTCGGCCACATCACTGTCCAGTTCCACACCACGGTTAATGGGGCCTGGATGCATGATGATGATTTCTTTATGAAGAGAATCTAAGAGTTTTCTACTGATACCGTATGCCAGGTTGTATTCACGCAGTGAAGAGAACAGTGGCTGATTCTGGCGCTCCAGTTGAATACGAAGCACATTAGCCACATCGCACCATCTCAATGTTTCTTCAATATTGTATGATACGTTCACGTCAAATGCTTCCTGCAAATATTTTGGAATAAGTGTGGGCGGACCGGCAACTGTTACCTCAGCTCCCATCTTTTTCAATAAATAAATATTACTGAGTGCAACACGGCTGTGCATGATATCGCCAAGGATGGCAATTTTCTTTCCTTCCAGTGTTCCTAACTTTTCACGGATAGAAAATGCATCGAGCAAAGCCTGTGTAGGATGTTCATTGATCCCATCGCCTGCATTCACAATAGCAGCAGGAATATGTTTGGCTAAAAAGTGCGGAGCGCCACTGGCACTGTGCCGCATTACCACCAGGTCAACTTTCATGCTGAGGATATTATTGACTGTATCCAGTAAAGTTTCTCCTTTAGCTGCTGAAGATCCGGAAGCTGTAAAATTGATGGTATCGGCGCTTAAACGTTT
The DNA here is from genome assembly GCA_964580775.1 of uncultured Chitinophagaceae bacterium. Lineage (GTDB taxonomy): Bacteria > Bacteroidota > Bacteroidia > Chitinophagales > Chitinophagaceae > Lacibacter. The sequence goes on along the minus strand of CAZOLW010000010.1, from coordinate 75,910 downwards.
TTCAGCCAGTTCAAAAGAAATCCTGGTACGGGTAGAATTTTCATAGAACAGGTTCACAATCGTTACATCACGAAGTGAGGGCACTTTCTTAATGGGACGCTGTAAAACTTCTTTGAATTGAGTAGCTGTATCAAGGATTAACTGAATATCCTGAGCTGTTAAATCTTTAATGCCGAGCAGATGACGAGTAGATAGTTGCATTAAAAAGCAAAGCTAAGGGAAAATGAGGAGACGAAAAACCAGGATCATCACTTCGGTAATAACTTTTTTATTTCTCAAGTTTTTTACTCCAGATGAGTGGATAGCCTATACCCTCTGCCTTGTTGCCTTTGTCTTTCCCTCTTTGCCTGTTCAATACAACACAACTTCCGGTTTTTCCCAATCGACAATTACTTTTTGTGAAAGGATGGAATCGATTGTTTTTCCTGTATAATCGGGTTGAATGGGGAGCTGACGGTTAAAGCGCCGGTCGACCAGCACACAAAGCTCCACTTTTGCTGCCCGGCCAAAGTCGAGCAGGGCATCCATCCCGGCACGGATGGTACGGCCTGTGTACAGCACATCATCAACCAGGATCACATTCTTATTTTCAATGTTGAATCTAATGGTGGTTTGATTGGCTACATGCAATTCTTTGTGCACATCATCCCTGTAGAAAGTGATATCCAGCTTTCCGTATTCGAGTTTCTTTTCGGGATAAATTGCCTGAATTGCGGCAACTATTCTGTCGGCCAGTAAATAACCCCTTGGCTGCAAACCAATGAATACGGTATCAGTAAACGGAAAATGATTTTCAATCAACTGATGACTGAGCCGCTGTATAGTTAATTGCAACTGTTCGTTTGATAAGATGGTCTTCAAAGCCTGAAATTTGTATAAAAATAAACACTTCGTCTTAAAATAGTTCATTTGGCATCACAAATAAGAAGAGCGGCTATATTATGCCGCTCTTCTTTTATTACTTCAAATCAATCTTATTCCTCAGCAAGAAATGGATAACGGTAATCTGTTGGCGGGTTGAATGTTTCTTTGATTGTTCTTGCACTTAACCAGCGGTAAAGATTAAGAATGCTTCCTGCTTTATCATTGGTACCGCTTCCTCTTGCACCGCCAAATGGCTGCTGTCCAACCACAGCTCCTGTTGGCTTATCATTGATATAAAAATTACCTGCACAGTTACGGAGTTTGGCAGTTGCCAGTTCAATGGAGTTTCTGTCCTGTGAAATGACTGCCCCAGTTAAGGCATAAGGTGAAGTGCTGTCAACCAGCTCTAATGTTTTCTCAAAACTATTGGCCGGATAAATATAAACAGTCAATACTGGTCCGAAGATTTCTTCGCACATGGTTACATATTTCGGGCTCTTTGCTTCAATGATTGTCGGCTGAATAAAATATCCTTCTTTCTTATCACACTTACCCCCTACCCAAATTTCAGCCTTCTCATCTTTCTTTGCATTGTCGATATAACGTTTAATGCTTTCAAAACTTTTTTCATCAATCACAGCATTAACGAAGTTGGAAAAATTTTCAACTGTTCCCATTTTAAAACTCTTTACTCCTGCAATGAGTTTTTTCTTTACCTCTTCTGCAATGTTCGATGGGATATAAGCTCTTGATGCAGCTGAACATTTCTGTCCCTGGTATTCAAATGCACCACGTAATAACGCCGTTGCCACTACATCAGGATCTGCGCTCTTATGTGCAATTACAAAATCCTTACCTCCGGTTTCACCAACTATACGTGGATAAGAACGGTACATGCCCATATTCTTGCCAATGGTTTCCCACATATTGTTGAACACACCAGTTGAACCTGTAAAATGTACACCGGCAAATTCTTTATGATTAAAACAAACTTTTCCAACAGTTGGTCCGCTTACATACACTAAATTAATTACACCATCAGGTAATCCTGCTTCTTTTAAAATACGCATAATCATCTGCGCACTGTATACTTCTGTATTGGCGGGTTTCCAAACAACCACATTACCGCACATGGCAGCACTTGTTGGCAGGTTACCTGCAATGGCCGTAAAGTTGAAAGGTGTTACGGCAAGCACAAATCCTTCCAGCGGACGATACTCCATACGGTTGTGCATACCTGCACTACTGATTGGTTGCTGACGATAGATATCACTTAAAAAATGAACGTTGAAACGGAGAAAATCAATGATCTCACATGCAGAATCAATCTCTGCCTGGTACACATTTTTGCTCTGACCAAGCATCGTTGTTCCATTCATGTATGGGCGATACTTCGTTGCCATAAGATCTGCAGCACGTAAGAAAATATTCGCCCTGCTTTCCCAACTCATGTTGACCCAGCTTTCTTTGGCTGCCAATGCAGCATCAATGGCAAGCTGCACATGCTTTTCTTCGCCTGCATGGAAATAACCCAGCACATGTTTGTGTTCATGCGGAGGATGCATGGCTACTTTATGATTGGTACGTACTTCTTTATTACCGATATACATCGGCACATCCACTTCTGTACTTTTTAATTCTGCTAAAACTTCTTTTAATCTTTTTTTCTCTGCTGAACCGGGCGCATAATTTAAGACTGGTTCATTTACCGGCATCGGGTAGTTGAAGTAACCTAAGTTCATAATGCAAGTTTTTAGTTGAAGAAATTATTTCGCTTCTGTTTCTTTTTCATTCATCAGGTAAGCTTTAATAAATCCATCCAGTTCACCATCCATCACGGGGCCAATATTTCCCACTTCATAATCTGTACGGTGATCTTTAATCATTTTGTATGGATGAAACACATAACTGCGTATCTGGCTGCCCCATTCAATTTTTTTCTTCTTTGCATTTGTGGCATCCTTCAGCTCATTTCTTTTCTGCAGTTCCATTTCATACAAACGGCTTTTCAGCATCTGCATGGCGAGTTCCCTGTTGCCCAACTGACTTCTGTCCTGCTGACAAACCACAACAATACCTGTGGGAATATGTGTTAACTGTACTTTCGTTTCTACTTTGTTTACGTTCTGTCCGCCGGCACCACCACTTCTTGAGGTTTCCATTTTCACATCTGCCGGATTGATTTCGATGTTGATTGTATCATCCACTAACGGATAAGCATACACACTTACAAAAGAAGTGTGACGTCTTGCATTACTGTCGAATGGTGAAATACGAACCAACCGGTGAACACCACTTTCTGCTTTTAGAAAACCATAAGCGAAAGGCCCATCGAATTGATAGGTACAGGTTTTAATACCGGCACCATCCCCATCCTGCCAATCAATTTCAGTTACTTTCCAACCCTGCTTTTCGCCATACATGCGGTACATACGTGCCAGCATTTCGGCCCAGTCCTGGCTTTCTGTTCCACCGGCACCTGAGTTGATCTGTAATACAGCAGGTAATTCATCTTCGGGCTGATTGAGTGTACTCTTAAATTCAGTGTCTTCGATTGCGGCAAGGGCTTTTTCAAATGCTTCCTTGGTTTCTTCCTCGGTTGCATCGCCGGCTTTCCAGAATTCAAAAAGCACAGCAAAGTCTTCAACGGCAGAATCGGTATCCTCGTAGAGTTTTACCCAATACTCGTTGTTCTTTGTTTCTTTCAGAATCTCTGTTGCACGCTTATTATCGTCCCAGAATCCGGGACTCAGAGTGAGTTGCTTGTCTTCATCAATTTTATATCGTCGGTTCTCGACGTCAAAGAAACCTCCTCAAGACAAGCACACGGTCTCTTATATCATTTAATTTTTCAGTTGTCATAACGGGTGCAAATGTAAGGAGTTTATGTCATTCCCACGAAGGAGGAATCTGCCCGGCTTTTGTCCTGTCGCAGTCCGATCAATTATTTCCCGGTACGATACATCGCTGTAAACTTCGTAAATTGCCCGACTTGATTACACAGGACACCATACAGCAAATTCTCAGCCGCATCGATATTATTGAGATCGTTGGCGGCTTTGTGAAACTGAAGAAAAGAGGCAGCAGCTATCTCGGCCTCTGCCCGTTTCACAACGAGAAAACGCCCTCTTTCACCGTTTCACCCACCAAAGAAATTTATAAATGTTTTGGTTGCGGAAGAAGTGGCAACGCCGTGAGCTTTTTGATGGAGCATGAAAAGTACAGTTATGTGGATGCATTAAAATTTCTTGCAGCCAAGTACAATGTTACCATAGAAGAAACCTACGCTTCTCCTGAAGTTGTACAGCAACGGCAAACGGCCGACAGTCTTTTTATTATCAACAATTTTGCACAACAGTTTTTCAGTAAACAGTTATTTGAAACAGAAGAAGGTAAGGCTGTTGCATTAACCTATTTAAAAGAAAGAGGCTTCAGGGAAGATATTATTAAGAAATTTCAGCTGGGTTATTCGCCGCAGCAACGGGATGCGTTTGCAACGGAAGCAATCAAACAGCAATACAATGCTGAGTTATTAACGAAGACCGGACTTGTTGTAGAACGTAATGGCGATCTCTATGATAATTACAGGGAACGGATCATCTTTCCGATTCATAACAGTACCGGAAAAGTATTGGGCTTTGGCGCAAGAATCATTGGTAAAAAAGAAAATGCGCCGAAGTATATCAATACACCGGAAAATGAAATTTATGTAAAAAGTAAACTCTTATACGGTACTTATTTTGCAAGGCAGGCCATTGATAAGAATGATGAATGTTTACTGGTGGAAGGTTACACCGATGTTGTTTCTCTGCACCAGGCAGGTATTGAAAATGTTGTAGCAAGTGGCGGCACATCCTTAACGCCTGATCAGTTGAGGCTGATCAAAAAATACAGTAACAATCTTACGATTTTATATGATGGTGATGCAGCAGGTGTAAAAGCAGCGATGCGTGGTTTGGATCTTGCACTGGAAGAAGGATTGAATGTGCATTTGGTACTGATCCCTGATAATGAAGATCCTGACAGTTACGTAAATAAAGTTGGAGCTTCTGCTTTCATTGACTTCATCAAACAGAATAAAAAAGATGTGATTCTTTTTCAGCTGGAAGTGATGCTGAAAGATGCAGGCAATGATTCAACAAAGAAAGCTGCAGCAGTTAATACCATTGCAGAAAGTATCAGCCGCATTAATAAGGTTGAAGATTTTACACGACAGCAGGATTATATTCATAAAAGTTCTGAGCTCTTAAAGATTGATGAAACAGGGTTACATGCACTGGTGAATAAATTCATCCGTGAACGTGTAACAAAATTTGAACAGAAACAACTTCCGAAAGAAGAAGAATTACTGAATGATACTTTCAATGATGAAAACTTTGAAGATGCCACCACGCAGTTACTCAATACCGATGAAGTACATGAACGGGCACTGGTGAGATGTTTACTTGATTTCGGTTTGATTCCCTGGGATGAAACAACCTCATCTGCACAGCATATTTTAGCAGAAGCAGAAGAATGGGAAATGATTGAACATCCTGATCTGCTGCGGATCGTTGATCAATACAAACAATGGCTGGCTGATGGGTTTGAACCAACTACAAAAAGCTTCCTGTTTCATGAAGATCAGAACATCAGTAAAGCAGTTGTTGCATTGGCAGATTTCAGTGAAGAGTTAAGTCCTAACTGGATAAAGATTTATGAGAAGCCCTTTGCTACAAGAGAAGATTTATTTAAACAGGAAACCGTTTCTGTTCTTACCTATCTGAAGCTGCGGAAGATAAAAAAGATGATGGATGAAAACCAGCGTGATATGGAAAAGCCACATAGTTCTGAAGAACTGATTACACTTATCAAAACGCATCAGCATTTAAAACAGCTGGAAATGGATTTGACCAAAGAAATGGGGACGGTTATTTTTCGTTGATGATTAATCCCAGTCTTTATTCCTAAACAACCAAAACAGAAAATAAGAAGTAATAAATCCCAACGCAGCGCCTCCCAGTACATCTGCTGTAAAATGCTGTCCAAGATAAATACGGGAATAACCAACTGTGCAGGCAGCAACAAAATACAATAACTGCAATCCTTTATTCCTTGTGGCAAATGCAAGCAACCCAAACATGGCAAAGGCAGTAGTAGTATGTCCGCTGGGGAAACTGTTTTTCCCTTTCAGCAGTTCGCCGTCAACATTATGAACCATTTCAGTTTTCTCAAAATATAAACCAGGACGTGGATTGTCCTGCACCCTTTTCAACCCCTGCGCCAGTAACCCACTCACTGCAAATGCAATTACAAGCAGGCCGCCAAGTTTACGTTGACCAAGAAGAAAAATAACAACACCAAGCAGCGCCATAAATAATCCTTCACCCACATAAGTAAAATACTTCAATACAATATCTGAAAGATCTGAGTGCTGATGATTGAGTTTCAGAAAAACGGCCTCCTTTCCCCAATACATCAATACAGCAATTCCTGTAATCAATAAAATGAGTACAGCATACGTAAACAAATTGCGGAGAGGGTGATTGTATTTCCAGTTCATGACGGGTACAAAACTAAGATGCAATCATCAACAGATCGCTGTAAGAATGAGTTAAAAGATGTTCTTCCTGAATGTTAAACTGCTGCAGGTAATGATCGCATTGTTCCGTTATCTTTTCCAGGCCAAGACTTCCATCCTTATCAATAGCTTCAATTTCAACAAAGCTTCCAAGGCCTTCCACTTCATCAATATGAAACTTTACATTATCAATAAACCAAATCTCTCTTCTCTTTTTCACCACCACTTTAATACCATTGGCGTTGATGAGGATCTGTTTCAATAGGTCACTGTCACGATCAACCTGGAACAGGTTTACCTGGCTCATTTTGGGTCCGGCAATATTTTCCCTGTTGTAAAAAATGAGTGAGTTTTCAATATTTCCCTGCCTCAGTTTCAAACGGCCATTACCTACATTGAAATATGTATCGGTTTGTTCATCCATTCCTTTAAACTCAGCCATATGATCAGTTAAAAACTGCCTGATAAAAGAAGCATCGGCACAACGGGCCTTGATTTCAATATTCTGGTGACTCATTTTACGGAAAATAAAAAGCCGCCTGTGAAGACGGCCAGTAAGTTGATGATAGCAGGAAAAAATTACGCTTCAGCAGGACTTAACCTTGAAGATCTTGTTCTGGTTGGCTTTGGAGCTAAGGCCATGGCTCTTTCAAAGCGCATAGCAGTCCAAACATGATCCAACACGACTTCTTCTGAGGTTTCAAATCCGCACTGGCAAACAAATTGCCAGCTGCCGTTACGGTTCAAATCGCTTACAATTTTGGAAGCGGTTTTAGGATAGGCCACCCAAAACTTAGCGTTGGAGCTGAGTGCAGGTAACACTTCCTTCAAAATTCCATTCAATTGATTCTGATTTACTGCAAAAATCAGGGCGAAATCGATCTTTTTACTGCGAAGCAACGGAGTTACGTTTTTGGCAAACGATAACTTCACAAATTGCTTTTCAATAGAAGAGGGTAATCCCTGAATGAGTAAGTTCCTTTCTTCGTTAAATTGGAGTTTTTCCAAAAGAGAAATAGACATGCCAATGTAAATTTTGATGAGAACTAAAGTGGACGGCAAAGGTAGCCTTTTAAAGCCAGTTTTTGCGGAAACGGCAGAAGTATTTTGCTCCGGAAAGATAAAAAATGCCCCCACAAAGAGCAGGGGCATTCAGGTAATCAACTGATTTATAGTTATTTCTTTATCGGCTTGTAATAAGGCAATGCCTCCTGAACATATTGCTTCATTTTCTCAATACGGGTTTCATCAGACGGATGAGTACTTAAAATCTCCGGAGGTTTTTGACCACCGCCTGCTTTTGCCATCCGTTCCCAGAAAGGAATAGCTTCATTCGGGTTATATCCTGCCATGGCAGCAAAGCGTAATCCAAACTGATCAGCTTCAAGTTCCTGCTTACGGGAAAAAGGCAGTGTACCCCCTACTGTTGAGCCAATTCCATAGGCTGTCATAAATAAGTTTTGTGTTTCTGCCGGTTTGTTGGCCAAAGCTACCTGCAACGCCACACCTCCTAATTGCTGCATAATACCCTGGCTCATACGTTCGTTACCATGTAATGCAATAGCATGGGCTATTTCATGTCCCATTACAACTGCCAATGCGGCTTCATTTTGTGTAACGGGTAACAAACCTGTATATGCAACAACCTTTCCTCCGGGCATACACCATGCATTTACCTCTTTATTATCAATTAAATTAAATTCCCATGTATAGCCATCCAGGATTGCAGACTTTCCCTGCTGTTCATAATATTTTGTAATGGCATAGGCAATACGTGTTCCTACACGACGTACCATTTCAGCGTCCTTATTTACATTCACTGCAACAATCTTATTTTCCGTTAAAAACTGTTTGTATTGCTGCCCGGCCATGGACTGCAATTCTTTCTCCGGCATTAAGATTAACTGTTTGCGGCCTGTTACCTGATTTTTTGCACAGCCGGCAAATAGGAAAGCAACGAGGATAAATGAGCTGAGGATCTTTTTCATCTGTTCAGATTTTTAATATAACATTTCAATTAACGTACCAACTTATGTAAGCTATTACAAAGAAAGTTAAGATTTCTATTCTTTTTTTTTCTTTCGCCAGCTGAATTTGTTTTCACTTCCTTTCAACAACCGCAAAAGGTTAGAGCGGTGCATAAATATAACAAGTGCTGCTGCAACAATTGAAAACCATCGCATGTACACATTGCTTTCTTTATACGCAAACCATACACAAGCCATGAATACAATTACAGCAATAATAGAGCCTAAAGAAATATATCGTGTTAAGAACACAACGATGATAAAAGCTCCGATGCTGATTAAGGCAATCCATGGCTGAATGGCCAGTACTAAACCAAATAAAGTAGCCACTCCTTTTCCACCCCTGAACCCTGCAAACACCGGAAACACATGACCCGCCACTGCAACCAATCCAAACAACAATTGCCAGAATGATTTTTCAGTTCCCAGCCAGTCAGTTGAATGAACCAGCAGTGCTAGCTGTACAGCTGCCATTCCCTTACCCAGGTCAATGATCAAAACAATGATTCCCCAAACAGGACCCAGCACTCTGAATGTATTGGACGCTCCCATATTCTTACTGCCATGTTCACGGATGTCAATATTGAAAAAAGCTTTACCAATCCAGTAAGCCGTAGGGATTGAACCAATGAGGTAAGCAGCAACGATGAGTAAAAATAAATTCATCTTAACTTATCTTTTGAAAAAGCAAAGAACTCCATGTATGACGATCAGATGCTTTGATTAGTTGCAAACCATGCACAGTTGCTGCATCAATAAGCAATTGATTTTCTTCTGCATAAAATCCACTCATCAGCAAATAGCCTTTAACAGTTAAAGCATTTGCCATTGCCTGCATATTTCCCAGTAAGATATGCCGGTTGATATTTGCAAGAATAATGCTGAATGTTTTATCTGCTGGTGGGGCATCGCCCTTTTCAACTGTAATATGTTTGCACAGATTTTTTTCTACGTTCTCCATTGAATTTTCAATACACCAATCGTCATAGTCAACTGCAAGAATTGATGTTGCTCCGAGTTTCTCAGCAAGAATGGCCAGTACTCCGGTACCGCAACCAAAATCAAACACAGTTTGATTGGTAAAATCAATTCCCTGCATCAGTTTCATCATTTGCCAGGTAGTTGCATGATGGCCAGTACCAAAACTCATCTTTGGTGTAATCACAATTTCATGTTCAACAGTTGTAACAGGTTGATGAAAGTGTGCCCTTACTGCAACAAAATCATCAACGATCACCGGCTCATAATTACTCTCCCACTCTGCATTCCAGTTCTTCGGTGCAATGATTTCCTTTTCGTACTGTTTTGAAAATGGCAGCAGAATTTCTTTCAGTTTCCCTTCTGTAAATTCTTCTTCTGGAATAAATGCCTGCAGGTCTGCTTCGGTTTCTTCAAATCCATCATATCCTTCTTCACTCATTAATGCAATCAGCAGTTCATGTTCCTGTTCATCAGTTGAGTTAATCTTGATTTTAATATAGTTGTTCATAATGCAATAAAAAAGGTCCCGCCAAAGGCGGGACCGTAAAGTTCTTTTATTTCGATGAATAATTACATTCTCTCTTCACCATCGTTCTGACCTTCCTGCTTCGACTGGATCTGCGGTCTTGGAGCAGCATCAGGTTTTGGCATCAGCACTTTGCGGCTTAATTTAAACTTACCGGTTCTTGGATCCAAACCAATGAGTTTTACTTTCACCACATCACCAACATTCAGCACACCTTCCATGCTATCCAAACGTTTCCAGCTAATTTCACTGATGTGTAATAAACCTTCTTTCTTTGGTAAGAATTCAACAAAGGCGCCAAATTCTTTAATGCCTTTTACTGTTGCTTCATAAACACCACCAACTTCAGGTATTGCTACCAGGCCTTTCACCCATGCAACTGCTTTTTCAACACCTTCTTTTGCAGAAGAGAAGATACTTACTTCGCCATAGTTACCTACCTCTTCAATAGTGATGGTTGTTCCTGTTTCACGCTGAATTTCCTGAATCACTTTACCACCCGGTCCGATGATACCGCCGATAAATTCTTTATCGATGATGATCTTCTCCATGCGTGGTGCATGTGGTTTCACTTCAGAACGTGGTTCAGCAACACACTCATACATGGCATCAAGAATATGTAAGCGACCGGCTTTTGCCTGATTCAATGCTTCACGCATTACATCCATGCTCAAACCATCTACTTTAATATCCATCTGCACACCGCAAATTCCTTCACGTGTACCGGTTACTTTAAAATCCATATCACCCAGATGATCTTCATCACCAAGGATATCAGTCAGAATTGCATATTTACCATCGGCACGTGTAATCAATCCCATTGCAACACCACTTACGTGTTTCTGAACGGGAACACCTGCATCCATCAACGCTAATGAACCGGCACAAACAGTTGCCATAGATGATGAACCATTTGATTCAAGAATATCACTCACTACACGAACTGTGTATGGATATTCACCACCCGGTAACATTTGTTTCAATGAACGTTGTGCAAGCATACCATGACCAATTTCACGACGGCCGGCACCACGCATCATTTTCACTTCACCTGTTGAGAAAGGAGGAAAATTATAATGCAGGAAGAATTTTGAATACACACTGCTGGCAGCACTTTCAACCAGCAACTCATCAAGCTTTGTACCTAATGTAACAGTTGTTAATGATTGTGTTTCACCACGTGTAAATAATGCTGAACCGTGTGGTGTTGGTAATGGTTCAATTTCCATTGCCAGCGGACGTACCTCATCAAGCTTACGGCCATCCAAACGAATACGATCTTCCAGCATCATATCACGAACCACTTCCCATTTGAGATCTTCGTAATACTTCTTCGTTAATTTCTTTTCAAGATCAGTTGGTGTTTCACCAAGATTGGCAATCAACTCATCTTTCAGTTTGCTGAAAGCTTCGCTGCGCTCGTTTTTGCTGCTGCCTGCTTTAGCAATAGCGTAAACCTTATCTTTTGCGAAGGCAATCACTTTCTGATTAACCTCTTCATTTAATTCAGGCTTTTTATAATCTCTTTTTGCTGTAACTCCTTTTGCATCTCTCACCTCTTTCTGTGCATTGATCTGTACACGGATAGCATCATGAGCAAGCTGCAACGCTTTCACTAAATCTTCTTCACTGCATTCTTTTGCTTCACCTTCCACCATCATCAGGTTCTTTTCAGTAGCTGCAATGAGGAATTCAGAAGTTGCCATTGACAATTGTGAACGGGTAGGATTAACAATCATTACACCATCTACAGTTGCAATACGTACTTCAGAAATAATTTCTTTAATAGGAATATCTGAAACAGCTAATGCGGCTGAAGCAGCCAGGCAAGCTAATGCATCGGGCATAACCTCTGCATCAGATGAAACAAGACTGATCAATACCTGCACATCGCATAAATAATCTTCCGGAAATAAAGGACGTAAGGCACGGTCAATTAAACGGCTGGTAAGAATTTCATAATCGTTTAATCTTGCTTCACGTTTAAAGAATGAACCGGGGATACGGCCTGCAGAAGCGAATTTTTCCTGGTAGTCAACTGACAATGGGAAGAAATCCTGTCCTTCTCTTGGCTCTTTATTGGCTACAACAGTAGCGAGTAAAATACAATTACCCTGTTGAACGGTTACAGCACCATCTGCCTGGCGGGCCAGTTTACCTGTTGAAATGGTGACAATACGACCATCGCCCAGATCGAATGATTTGCTGATTGGTTGTGATAACATAACAATGTTGTTTTTGAATTGTCGTGCAGGAATGTGAGGGAGGGAAAATTACCGTGCAAGCAATTCTGTGAATAAATGAATGAAGGGAGAAACCAGTAAGAAAAACAAAATTCCCAACCGCATGAATAACAAGTTGGGAATAATGATTTATTACATATCCGTAATTATTTACGAAGTCCGAGTTTCTCAATTAATGAACGGTAACCCTGCAGATTGGTTTTGCTGAGATAACTCAGTAAACGCTTACGTTTACTAACCAAACGCATTAAACCACGACTTGTAGAGAAGTCTTTTTTGTTCAATTTCTGGTGCTCAGAAATGTGGATGATGCGCTCTGTAAGGAGGGCCACCTGCCCTTCAATGGATCCGGTGTTCTTTTCAGTACCACCGTAGTTTGCGAAAATGCTTGCTTTTTTTTCTTTTGTAATTGCTGACATCTGATTTTTTTTAAATTACATCTCTGTTTTTACATCTATAAAAGTGGCGGCAAAGGTAGGGGAAATCTCCGGAAAATCTGGAACCTGAAGCATTAAATATTCTTAGATAGGAAGCGATTCAGCCCTTCTCTGGCGGTTTTTTGTACTTTTTTACGGAAAAATGGAAGTCCACCCAACAATTTGCCCTTCAGTCCAAAGGCCTGCCCTGCCCATTTGTGCAGATCGAATTGATCAGTATGTTTGATGATCTTACCATCCCTGAACTCAAATTCAGCATGAATGCGGTTAATAACAGTACGGCCTGTTGTTGAAAACAGGTACCTGGCAACCCATTCAGCCCTGCCGGTTTTTTCATCAGCCACTACGTTTGCAAAACTGATGCTGATATTTCCTTTGCTCCGCTCAATCAACATCCGCCACATGGCGGGCACTTCTTTTCCCTTTAACCCAACAAAAGCCGGATCAGTGAATTCTGCTTCTTCATGATAACAGTTGGCCATTGTCTGCCAGTCGCCATTGGCGAAAGCTGTATAAAAGGTGTTGATGAGTTCTTTCATAAACGAAAGTTAAAAAATATATGAATGATGAATGGAAATAAAAACCGGATAGCTCTTTTTATTTTCGGCCTTCAAATGAAATACATATTTACTATAGCACTCCTGTTTGCGTTTATGCTTTTAAAAGCACAGGATCATCATCATTTTACACAACCCGTATTTACTGCAACAATTCTTGCTCCCGGCGTTTCCTATGAAATACCAGTCAGCAAGACAATTACCGCAAAGTTTAAAACAGTTGTTTCAGCAGGCATCTCTTATTCTTCGGGCATGGCATTGGGTACTGCTTACAGTTTATCAGCTATCCCTACTGCAAGTGCTGAGTTTAGATACTATTATAATTTTCAACAGAGAATCAGTTCGGGTAAAAATACAAACCGTAATTCAGCTAACTATATAGCGTCGGCTGGCAAGTATGCCATCTCTTATACCACATTTCATTTTGATGATGGAAGCACAGTCAGATCAACGAGCTATTATCCAAATGCAGGCATCGTTTGGGGCTTTCAGAGAAATTACAGGAACCGTTTAAGTCTTGATTTTAATATTGGCCCAAGCATCAGCAGCCCGTTGCTTTACCAGGAATTTGATTTTATCGGGAATTTTACACTTGGCATATGGCTTGGCAAAAAAAACTGAGTGATCTGTATCAATTATCATTTCAGTAATTTGCACAAAACCAATCCCCTCGTTGAAGAAGATCATCTTTACTGTTACCAATGATTTAAGTTACGATCAGCGAATGATCCGGATCTGCTCTTCATTGGCACAACAGGGATACGATGTAACATTAGTGGGAAGAAAACTGCAAGAATCCATCCGGCTTCAATCATTCCCATTCAAACAAAAAAGGCTCAGCTGCTTTTTTACAAAAGGGGCTTTGTTTTATGCTGAATATAATCTGCGTTTGTTTTTCTGGCTGCTGTTTCAAAAAACTGATTGTATTTGTGCCATTGATCTTGATACCATTCTCCCCTGCTACTTCGCATCAAAACTGAAAAACACCAAACGGGTGTATGATGCACATGAATTGTTTTGTGAAATGAAGGAAGTGGTAACAAGACCATCCCGCTACAAAATATGGAAACGTATTGAACGATTTGCCGTTCCAAAATTCAAACACGGATATACTGTTTGCGTGCCGATAGCAGAAGAGTTTAAGAAAATGTATGGCATAGAGTATGAAGTGGTGAGGAACGTTCCGGTGAAATCGTTGATTGATGACAGATGGCCGATGATCGGTTCAACAACTACCAACAACCAACGATCAACGGCCAACGGTTTATTCTTCCTCTACCAGGGCGCAGTGAATGAAGGACGGAGTTTTGAAACGTTGATTCCTGCTATGAAGAAAGCAGAAGCTCCTTTGCATATTTACGGTGATGGAAATTTCATGGAGCAAACAAAAGAACTTATCAAAAAAAATCAACTGCTGGAAAAAGTATTACTGAAAGGAAAACTGCAACCGAAAGAATTAAAACAAATCACATCATCTGCATATGCAGGGATTACGTTGTTTGAAAACAATGGGTTGAGCAATTATTATTCACTTGCCAACCGTTTCTTTGATTATATACAGGCCGGTATTCCGCAGGTATGCGTGAATTATCCTGCTTATAAAGAAATCAATCAAACATACGATATTGCATTGCTAATCCCAGATACAGGCGAGCAGTCGATTGCAGATGGATTAAACCTTTTGCTGCATGATACTGTTCTATACAGGAGGTTAAAAGAAAATTGCCTGAAAGCCCGTGAAGTGCTGAACTGGCAGGAAGAAGAAAAAAAACTCATTCATTTTTATCAACACATTTTTGACTAAACATCTCCATATCGTATCCTTTGATGTTCCCTACCCTGCTGATTACGGCGGTGTTGTTGATATTTTTTATAAGATCAAAACACTTCATGAAATTGGAGTTGCTGTTCATCTGCATTGTTTTGAATATGGCAGGGGCGTTCAGGATGAGTTAAAAAAATACTGTGCTGAAGTGTATTACTATGAGCGACAGGAAGGCCACAAAGGTTTTTCATTACAACTGCCGTATATCGTTGCATCACGCAATGATGAACAATTATGGGAACGTTTAAATGCAGATGAACATCCTGTTTTATTTGAAGGAGTTCATTGTACGTATGGATTAACGAGCGGTGCAGTACAAAAGAAAAATGTTGCTATCCGTTTGCACAATGTAGAATATGAATACTACAAACAACTGGGTCAATGGGAATCCTCATTGGTACGTAAGGCATACATGCATCATGAAAGCCGGCTGCTGAAGCGATATGAAGAAACATTAAAAGAGTATAATATTCTTGCTATTTCAACTGATGATCTAAAAACATATAAGAAACAATTCAAAGCAAATTCGATTGCTCATCTTCCTGCTTTTATACCCAACCAGATGGTTAGAAGCAGAGAAGGCATCGGCACATTTGCTTTGTACCAGGGAAATTTGTCGGTTGCTGAGAATGATAAAGTGGCAACCTGGCTGTTAGAAAAAGTTTTCAATGAATTAGATATCCCGTTTGTAGTTGCAGGAAAAAATCCATCGGCTAAACTCATTGAACTGGCTCATAAAAAACCACACACCTGCATTGTGGAAAATCCCGGTGAAACAGAAATGAACGATTTAATTCAGAAAGCTCAACTGCATATACTTCCTTCCTTCACACATTCAGGAATAAAATTAAAAGTACTGAATGCTGTTTTTAACGGGCGACATGTACTTGTAAATGATGAAATGATTAAAGGAACGGGATTGGAAAAAGCCTGTCAACTCGCCAACAACCCAACGGAGTTTAAATACCAGGCATTCCGTTTATTTCACAAAGCATTTACTGCCGATGAAATACAGGTAAGAGAAGGTTTGTTACAGGAACGTTTTAACAATGCCAAACATGCAAAGCAGCTTATGCATGTTCTACAGTAGCATTATCCCACACTTTACCCGCTTCTGTTTTTACCATTCGTGCAGGAAATTTTTTAATCACCATAAAATCATGCGTTGCCATCATTACTGCAGTGTTGTAATCTTTTGCAACCTGTATTAGCAGTTGCATGATTTCATCGCTGGTTTCCGGATCAAGATTTCCGGTAGGTTCATCTGCCAGTATTAATTTAGGAGAGTTCAATAAAGCCCGTGCAATATCAACACGCTGCTGTTCACCACCACTCATTTCAAAAGGCATTTTAAATCCTTTCGATCTCAATCCCACTTTATCCAGCACATCGTTGATTTTTTCTTCCATGAGGTTTTCATCTTTCCAGCCGGTTGCTTTCAATACAAACTTCAGGTTTTCATACACACTCCTGTCTGTCAGTAATTGAAAGTCCTGGAACACCACCCCAAGACTGCGGCGCAGAAAAGGAACATTTTTCCAGGTTACATCTTTCAGGTTAAACCCTGAAACGGTTGCTTCACCTTCCGTTAAGGGCAATTCACCATACAATGTTTTTAACAAAGATGATTTGCCGGTACCTGTTTTACCAACGAGGTACACAAACTCGCCTTCATTAACCGTAAGGTTTACGTTACTGAGAATCAGGTTACCGCTCTGGTAAATGTTGACGTTCGATATTTCTACAATTGAAGACATATGTAAGCTTTATGCTGCAAAATAAACGGAAACAGGCGAGAAATAGAGATGAAAATTTTCTTTAACTAACTTTTTAGTTGTTAAACTAATTTTTTAGTTATACATTCGGATTATGAATTTTGAAAAGAATAAACCTCTCACCAAAGCAGAAGAACAGGTGATGCAGATCATCTGGAAACTGAACAGGGCTTTTTTGCGTGAGATTGTAGACGCCATGCCCAATCCAAAGCCGCACCAGAATACTGTTGCAACGATTTTAAAAATTCTGATCGAGAAAAAATTTGTTGATATGGATGTGGTCGGGCGTATGCACCAATACTACCCCATTGTGGCAAAAGATGCCTATTCAAAAGCCAGTATGAAGACTTTAGTAAAAGGATATTTTGAAGGCTCTTTTGCTGAAGCTGTTTCATTTATGGTGAAAGAAAATAACCTGAGTGTTGAAGAACTGGAGTTGCTTTTACAAAATCTAAAAAAACCTAAAAAATGATTGCATTTGCAGAATACCTGTTGAAAGTCATCCTTTGCTCAGCTTTGCTGACAGGCTATTACTGGTTTGCCTTAAGAAATAAACTGTTTCATGCATGGAACCGATTTTATTTACTTGCCTCTGTAGTAATTGCCATTGGTCTACCCTTTGTTAAGATTACATATTTGCAGAAAGAACAGCAACAGATACAACCGGCTTACCAGGTTTTGCAAACCCTTACAACCGATGAAGTATGGTTTGAAGAAGCAACAACAACTGCAACAGTAAAGCAATCATTTTTTAGTGCAGAAAATATAAGCATTGGTTTGTACTTATTCGTATCATTTATAACACTGATCATTCTATTGATTGCTATTTTCAGAATCATTCGCATGATAAAAAAATATCAACACTGGAAAATCAATAACCTGGTTTTTGTTGATACCGATGCTAGAGGCACTCCCTTTTCATTTCTTCGTTTTGTTTTCTGGAACAGGGAAATTGATTTCCATTCAGAACAGGGGCAGCAAATCTTTGCACATGAGCTGGTACATGTAAAACAAAAACATAGCTGGGATAAATTATTCATCAACACAGTACTGATTATTTTCTGGAGTAATCCCTTCTTCTGGCTCATCCGTAAAGAGCTGACGATGATTCATGAATTTATTGCCGATCAGCAATCAGTAAAAGATCATGATACCGCTTCTTTTGCAGCCATGATCCTTGCCACTGCCTTCCCCGGTTATAATATGCCGCTGACCAATCCTTTTTTTTATTCACCTGTAAAAAGACGATTACTCATGCTGACCAAATTACAAAACCCGAAGATTGGCTATATCAGCCGCTTACTGTTACTGCCGTTGCTGACCTTTTTAGTTGTTGCCTGTTCAGTAAAAACAAAAGAGAAGGCTATTACTCCTAATGCAAGTAATAAAATATTTACTGAAAAAGAAAATCACCCAAAGTCTGATACTACACTTATCTCAATTGCCAATGAGTTCACAAAGACACTTTATTTAGGGACAGATAATCGCTTAGTAATTTCAACAGGGAAAATTGCTGCAGATGAGATAATAGTCACTTCTAACAATGGGGTAATACAAAAAGAAGATGACCAATGGATTGCACAACCTGCATCACAAGGAGAGGCAATAATTACTATCGCTTCAAAAACAGCCGGCAAAACTACTGTGCTTCAAAAATTCACATTTACTGTAAAAAATATTCCTGATCCTGTTATTACACTTGCCGGATCAAGAGGGGGGAGAATGTCGACAGCAAAATTTAAGAGTACAAGACAACTCGATATAGACGATGAATGGGAAATAAAAGGATTTGTATTATATGCAACAGGTGCCGGATTTGACAAGCCAGTTTTTAAACAAGTATATGACAGCAATGTTTATAATGGTGCAATCATTTCTTTAATGAGTAGAATTGGCCCCGGAACAACTATTACATATGATGAAGTAATCGTTAAAATGAAAAAAGCAGACGTAAGGAAAGTAATCCCGGGGATTTTTGTCAACTTGTATTAGCAGTTTTCGTTGATAAGACTCAGAAATGTAAAACCTGTTTGATCCAACCCTTTATTTCTACAACAGGGGGTATTATATTTGCATTGTAAAAAATTGCACTTACCCTAAACACCTTTGTATTTTATGAAAAGCAGTTTACTTGCCGTATTCCTTCTTACTGTTTTTGCAGCAACAGCTCAAACATCAGAAAGTTCATCTGCAAAGAATAGCAGTATACAGATTAATACTGATTCAGTCTATTCAAAAGTTGAAATAGAAGCTGTATTCATAGGTGGCCCTAAATCATGGGCAAGATTTCTGGAACGGGAATTTGAACAGAACAAAAAAGAGTTAAAAAAGATAGACATGCCGAAGCCTGCGAAATTCAATTTATCGTAAGCAAGCAAGGTGTTATTTCTGAAATCTCTGCACTAACTTTGAAAGATTCAAAATTGGCGGAAGTTCTTATAACCGCAATAAAAAACGGCCCACCATGGGTACCAGCCATACTGAATGGAAGGCAAGTTAATTCATGGAAAAAGGTAAAAATAAAATACCCTCTACATTAACTATATTAAAACCTCAACTCCTCATTCTTCAACTTTATCAGCAACTCTTTCTTCTCACTCTCTTCCGCCCTGCCAATGACCTGTGCATCTACATTAAATGATTGTGCAATTCAGTCATATAATATTTGCATCTTTTTTAAGTGATACTTTTGAACCCAATACAATATTCATTAAATTAGCTTTATAAATATCTTACTTAGCAATAATAAATACTATGAAAACAAGAATTACCTGTCTACTTTTTTTTATTCTTTTTTTTAATTTCTTGTATGCACAGAAAATGCACCTTTTTAGTGACACTTTGCAAAAACTATGGCCCGCCTTTCCGAAACTGGTTCTTAACCAAGGAATCAACTCATACATTAGTGTTAAACCAACTGACGGCACTTTAAGGACTATTTCAGCTATTGTCAAAGTAGATACATCCGGGAAAACACTTTGGACTGCCTACCCAACAAATTATGTTGATGCAGGAATAGAGGCGGGAGATTTAAGTTTTGAACAGATCATGCTTGGCAGAGATAGTAATCTTTATTGCAGGATAGGTTATAACAAAATTGCAAAGATCAGAGGAAATAATGGGATAACCGATTGGATTGTTCCATTACAACCTTTGGTTGGCACAGTAGCCGATATGGTTGATTACGACCCGGAATCAATTTTATTTGTCAGTGCAAAATCAAATGACACGATTGTAAGGTTACAACGATATAAAAAACTAAATGGCCAAAACTTGGGATATTTAGATATCTCTTGCCCTGGGATGGGTTTCTTAGGTATTCACATTGCTTCGAATGGGAATATTTATTTAGTGAATAAGGACAGCTGTTATAAATACACTGGATATAACAATCCGACTCTTGAATGGAAGGTAAAGACCTGTACAAATACAGATAAATTCATGAGTATTCAAAGAGTTTACCAGGAAGGAAATAATCTGATTATTTTCGGCAATAAAGAATCAGGCTTTCACAATGGAATGATTTCGTGTATAGATTTCCCAACCGGAACATTGAAATGGTTTTCAAAAAATGGAGGATCTTATGATTTTTCATTAGGTGATTTTAAAATTAAGAATGGGTTTCTTTATGCAACTTGGAGACACTTATATGTTGGGAGTATTTCTGAAAGATGTTTTATCAATAAGATAAACATGAATACCGGCGAAAAAATGTGGGAGTTTAATCATGCATTCCGTACACAAACAGTTATTCTTAACAAAGCAGAAGCAATGGTATCATTAGATATAGATGACCATGAAGTGCTTTATTTAGCTGGTTATGGGTTACCTGATAATGAAACAATTTCAAGGTGGAGTTTTATGAAGGTCAGGGGAGCAGACGGAGCAATTCTAAAAAAGGGATTTATTCCAGGTAGTTATACTGACTTTGACAATCCACTCGGCATCTCTGCTAAAATTGTTGGTAATAAATTCTATTCAACTGGCTTAATGCCAAGCTACATGGGAGCCTATAGCTCGGCAGATACCTCCGATTTAACACCTGGAAAAAGCCAACTATATGTTCCTACAATACAGTATACATCATCTGTAACAGGGATTAAAAATGTATCAACTAACAAAAAAATAATATTAAAAAAAATAGGAAAATCATTAAAAATTGAATTAACAGATCTGTATTTAAATAAAATATGGGAGAAAAATATTGGCGATACAACATATCCTTATCATGCCGTAGATATGATAGGTGTCAATGACAACTCTAAAGCAATTTTTACTACATATCGTAAGCATCTTTGGGCTTCAAGTGGCAATTTTTATTTCCCTAAAAACTCTTCCGATAGCTTTTACCTAACCATATTTGATTCTATCGGCAATGTCATGAACAGCTATAAACAGAAAGACGACCCCTACCAAAATCCATATCAATTTTTTCAGGACAGTGTTAATAGGACTTGGTTTGCCAAACGAGTTGGCAATGAAGTCTTTGCCAATAATGCTCCAAGCCCAGTTTATGGAATCGGAGGCCGTAATAACCCAAGACCTTATACTTTAATCAAACCAACAACATTTTTCCCTTATACAAAAGACACCATTCTATTTTTTATTGAACCACAAAGTGGCTTCTCTACAAAGCCTGCATTGATGAAATCCAGTCAACCTTATCACTATGGAAATACACGTTTCTGGTATTGGCCTTCTCTAAGCATAAAATGGTTTAACTCAGTAGAAAGGGAATCAAAAGATGTTTTTTATATAGCGGCAAAAGATAGCAGCCTGAAAGATCTGATTTTTAAATATAACCTTTCTGATTCAACACTAGTTTGGTCTAAGAAATTTGATTCGACAATAGTAACATTGAAGGGATACGCATTAAAAGGCTCATATTATTCTTTGAGTATACAAGCCAATAAAACGTTTATACGTAAGTTTGATGGAAGCAACGGTAATGTTCTTTGGACTCATTTTATCCCCATTCCACCAGGCCATACTTTTAAAGCAGAAGACTTTGGCATGAGTTTGCAACGTCAAAAACTGACTATAACAGGATATATTACGGACACTTTGCTCAATTCTTTTTCAAAAATTTACATTTTAACTCTTGATACATCCGGAACTGAAATAGCCACTCATCTTATGGGGGGATATGCTGCTTGGCAAAACAAGGGACTTAGTGTATTAATTGGACAGGACGGGCAAACTTTAGTGAGTGGGCAAATAACAGATTCGACGTTTGGTTATGCTGGTTTCATTTTTGAAGTAGATTCCTCATCACTCACTTTAACCATTCCAACTCCTCAAATAAAAGACATACTTCCTGCTGTTTGCAGCAACCCTGTTGAGAAAAAGGGAAAGCTTATAAATCCTTTACTATCTCCTTATGTTACAACTATTGTAATGAACAATAATTTGACTCTTCCCTTCAATTGGTCTGACAGTTCATTTAGATATCCTATTACAACAAATGGGTATAACACAATCAGAGTCTCTTATATATATAATACTTCCGTATCATTTAAGGATACTTCATTCGTAGTAACAGCTACTCCTCTTTCAGGCAATACACCTGTTATAAACGGGAATCAGCTTTCAGCTCCAGCGAACGGTGATTCTTACCAATGGTTTCTAAATAGCATTACAATTGCCGGAGAAACCAATAAAACAATCAGTGTATTGCAAAGTGGAGCGTACAGTTATACATATGCAGTAAATGGATGCGTTAGTTCCATAAGCCCTACCACAAATGTAACCCTTACATCAATAGCTGATCCATTCAATAATAATGCAATAATTACAATATTTCCTAATCCTACTTTTGGACCTGTTTCGCTCAAAAATCTAAATTCCTCTCATCAATATGAAGTGCAAATTTTTGATACGTTTGGAAAACAGGTAATTAACACTATTACACTACCGAAAAGAAGTATTGCGGAATTTGATCTGCAAAACTTAGTTCCAGGAACTTACATATTGAGATTATGGGATCGTACAAAAAATGTACTTTTAGGAAATCAACGGATTACTTTAATTAAATAATCTATCTGAAACTAGAACATAGAGCCTATATCTTACCGCTCTTTAAAATTCTAAACGCATAATATCGTTGTCGGATTCACAAATATATTGTGATGATTATAATTATTCATAAGTAAGCTTGGAACAGTTGATCACAGTTTAAAACGCTAACTCCTCATTCTTCAACTTTATCAGCAACTCTTTCTTCTCACTCTCTTCCACCCTGCCAATGACCTGTGCATCCACGCCGAAGGATTGTGCAACCGCAATCATTGCAGCTGCATCTTTTTCATTGGTATAAATTTCCAAACGTGTACCCATATTAAATACCTGGTACATTTCTCTTGCATCAGCACCCGATGCTTCCTGGATGAGATCAAATATAATTGGGGGAGTAAATAAATTGTCTTTCACAATCTTCATGGGGCCGGGCAGGTATTTTAAACACTTGGTTTGTCCGCCGCCACTGCAATGAATCAATCCATGCACTGCATCAAAATGATTGGTTAGAATTTCTTTCAGCACCGGTGCAAATGTTCTTGTTGGCGAAAGCAGTAAACGGCCAATCAAAGAAGTTTCACCATTCTTTAATTCAATTTCATCGGTGAGTTTGTGCTTACCGATATACACTACTTCCTCATTCAGCTTTGGTTCAAATGTTTCAGGAAAATGCTGTGCATAATATTTATTCAATACATCATGTCTGGCGCTGGTGAGTCCGTTACTGCCCAATCCGCTGTTATAAGAAGTTTCATAATTACATTGACCAAATCCTGCCAATCCAACAATTACATCACCTGCTTTTATTTTATCATTGCTGATTACTTTATTCTTTGGCCAGCGGGCTGTCATAGTTCCATTCACTGCAATAGAACGAACCACATCACCCACATCAGCCGTTTCACCACCGAGATAATGAATGTTCACTCCATATTCTTTCAGTTGTGCAAATAATTCAGCAGAACCATTGATGATCTGTTCCAGCACTTCACCGGGAATCAATGTTTTGTTACGGTCAACCGTACTGGAGAATAAAATATTATCAAAGATCCCAACACAAAGCAAATCATCGAGGTTCATCACAATGGCATCCTGTGCAATTCCTTTCCACACAGAAAGATTGCCTGTTTCTTTCCAGTAGAGGTAAGCGAGGATGCTTTTTGTTCCTGCTCCATCTGCATGGGTAACATTCACCCAATCTGCATCTCCGCCCAGGTAATCGGGATAGAGTTTACAAAATGCATTGGGGTACAGGCCCTGATCCAGATGCTGTACTGCCTTGTGCACTTCTTCTTTTTGCGCCGATACTCCCCGCTGATTGTATAATGACATACTGATTGGTTTGAGGCCGCAAAACTAACACTTCCACCGTTCAAATGTGTTACTTTTGCAACTCCAAATTATGAAGGTTTACAGAAGTTTAGAACAACTGCCCGTTTTTACCAAGGCTGTCATTACCATCGGAACCTTTGATGGTGTGCATTTCGGCCATCAGCATGTCATCCGTCAATTGCTGCAGGAAGCCATTACAACGGGTGGCGAATCGGTGCTTATCAGCTTTTATCCGCATCCCCGTAAAATTATAGAACCCGACAGACAGATTGAACAGTTAACCACTCTTGATGAACGGATTGAACTCTTAAAAAAACAGGGGCTTGACGATTTGGTGGTGGTGCAGTTCAACAAAGCTTTTTCTGAACAAACAGCTGAGCAGTACATTAAAGATTTCCTGGTCGACCGTTTTCATCCATCAGTTATTATCATTGGCTATGATCATAAGTTTGGAAATAAACGGGAAGGTGATTACCGCTTACTGGAGAAAATGGGTGAGCAATACAATTACCGTGTAAAAGAAATTCCGCAACAGGTGCTCAATGAAATTTCTGTAAGCTCCACCAAGATCAGGCAGGCATTGGGAAATGGACAAATTGAGAAGGCCAACCAGTTGCTGGGTTATTCTTATTTCTTTAAAGGATATGTAATTGAAGGAAATAAATTAGGAAGAAAACTCGGCTACCCTACGGCCAACCTGCAAATGCAGGATCCTGAAAAACTTGTTCCGGGAAATGGCGTGTATGCAGTGGAAGCGCAGATTGAAGGTGAGCGGAGAATCCTGAAAGGAATGATGAACATCGGCACAAGACCAACCGTTGACGGAACCAGAAGAAGCATTGAAGTGAACCTTTTTGATTTTGATGAAGACATTTACAACCGTCATTTGAAAGTGTATGTAAAATATCACCTCCGTAATGAAGTGAAATTTGAAGGACTTGAAAAATTAATTGAGCAACTGCATCTTGATAAAGAGAAGAGCGTTGCATTACTGAACCAATAAAAGATAAACTATGTTACCTGCAATCGATCCTACAACTACCAATGCCTGGAAACAGCTTACTGCACACGCAACCAAAATGAAACAGGTGCAGATGAGAGATTTATTTAAAGCTGATGCAAACCGTTTTCAGAAATTCAGTTCCTGCGCACAGGATATTGTGTTTGATTATTCCAAGAATATCATTACGGAAGAAACCATGCAGTTGCTTTTGCAACTGGCTTATGAATGCAAAGTGAAAGATGCTGTTGAGCAGATGTTTAATGGAGAAGAAATCAATCATACAGAAAAAAGAGCCGTGCTGCATACAGCACTCCGCAACTTTTCCGGCAAACCCGTTTTATTTGAAGGTAAAGATGTGATGCCTGATATTCAGCGTGTGTTACTGCAAATGAAAACTTTCTGTGCAAAAATTCACAGTGGTGAATGGAAAGGTTATACCGGTAAAAAAATAAAATACATTGTAAATATCGGTATCGGCGGAAGTGATCTCGGTCCCGTAATGGTAACTGAAGCGTTGAAACCTTACTGGGTGGATGGCATTCAAACTTATTTTGTAAGTAATGTTGACGGCACGCATATTGCCGAGACATTAAAAAAAGTAACAGCAGATGAAACCCTGTTCCTCGTTGCTTCCAAAACATTTACTACACAGGAAACCATGACCAATGCACACAGTGCAAGAACCTGGTTTTTAGCATCAGCAAAAGACGAAGCATTTATTGCCAAACATTTTGCTGCTTTATCAACCAACGAAAAAGATGTGGTGAAGTTTGGTATTGATAAAGCCAACATGTTTGAGTTCTGGGATTGGGTTGGCGGACGTTATTCTTTATGGAGTGCTATCGGTTTATCCATCGCATTAACTATTGGCTATGATAATTTTGAACAGTTACTGAAAGGTGCTGAGTACAGCGATGAACATTTCCGCACAGAAAAATTTGCTACCAATATTCCGGTGATCATGGCATTACTCGGCACCTGGTATGTAAATTTCTTTGATGCAAAGAGTGAAGCAATTCTTCCTTACGATCAGTACCTGCACCGCTTTGCTGCATATTTTCAACAGGGAAATATGGAAAGCAATGGCAAGTATGTTGACAGAAATGGCAACAAGGTATCGTACAGCACAGGCCCAATCATCTGGGGTGAACCCGGCACAAATGGTCAGCATTCTTTTTACCAGTTGATTCACCAGGGAACACATTTAATTCCAGCTGACTTTATTGCGCCTGCCATCAGTCATAATCCATTAAGCGATCATCACAACAAACTCATGAGTAATTTCTTTGCACAAACAGAAGCACTCATGAACGGTAAAACGAAAGAAGAAGTGATTGCTGAAGGAGTGAAAGAAGAATTGGTACCTTATAAAGTATTTGAAGGCAACCGCCCTACTAATTCTATTCTTGTAAAAATGATCACTCCATTTACACTGGGTGAACTGATTGCCATGTATGAACACAAGATCTTTGTACAGGGAGTTATCTGGAACATCTACAGCTTTGATCAGTGGGGTGTTGAACTGGGCAAACAGTTAGCGAATAAAATTTTACCTGAACTCATTACCGAAGACCTGGTATCATCGCATGATGCATCAACCAATAACCTGATTAATTTGTATAAAAGCTTACGCAAATAAAAAAGAGACCCGGTTTCCCGGGTCTCTTTTTTTATATCTGCGCTTAAAAGATTAATATAGATAACCTAACGCTGTTTTATCGTTATTGTTAAATGGACGATTTGTAGTTGCACTTAAACAAGCCAGCATCCAGGAACCCGGGTCGGCTACAGTAGGTGTACCTGGAATGTGAACAGCACCAACAGTGCTGGCACCTTCATTTGCAGTACCTCCGCCACAACTGTAAGAACGATCCATATAATCCGTATGACGGAATCCTATGCAATGGCCCATTTCGTGTGCAACAACTGTTGTTACAAATCCCACACTATAACCAGAAGTATAAGTACGGGCATATTTAATTGTTCCATACGGATTACCACCGCTTGGGAACCCTGCAGAAGCAATATACTGGCCGGTGTTCACTACACTGATATTAATGGTACCTCCGCCACTCGTTCCGGCGTATTGAAATGTCAATCCAAGATTTTCAGCATTATAACGGGCTACCGCTGCATTAACTCCATCAATCATTACCTGAGTGATATTTCTACCGCTAAGGCTTACAGTAATAACTCTCGGAAGACCAGTTACAAGGTTCGTAGTTCTGTACTGTTCTGCATTAGCAACCACCAGTTTATTAACCGTTTTTTGTGTGGTAAGGTCCTTGCCACTAATAAAGATATCTCCCTCCACAATGTAACCACCATCTTCTGCAAGTACATTGTCAGTTGAAAAACCGAGGGCGGAAATCTGGTTTAAAACATCCTGTGAAACTTCCGGGGCTTTTTCTTCAGACGCCTTGGAACAGGCTACAATAAAAAGAGCAGCAAACATAGCTGCACCAATAACCGAAATAATTTTTCTCATGTTGTTTATTGTTTGGGTTTATAATAAAAGACAATGTCAATTTATCTAAATTTATTTGATATTCACCATTTTTTTTACAAAAAAACCAAATCTGCCCAGAGAAGTCAGGAAAGAAGTAAAAACCCCTCGAAATAATACTGAAAATTTTAACCGATCTTGTTTGACAGTTTTTAACCGCAGATATCTTTCATGAAATTTTATTCAACCAACTTTCAACCAGGCCGCTCAACAGGAAGGAAACTCACTTTTTCCCTGCTTGCACTGTTTATGCAGTTTCTGATCGCTGCACAACCTGCTGGGAAAAAGCCGGCGGATAAAATGTCGCCCTTACTCTCCCTGCAGTTAAAGACTGAAAAACCAAAGGGCAGCCAATTGTATACAATTGCCACAATTGATCTCAGGCAATTTAGAACTCTGCTCAGTCAAAATAAATCTATCACACTGGTTTCAGTTTACGAACCTGCTAACCTTGCAGTTATTGAATGCAGCTGGATTGAAATGGAAAAACTATTGCTTAACCCAATTATAACGGCTGTTGATTCAAAGAAAAAAGCAAAAGAAGAATTGCTGTTTGGCTTTGTTGATTATGCGGTTAACCGTATCTCAACTATTCAGCACCGTTACCCCATATATAATGGCAATGCAATTCATCTCTCAATAAAAGAACAAAATTTCGATACAACAGATATCGATCTGAAAGGACGCATACTTCCATCTGCATTTACTTCAGCAACGGGAAGTAATCATGCAAGTATTATGGCAACCATGATTGCCGGAGGAGGCAATACCTGGTACAATACAAAAGGGGCTGCATGGGGGGCAAATCTCAGTTCAGCCAGTTTTCAAAACCTTTTGCCTGAACCTGACAGTTACTACAACGGTTCTTCGGTGTTAGTACAAAACCATTCCTACGGAACAGTTGTTGAAAGTTATTATGGCGCTGAAGCTGCGGGTTATGATGCATCAGTTATCAATAATCCATCACTGCTGCATGTTATTTCAGCCGGCAATTCAGGATCACAGTCAACACCAACAGGAACTTATGCAAACGTAGCAGGCTACTCTAATCTCACCGGGAATTTTAAGCATGCAAAGAATATCATCACTGTTGGTCATATTGATTCATTTGGTATTGTAATGATACCAAGTTCAAAAGGCCCTGCTTTTGACGGCAGAGTAAAACCTGAATTAGTTGCTTTTGGCGAAGATGGCAGTTCAGGCGCTGCAGCATTGGTATCGGGCATTGGTACAGTGCTGCATCATATCTACAAACAGCAGCATAGCAATACAGCATCATCATCACTTATTAAAGCAGTATTATTAAATAGTGCCGATGATGTGGAAACACCGGGCATTGATTTCAAGTCGGGCTATGGGAGTGCGAATGGGTTGCATGCAGTTGAAACAATTGCGAAAGGACAATACTTTCTTGGTTCGGTTACAGCAAACACACAACAACAGTTTACAGTTACAATTCCTGCAAACATCAAACAACTGAAATTAACATTGGTATGGACCGACCCACAGGCTGCACCAAATACAGCGAAAGCATTGATCAATGATCTTGATCTTGAACTGACAAATACTGCAAATAATACAAGCTGGCTGCCATGGGTGCTCAATAGTTCGCCAAATGCTGTGGCTTTACAACAATTGCCAACACGCAAACGTGACAGTTTAAATGTTGTTGAGCAAATTACAGTTGATAATCCTGCGGCCGGTGATTATACAGTTACAGTAAAAGGATTTTCAATTCCGACAGGAGTGCAAAGTTTTGCTATTGCCTACCAGTTGGATACAACTGATACCTTCAATTGGCATTTCCCTACTGCCTCTGATCATTTATTTCCCAATCAAACAAACGTATTACGTTTTCAATCAAGCTTTACAAACACAACAGGCAATCTGGAATTAAGTATTGATAATGGAGCAAGCTGGCAAACGGTATCTGCATCTGTTGATTTAAAGAAAGGATATTTCAAACTGCTCACACCCAACATTACAACGAAAGCACTGCTCAGATTATCTGTTGCTGATAAAACATTCACGTCTGATACATTTACAATTTCACAACGCCTTTTTACATCTGTTGGATTTAACTGCCCTGATTCATTTTTAATTGCATGGCCACCTGTTACAGGCGCAACAGCTTATCGCATTTCGCAATTAGGAGCAAAGTATATGGAGTCCATACGGGTAACAACTGATACTCTTGTGGTGCTTTCAAAACAATTAAACCCATCATTGCATTATGCAGTTACACCTTTGCTGTCGGGTAAGGAAGCAGTAATGAGTTATACATTCAACTATGAACAGCAGGGTTCAGCCTGCTATACCAGGAGTTTTATTGCAGATCTTACAGCAGATGATAAAGGAGCATTGTCGCTTTTGTTAAGCACCACGTACAATATAAAATCGATCAGCTTTGAAAAGTACCTGGCAGACGGCTTTTCATTTCTGGACAATCAACCTTCCACAAATACAACACTATACCAGTTTGCAGATCAAAAATTAATTGCCGGAACTAATTTATACCGTGCGGTTATAGAACTGATCGATGGAAGAAAAATCATTTCAGACACGGCCAGTCTTTTCTTTACAGCAAACAAAGCTGCTGTTGTATATCCCAACCCTGCTTTAGCCAATGGTTTTGTTACTGTACTTACTGAACAGGATGATGAAGTGATCTTTCAGCTTATTGATAATTACGGACGTGTTGTTCTGCGGCAACAAATAATAGAATATCCTGAACAGGTATCACTTGGCAGACTTTCACATGGCATGTATTATTACCGCCTGTTGAGGAAGAATAAAAAAGTGCAAACAGGAATTTTATTGATACAATAGAAAAAGCCGCTTACAATGTAAACGGCTTTTTTTTATACTATTCGATTTAGTTCCATAACCCGGGAGGATACTCACCTGCTTCAACCAGTGCATTCACACTTGCCTGCACACCCGGAGCGTCTTCTTTATAGGTTACTCCAAACCACTGTGAAGAAGTGGGAATCACTTTAATTACGCCCAGATCTTCTTTAATGAATTCGTCGGCCACAATTGGAATAAAGAATTCTGATTTTTCTTCTGTTCCTTTTTCGGCCAGAAAGCCTTTAAATAATTTCTTTGTGAGATAGAAAATAGAACTGTCGAAACACCAGAAGTTCATACTTACACTTGAATGATAAGGTACTTCATGTTTTCCATCAGCATCTTCATAAATAATTTTCTCTCCATCGCCATAAATCTTGGTACGTTCAGCAATGCTTACCAGATTATTATCTGCATCCACTTCACATACACCACGGCTTACAGTTCCGTTTGCACTCAATGTTTTCGACAAATCATAACCAATAATTGCATGCTGTTCCGGATTACAATCCGTATTTAAAAAAGCGGCTGCTTTTTCAAACGCATCTCTTCCGTAAAAATCATCTGCATTGATAACTGCAAATGGTTCCTTAATGGCATCCTTTGCACATAAAATAGCATGAGCTGTTCCCCATGGTTTTGTACGTGTTGATGGAATCTCAAAACCATCAGTTAACGAATCCAGTTGCTGGTATACATAGTCAATTTCAATCTTCCCTTTTAATTTCGTTTCAAAAATCTCTTTGAACTGATCTGCAAAATCTTTGCGGATGATAAAGACCACTTTGCCAAATCCTGCACGGATGGCATCGTAAATAGAATAGTCCATAATTGTCTCTCCGCCTGGACCAAACCCTTCGATCTGTTTCATACTGCCATAGCGACTGGCCATTCCTGCTGCTAAAATCAATAAAGTAGGTTGCATATAATCATTTATTTTTGGGCGCTGCGAAGATAAGAAACAATCTTTCCCGAAACCATGCAAAGAGTTCCCGTTTTTATTAAATCTAAAGAAGTTGTGTGGACATTATCCGGAGGCAGTTCCTTTGAATTTACAGTGGCAAGGCTTGATGAAATTCATCCGTTTATTTCCGGCAACAAGTATTTTAAACTCAAATACAACCTGCAATCGGCACTGGCACAGAACAAAAAAGGAATTATTACAATGGGCGGGGCTTTTTCAAACCATCTTTCGGCAACAGCTTTTGCCTGCGATGAAGCCGGGCTTGAATCGGCTGGTATTATTCGTGGAGAAATTATCCAGCCTTTGAACTCCACATTATCTTTTTGTGAACAGATGCAAATGAAATTAACTCCTGTGGAGCGAAAAGATTACGGCAGGAACAGTGAAACAGTTGAAAAAATCCGCAGGAACAACGATCATTTGTTCTTTGTACCTGAAGGTGGAGATAATGCAGAAGGCTTGCAGGGATGCAAAGAAATTTTATCAATGATTCCTGATGCTGATTCATTTACACATATCCTTTGCTGTATGGGCACAGGCACAACTTTTAAAGGAATTGCTACATCTGCCAAAATACATCAAACGGTTATTGGCATTCCTGTTTTAAAAATTAAAACTGATGAAAGGGATCTGTTTATTCAGCAACATGCAACCATTGAATCAGCAGCAGAAAAGCAGGTATTGTTTGATTATGCCGGTGATGGTTATGCGAAACTGAGTGAAGAACAACTCAATTTTATGAATTCATTTTATACCAAAACAGGTATTCCAACCGATATTGTGTATACGGGTAAATTGATGCAGGCAGTAATTACACTTGCTGAACAGGATTATTTTACCCGAAATAATAAAATACTGGTACTGCATACAGGCGGGTTACAGGGCAACAGCAGTTTAAAACCCGGTATGTTATTATACTGAACGGCATTATATTTGCGAATCAACAACATCAATTGATTTTTATACAACATCCATGAAGAAACTGTTTTTACTGATATTTGCTTTTCTCAGCTGCACCCTTCTTGTATCTGCACAAACAGATACGCTTCCTAAATTTAAAGCAATTAAGAAAAATGGAGAAATCAGTATCAGCTGGATCAACAGTTTTAAGAATGTATCGCAGGTAAATATTCAGCGGTCAAAAGACAGTACCAGAAATTTCAGCACCATTCATTCACTGTCAAACCCCAATGTAAAAACTTATTCTTACGTTGATAAAACAGCAAAGAACGACAGTGGCTATTACCGAATCTTCGTTTTGTTTGAAGGTTCTAATTATATTTTCACTCCATCCAAACGTCTTTTTATTGATACAACAAAAATAGTTGCTCCCACACCTAAGATTACTGCGGTGACAGAAAGAGAAAAGGAAAGACCGAAAGAAGAAAAACCAAAAGAAGAAAAAGCACCTCCTCCTCCACCGAAACCTGTTTGGGTTCCCTCTGTTTATATTTTTACCGGCGATGATGGAAATGCAGTGATTAAAATTCCTGATGCAGCTTCAAAAAAATATTCTGTCAGATTCATGAAAGAAGATGGCAGTACACTTTTTGTAATACCACAGGTAAAGGAACAATATCTTACACTTGATAAAGTGAACTTCCTGAAATCAGGTTGGTATTATTTTGAATTAACGGTAGATGGAAAACTGAAAGAGAAAAATAAATTCCTGATCACCAGGGATAATTAGTTCAGTTGTATAAAGTAAAGCCATTAGCCGATAGCTTATAGCTATTAGCCCAAAACAGTGAGCAGTCAAGCCCTCTTACTTCTTACTTCTTACTTCTTACCTCCAGCTTCACATCAAACACTTTTTCAAAGTTCAGCTTCACTCTTTCTTTGGCTTCTTCAAAATCAACTGTTCTGCCTAATTCTTTTTGCAGCGAAGTCACCTGTTTGTTTTCAATACCGCAGGGAATGATATAGTTGAAATAATCGAGATCTGTATTTACATTGAAAGCAAATCCATGCATGGTGATCCATCTGCTGCATCGTACACCCATGGCACATATCTTCCGTTCTTTTCCTTTAATATCAGGGTCAAGCCACACGCCTGTTTCACCTTTACTGCGATCGCCTTTCAATCCATAATCAGCCAGCGTTAAAATAATGATCTCTTCCAGTTTGCGCAGGTATTTACCAATATCTGTTTCAAATTTTTCCAAATCAAGAATAGGATAACCAACAATCTGCTGCGGGCCATGAAAAGTAATATCGCCGCCACGGTTGGTTGGAAAATATTCAATCCCTTTTTCATTTCGTTCTTTCTCGCTGATCAGAATATTCTTTACATCGCCGCTTTTACCTAAAGTATAAACTGGTGGATGCTCTACGAAAAGCAGGTGATGATGGGTGTTAAGTGAAGGATGAGATGTGAACTCTGAGGAGTCTTCAACTATCGACTCACCATTCACGACTAACGACTTCTCTTTATCGGCTAACATCCTCAGCTCCGACTTCACTTTCAAATTCTGCTGCATCAAAACTTCCTGGTAATCCCAGGCCTGCTGATACGGCATTTGCCCTAAATCCTCAAATTGTACTTCCTGTTTCATGAGCGGCAAAACTACAATGAATTCATTTGATAATTCCTGAGAGCTTATTTTTGCAGACAATGAGTAAAGAAGAACTGATAGAACTGGAAGGTGAACTGGAAAACGGTGATGGCTCGGAAGAGCTATATGAGCGGATGCGTTTTGTTGTAAGTAAAGGACAGGAACCATTAAGGATCGACAAATTTTTACTGACCAAGATCGAGGGGGCTACACGTAATAAAGTGCAGCGTGGTATTGCATCTGGTCTTGTACTGGTAAATAACAGTCCTGTTAAGGCAAACTATAAAGTAAAGCCGGATGATGAGATCATTACCTTCTCTGATACTGCTCCTGCTGATACAGAGATCAAGCCCGAAGAACTTCCGCTCAACATTGTGTACGAAGATGAATCGGTGGTAGTAGTGAATAAAGTGGCTGGTATGGTAATGCATCCCGGCAGTGGTAATTACAGCGGCACACTGGTGAATGGGATTGTATGGTATTTGAAACAGCAGCAGCCTGAATTAACCGAAGATCAGTTGCCCCGTTTCGGTATGGTGCACCGCATTGATAAAAATACAAGTGGGCTGGTAGTACTTGCAAAAAATGAACAGGCAAGTCTGCATTTAGCCAAACAGTTTTTCGATCATACAGTTGAACGCAAATACATCGCATTGGTTTGGGGTGATTTAAAAGAAGAAACCGGAACTATTACCGGCAATGTGGGCAGACATCAACGTTTCCGCAAGATCATGGATGTATATCCTGATGGCGAATATGGAAAAGAAGCCACCACACATTACAAAGTTTTAGAACGCTTTGGCTATACAACTTTGGTTGAATGCCGACTGGAAACAGGACGTACACACCAGATCCGTGTACATATGCAGCATATTGGTCATCCATTATTTAATGATGATACGTATGGCGGGGACAGGATCGTAAAAGGAACTGTTTATACCAAGTACAAACAGTTTGTTGATAATTGCTTTAATATTTGTGCAAGACAGGCACTGCATGCACAAACGCTTGGCTTCACACATCCAAAAACTCAAAAGCGGATTTTGTTTGAAACTGAACTGGCCATTGACATGCAGAAAGTGATTGAAAAATGGAGAGTGTATACAAAAGCAAAAAATCTTTTGGAAGAAGAATAAGTTTTTTTTTGTCTGATGCCCTCGTCTGACAAATTAAGAATGTTTTTTAGATAATAAATAAATCCCGTCAGACGAAAACGTCAGACGGGATTTACATTAAACCCAATGTAAATAATATTGATTACTCCCTGTTCCTGAACCGGAACTTACTGTTAAGCCTTAGCCCTATTGTGTGCACAGAACCTTGCTTATAAAACACATTTTCGTATCTAAACGACAAATCAATTTGTACGATTTTTTCGGATGGGAACAGATAGCCAAAGCTTAGCCCGCTAACGGGGCCTTTAATTGTTTCGTCTACATCAACCCCATCCATATTTTGATAACTACGTGCACCGTAAAAGCTATAACCTAATTGTGGTTCTGTGTAAAATCCTGATCCACTTCGATCGAGTGTATAACGATACCCTACTTTTACAGGGATGTAAACCACACCATATGCTTCCGGGTATTCAATTTCAGGAATATATTTTGCCCCTACCTCTATAGTTACCTCATCAGCAGCTTCTCTAACAGGAATTCCAAACCTCAACATGGCTCCAAAACCTACTATGTATTTTGACTCCGGTTTCTGGTTTAACACGGTGAGAACTTCAATCTGGGCATTTGTTTTAAAAGCAAGTAATAGCGAGAAGAACAATAGTAATTTTTTCATAAGGCAAATAGTTTAGTTTGAATATATATAAATAAATCCCGTCAGACGAGGGTGTCAGACGGGATTTATTTCGGAAACACCATTTTATAATCCACATTCACTTTTCCTCTTGAAATATCATCCAGTTTACCTTTTAACAGTTTACGCTTTAAGGGTTTGAGGTAATCAATGAATAATTTGCCTTCAATATGATCGTATTCATGCAGAATGACTCTTGCAGTAATGCCATCAAATGTATTTACATGTTCTTTAAAGTTTTCATCCATATAGCGGATGGTGACTTCTTCAGCTCGGTAAATATCTTCACGAATCTTCGGGATACTTAAACAACCTTCATTATACACCCAGTCATCGCCCAGCAATTCTTCTACCTGTGCATTAATAAATACCTGTTTAATACCTGGCACATCAGGATACAGAAGAGTTTCCTCTTCGTCCATATTGGCAAACATCTGGGAGCTGTCCATTACAAAGAGCCGGATGTCACGGTTTACCTGCGGTGCTGCGAGTCCAACGCCATTGGAAGAGTACATGGTTTCCCACATATCCGCAATAAACTTGTCCAGGTTGGGATAATCGGGAGTAATATCCTTGCTCAGCTTTCTTAACACTTCAAAACCGTATGCAACAATGGGTAAAATCATAACTGTTCAAAAAAATTGATTTGCAAAAGTAAGTGTTGGAGTTTACAATTCCTTAACCGGCAGTGCTTATGTGCGCTGCATATATTCCTGCAGCATAATGGTGGCGGCTATTTCATCCACCAGTTTCTTATCCCGGCGCTGCATTTTCTTCATTCCCATTTCCAGCATGGCATTTTTGGCCATTTTGGAAGTATAACGTTCATCAACAGTTTCAATGGGCATATTGGGAAAGTTTTTCTTCAATTGCTCGATTGCCCGTTTTACCAAAGGAGTTGCATGCGTATCAGAATCGTCCCAGTTGGTTGGCATACCAATCACGATCTTTTCCACCTGCTCTTTGCTGAAATAGTCTTTGAGGAAAGGAATAAAGTTTTTTGTTTCGATGGTGGTTAACCCCGTCGCAATAATCTGAAGTGGGTCTGTTACTGCCAGTCCGGTCCGTTTCCCACCATAATCTATGCAAATGATTCTTGCCATATCGGGGGTGCGGTCATGTCAACGAAGGATACTTCTCACAAACCCAAACTGTTTGTTTGTAAAGAGACCTCTCCTTCGCCGAGGTGACGTACTAAGTTTAATTTATTATAGAATAATATCAGCGATTACAAACACCGCAAACACAACACTCGCTATTCCGTTCGCTGTCATGAAAGCAATATTCACTTTTCGCAAATCATCCGGCTTTACAATGGAATGCTGATAGATAAGCATACCTGCAAACACAACAACACCTATCCAGTACAACCATCCGAAACCTCCATAAACTCCTGCGGCAATTACACATAATGCAGCAAATACATGCAACACTTCTGAGACATGCAATGCTTTTGCTTTTCCCAACCAGGCAGGAATCGATTTCAGTTCATACTTCTTATCAAACTCTTCATCCTGCAAAGCATAAATAATATCAAAGCCACTTACCCAGAATAAAACGGTGAATGAAAACAAAATGGGTAACAACGCAAACTTACCAGTTACAGCAAGATAGGCACCGATTGGTGCCAATGCCAAACCCAGGCCCAATACCAAATGACAAAGTGGTGTAAAGCGTTTGGTGAAACTGTAACCCAATACTACCAGTAAAGCAACGGGCGATAAATAAAAACAAAGTGAATTGATGAAATAAGTAGTGATGATAAACAATACACTGGTTAATATGGTAAATAGCAAAGCACTGTTGGCTGAAATGATACCGGCAGGTATTTCACGGATGGCAGTTCGTGGATTCTTTGCATCAAAGTTTCTGTCTAAATAACGGTTGAAAGCCATGGCTGCACTACGGGCGAAGATCATGCAAAGGAGAACACATAAAAATGAAAATCCATACCGTAAATACCATGGGGCAGAATTTAATTTAGACTCATTCAAAATGACACCTAATGTAAATCCAATCAACGCAAACGGTAATGCAAAAATGGTATGCGAAAATTTAATGAGGCTTAAATAGTTTTTTACTTTAGTCATCCTTTCCAACTGCTTTAGTTTTTTACAATCCTGTTCCGTGTAATTTCCCATAGTACCACTCCTGCTGCAACAGAAATATTCAGCGAGTGTTTCATGCCAAACTGGGGTATTTCAATACATCCATCGCATTGCTGCAATGTTTCCTGCTCCACTCCTTCTGCTTCATTGCCAAAAATGATTGCGATCTGTTCCTCTTCTGCTTTTTTATAATCCTGCAACAATATACTTCCTTCCGTTTGTTCAATTCCAAAGATCTTATAACCGGCTGCTTTCAATTCTGCAATGGCCTCTGCTGTCCGTTGAAAATATTTCCAGCTTACAGTTTCTGTTGCACCCAAGGCTGTTTTATGAATATCACGGTGAGGCGGCTGAGGTGTGTAGCCAATGAGATAGATCGCTTCTACCAAAAATGCATCAGAAGTGCGGAACACTGAGCCCACATTCTGCATGCTGCGGATATTTTCCAGCACCACAATTACTTTATTCTTCTCCGCTTCTTTAAATTCATCTACTGACTTGCGGTTCAGCTCATCCATACTCAGTTTACGCATGCCGGCAAAGATAATTGGCGATATGCAATGCACAATGGATGATTGCCCGATATCAGCTTATCAGACAGGAATACAAAGAAATCAGCAATAATTCACAGACTAACTCACTGCAACTCACAGCCCTGCGGACTTCCATATGGAACTACAGATTGGCTCTGGGTTTAGGGACCTTCGTACATCATACATCTTACATCGTACTTCCTCCCCCCATTCCGCCCTTAATACCTTACCTTTGCGGCAAATTTTGATAAAGTATATGAACACATTTGAAGCGCTTGGTTTGGACGAAAGATTGATGAAAGCGATTAGTGACCTCGGTTTTACAACTCCCACCCCGATACAGGAAAAAGCAATTCCCGTTTTGTTAAGCGGAACAACAGATTTAATTGGCCTTGCCCAAACAGGCACAGGTAAAACAGCAGCATTTGGGTTACCCCTTCTGCAATTGCTCGACGAAAACAAAAAATTTCCACAGGCATTAATCGTTTGCCCCACCCGTGAGCTCTGTTTACAGATTGTAAAAGAGATGGATATTTTTAAGAAACACATGAAGCATGTAAACGTAGTTGCTGTGTACGGCGGTACTTCCATCGGCATGCAGATACGTGACATCAAAAGAGGTGTACAGGTTGTAGTAGCAACTCCCGGCCGTTTAATTGATTTGATAGAACGTAAAGCAATCAATCTTGGAGAAATTCAGTACGTGGTGCTGGATGAAGCAGATGAAATGCTGAACATGGGTTTCCAGGATGATATTGAATTTATTCTGCAGAATACTCCCAAGAAAGAAAGCACCTGGTTATTCAGTGCAACCATGCCTCCTGAAATCCGCAAGGTGAGCCGCAAGTACATGAAAGATCCGGTGGAAGTTACTGTTGGTAAAATGAATACGGCCAACGTAAATATTGATCACCAGTATTTTGTTGTTTCCTCACAGCACCGTTATGAAGCATTAAAACGTTTGATCGATTTCAACCCCGGCATTTACGGTATCATCTTTACCCGTACAAAAGTTGATGCACAGGCAATTTCAGAAAAACTTACCCGTGAAGGTTATGATATTGATGCATTGCATGGTGATCTTACCCAGCAGCAGAGAGATGCGGTAATGGGTCAGTTCCGTGATAAAACATTACAACTGCTGATTGCAACGGATGTTGCTGCACGTGGTATTGATGTAAAAGATATCACCCATGTTATCAACTATGAATTACCTGATGATATGGAAGTGTACACCCACCGTAGTGGTCGTACAGGTCGTGCAGGAAAGACGGGTATTTGTATGAGTATTGTTCATAGCCGTGAAATCGGAAAGATTCGCCAGATTGAACGTATTGCACAAACACAGTTGAAAAAATTTGAGATCCCAACCGGAAAAGATGTTTGCCGCAAGCAATTCTTTTCTTTTATGGATAAAGTGATTAACACAGATGTAAGCAACGTAGAATATGAAACTTATGTTCCCA
This sequence comes from uncultured Chitinophagaceae bacterium, assembly GCA_964580775.1. Taxonomy (GTDB): domain Bacteria; phylum Bacteroidota; class Bacteroidia; order Chitinophagales; family Chitinophagaceae; genus Lacibacter. The sequence continues at coordinate 35,974 of CAZOLW010000010.1, read as the reverse complement.
TGCTGCAGGAAAAATTTGCTGAAATGAGCAAAGAAGATATCCTGAAGCGTGTGGCAGCAATGGAGTTCGACCGCTTCCTTAAGTATTATGAAAATGCGGAAGACCTCAACATACGTGAACGTGGTCGTGACTTCGACAAGTTTAAAAGAGATGATCGAGGACAGAGTCGTGGCCGTGAAAGAGAGCGTGAGCGTATTGTTCCGGGACGTACTTCAGAAGGTCGCAAACCTTACCGTGATACACAGGGCCGTGACTTTGGCGCAAGTGGTAACAGTGGCGGAGGCGGTTATACCAAACTGTTTGTGAACCTTGGCACTAAAGATGGTTTCTACAAAGCAAGTTTCTTACAATTCATTTTAGATATGAGTGAACTGCGTAAAGAATCATTGGGCAAAATTGATATGCGTGAACTGAACTCATGGGTGGAAGTTGACAGCAAATCAGCAAGGCAAATGATCAGTGCGGTTGACGGTAAAAAATTCAAAGGCAGAAGTATCAGGATGAATGATGCAAACAGCAGATAGAATTTACAATTTCAGGTTTGATATTTGAAATGATTAAAAGCAAAACGCCGCATTAGTTGATGCGGCGTTTTTTTATACATCCCTTTAATACTTTTCTTCTTTCAATAAAAAAAACCCCGACGTTTCTGTCGGGGTTTGTATTGTAAAGTATTACTTTAATTATGCATTCACTTTACCCTTCACCTTTGCAATCACTTCTTCAGCGATATTGTTTGGTGCAGGTGCATAGTGACTGAACTCCATGGTTGAAGTTGCACGGCCTGAAGACAATGAACGTAACTGTGTAACATAACCAAACATTTCACTTAATGGAACTTTGGCTCTGATCACCTGTGCATTACCTTTTGTATCCATTCCTTCCAGCATACCACGACGACGGTTTAAGTCACCTGTTACATCACCCATGTACTGATCAGGAGTTACCACTTCTACTTTCATGATTGGTTCGAGCAAGGTTGGTTTTGCTTTGCGGCCGGCTTCACGGAAACCACCCTTTGCACAAAGTTCAAAACTCATTGCATCAGAATCCACATCATGGTAACTGCCATCAAACACACGAACTTTCATATTCACCATCGGATAGTTTGCTAACACTCCATTGGACATTGAAGATTCAAACCCTTTTGTAATAGCAGGAACAAATTCTTTTGGAATTGATCCGCCAAACAAATCGTTTACGAACTGATAACTCTTACCCGGGTTTTCTGTTAACCATGTTTCATCAGCAGGCCCGATTTCGAAAATGATATCGGCAAACTTACCACGACCACCAGACTGTTTCTTCAACACTTCACGGTGTTCAACTGATTGTTTGAATGCTTCTTTATAAGCCACCATCGGCGCACCCTGGTTGATTTCAACCTTGAATTCACGACGCATACGGTCAACAATAATCTCTAAGTGCAATTCACCCATACCACTCAGGATGGTTTGTCCTGTTTCTTCATCAGTTCTTACACGCAGAGTAGGATCTTCTTCTACCAGTTTAGAAATAGCAAGACCCATTTTATCTACGTCAACTTGTGCTTTTGGTTCAACGGCTAAAGAGATTACCGGCTCAGGAATAAACATGTTTTCCAATGTGATTGGATGATTTTCATCGCATAAAGTATCGCCTGTTTTAATTTCCTTGAAACCTACTGCAGCACCAATATCACCAGCTTCAATAAAGTCGATTGGATTTTGCTTGTTGGCAAACATCTTCATGATACGGCTGATACGTTCTTTCTTTCCGCTTCTTACGTTCAACACATAAGAACCTGCATCGAGATGACCTGAATAAACCCGGAAGAATGCCAAACGACCTACGAAAGGATCAGTCATAATCTTAAATGCCAGTGCAGCAAACGGTTCTTTTGCATCAGGATGACGTTCCATTTCAGCACCAGTATCAGGATCTGTTCCTTTAATCGCTTCAATATCCATTGGAGAAGGCAGATAACGGCAAACCGCATCCAATGCAGTTTGTACACCTTTATTTTTAAAAGATGAACCGCACAACATGGGCACAATGGTCAAATCAATTGTTGCCTTACGTACAGCTACATGAATTTCATCTTCGGTAATAGTGTCTGGATTGTCGAAAAACTTCTCCATCAACTTATCATCGTATTCTGCAACGGCTTCCACTAATTGTGCTCTCCAGTCTTTTGCTTCTTCAAGCATATCAGCAGGAATTTCGATTTCATCAAAAGTCATTCCTTCTGTTTCCATATGCCAGATGATTCCTTTCATTTTGATTAAGTCCACCACACCTGTAAAATCATCTTCAGCACCAATTGGCAACTGAAGAGGTACAGCTTTTGAACCAAGCATTTCACGAACCTGCTTCACAACATTCAAAAAGTCAGCACCACTGCGATCCATTTTATTGACGAAACCAATACGTGGTACATTGTAACGGTTAGCCTGGCGCCAAACTGTTTCAGACTGTGGCTCTACACCATCAACTGCACTGAACAATGCAATCAAACCATCCAGAACCCTTAAACTACGTTCTACTTCAACAGTAAAATCCACGTGGCCCGGAGTATCAATAATGTTGAAATTATATTTTTTTGTATTCTCATCCACTTTACCCCTGATCGTAGGAAAATTCCAAACACAACTTACAGCTGCTGAAGTGATGGTAATTCCTCTTTCTTTTTCCTGCTCCATCCAGTCGGTAGTAGCTGCACCGTCGTGCACCTCACCAATTCTGTGAATCATACCCGTGTAGCGCAGGATACGCTCAGTGGTAGTTGTTTTCCCGGCATCAATATGAGCCGCAATACCGAAGTTTCTCTGAAATCTTAAATCTGCCATGACTATTTGATTTGAATGTTTATCTTTTTAAAGATTGAAAATGAAATTATTTTATCAGCTATTGTTTATTTGTTGATCACCTGTCGCTTACTCCCGATAGTTATCGGGATCAGGGTTTTGGAATAGTTATCAGTTTATAGATGGGAAGGAAGCCCGGCTTAGCCGGAACACCTGAAACTGATATGTAAGATTTATACTCTCATATTATGCCGGTCAACAAATAATCCAATTCCACGTTCATCAATCACCTCTTTTGATTACTCATTTAGGCGCCGCAAAAGTATGGATTTTTCCTGAGCCAAAAGCCAGCCATCGCAAAAAAGTGGAAAACAAAAATCCCCCCGAAATACGGAGGGATTTGACTATAATTAAAGCTTTTTATTAAGTTCTGAAGTGAGCAAACGCTTTGTTTGCTTCAGCCATACGGTGTGTATCTTCTTTCTTTTTGAAAGCACCACCTTCACCTTTACTTGCACTTACAATTTCGTTGGCTAATTTATCGGCCATGCTGCGTCCGTTTCTTTCACGACTGTAGCGGATGAGCCATTTAATGCTCAAAGAAATTTTTCTGTCTGTACGTACTTCAGCAGGAATCTGGAAAGTTGCACCCCCAATACGGCGGCTTCTTACTTCAACTGCGGGAGTTACATTAGCAATTGCCTTTTTCCAAACTTCGTAACCATCTTCACCGGTAGTTTTTGCTACCTTATCAACAGCATCATAAAAAATATTGAACGCAATACTTTTTTTGCCCTGCCACATTAAATTGTTTACAAAGCGGCTCACCAAAACGTCGTTAAACTTTGGATCTGGTGCAAGCGCAATTTTTTTAGGTTTCGTCTTCCTCATTGTATATAATAATTACTTTATGAGATTATTTTTTAGCTTTTTCTTTCTTGGTACCATATTTCGAACGGCTCTTCTTACGGTCTTTTACACCGGCAGTATCCAGTGAACCACGAACGATATGATAACGTACACCTGGTAAATCTTTCACACGACCACCACGCACCAGCACAATTGAGTGCTCCTGCAGGTTGTGACCTTCACCCGGGATGTAGGCAATCACCTCCACCTTGTTGGTTAAACGTACTTTGGCAACTTTACGCAGCGCTGAGTTTGGTTTTTTAGGCGTAGTAGTGTACACACGGGTACAAACTCCTCTGCGGAAAGGACAACTGTCCAATGCACGGGATTTACTTTTCGCCCTGATAATTTCTCGTCCTTTTCTTACTAATTGTTGAATTGTAGGCATTCGTGACCTTTTATTTTTCGGACGGCAAAGGTAAGCGGTAATGTAATACAAACAAAAAGTTTGGCTTATTTTCTGCTACTTAATAAAATGAGGCAGCAACCGGTACAATAGAAGTATCTGAAAAACTGTTAACTATAGAGTAAAAAAAATAACTTTACGAAGAATATCCAGGCAAAACCGCTTACCAACTTATGTTCATTTTTTTTCGAAAGAAATACCCGCCCCTGAATTTAAAAACCGGAAGTTATTTATTCCTGGCATTTTTTTATTCAAGCCAGGCATTTTCTCAGGCACCTGTTGCAAATTTTACAGCTACTCCTGTTTCAGGCTGTGCCCCTTTCTTAGTACAATTTACCGATAACTCAACAGGTGCTATAAGCAACTGGCACTGGGAATTGGGAAATGGAGTCGTTTCAAGTAATAAAAATCCCTCTACCACTTATTTTGTTCCTGGATTATATACTATAAAGCTCGTTGTTTCCAATGCTACAGGAAAGGATTCAATCGTGAAGGTGAATTATATCAATATTCTGCAACCTCCACAGGTGTCCTTTACAACATCAAGCAGTACTGTCGGCTGCTTCCCTTTAAGAGTTCAGTTTCTTGACAATTCAGTTCCAAATCCCGGCGAGAGCATTGTGTCATGGGAATGGGATTTTGGAAATGGAAGCACCAGCACTGATAAAAATCCATTTTATGTTTACAAATCAGCCGGAAATTTTAATGTCACATTAAGAATAACAAGCAGCAACGGCTGTACAAACCTGCTGGTAAAACCTTCCTTTATCCGGTCAACACAAGGGGTAAAACCTGATTTCACTGCAAGTAACCCCATTAATTGCAAGCCTCCTGAAGCAATTACATTTACCAATCAAACCACCGGACCGGGAAATTTAAGCTATCAATGGAGTTTTGGTGATGGAGGAAATTCTATTGCCACTAACCCTGTTCATACTTATACCACTGCGGGTACATACAGCGTACGTCTTATTGCTGAAAGCGACCAGGGTTGTATTGATACCATTGTAAAAAGCAATCAACTGAATATCGGAAACTTCAATTCCAATTTTACCTTCAGAAACAATGTGTGTGTAAATGATACTGTTGGTTTTTTTAATAATTCCCAGCCATCAGCTTCCAGTTTTACCTGGTACTTCAGCGATGGCACTACTTCTCCTGTAAAAAATCCGATTAAAATTTTTACAGCTCTTGGAACTTATACAGTAAAACTGGTAAATAATTTCGGCAGCTGTATTGATTCTGCCATCAATACAATCAATGTTATTAATAACCCTGTACCGGATATTAATGCAGATAAAACAGTTTCCTGCAAGTTACCCTTTACTGTAAATTTTACCAATACAACAGCAGGTGCTAAGCAATGGTTTTGGGAATTTGGCGACGGTACAACATCCACTCTGCAAAACCCAACGCATACCTACAATGCAGAAGGTGAGTTTACAGTAAAATTAACGATCCAACTTTCTTCCGGCTGTTCAGGAAGTCTCACAAAAGACAAATACATTATTGTAAAAAAATCAACTGCGCAAATTTCCGGGTTACCTGGTGGGGGTTGCTTTCCATACAATTTTATGCCTGTTGCTACAATCAGCTCAGCAGATACTGTATTATCCTGGCTTTGGAATTTTGGTGACGGAGCTACTTCAACACTGCAGCTGCCCAGTCATATCTATAATGTTCAGGGGCAATACGATGTTTCGCTTACAATTACAACCTCGTCGGGTTGTACAATTGTTTTTGATTACCCCAAGGGAATTAAAACCGGAACAAAACCAACGGCCAACTTTTCTGCCAGTCCATTAGTATCCTGTGCGGGTCAACCCATTCAGTTTACTGATCAGAGTACTAACGGGCCTGACAGCTGGGTATGGGATTTTGGAGATAACAAAAAAAGTTCGGCACAAAATCCATTGCACCCGTATGATACTTCAGGGACGTTTACTGTATCATTAACTGTGCGCAAAAACGGATGCCCTGATATTCTTACTAAAGTAAATTATGTAAACATACTGCCGCCGGTTTCAAAATTCGGAGTCACTTATGATTGCAATACTGCAACAACTGTTTCGTTTAAAGACAGTTCATTCGGTGCCACAACTTACAGCTGGAATTTTGGTGATGGTAATTCATCAGTTTCACCCAACCCAACTCATATCTATCCTGCAATCGGAACATACACGATCGTTTTATCCGTAACAAATGGCGCCTGCACCGATACCTCACAAAAAACAATCACTCTTCTAAATCTTGCTCCTGCTATTACAAGTGATCAGCCTTCAAAATGTAAGAATAATCAGTTTGCGTTTTCTGTTACGAACGTAAATCCTGCACTGATCTCTTCTTATTTATGGAAATTTGATGATGGATTTACATCAACTGCAGCATCGGTACTTCATGGATTTGCGACAGCAGGCACTCATACATTAACACTTGATTATACCAATATCAATGGATGTACGAAAACAATTTCATATAGTGTAAATGTATTTGGGGCCACAGCATCCTTTTCACTTGCACCAGCTTCACAATGTGTAAATAACAATGTTACATTTACCAATACTTCAATAACCGGTGGAACCAATGCAATTACTTCTGTTACCTGGAAATTCGGAGATGGGACATTGCTTACAAGCTTAAGTAATCCAATCACACATGCGTATGATTCTGCCGCATCCTATCTGCCCAAAATTATTGTACAGGATGCATATGGTTGTATTGACAGCTCTTTGGGCATCATAATCCTCGACATCATCAAACCGGTGATTAATTTTATTTCAAGCGATACTCTTTCATGCCCCGGTGGAACGGTACAATTTATAAATACATCTACGAGCAGTTCACCAACATACACCTGGGATTTTGGTGATGGCAACACATCCGCCAATGTAAATCCTGTTCATTCGTATGCAGCACCAGGTGTATACAGTGTTAAATTGATCGGGAAAGAAACAATCGGCTGTGTCGACTCTGTTATTAAAACAAATTATATAACAGTGGGATCCCCCAAAGCTGATTTTCTGCTGAGTGATACGTTTACTATTTGCCCTCCAATCCAGGTACAATTTACTAATCAGTCAACTTTTTACAAGACATTACTCTGGGAATTTGGTGATGGGAATATTTCTACAGACACTGCCCCGAAATATTCATACAGTATTCCCAATGATTATATCGTTACTCTTACTGCAACATCTGCAGGTGGGTGTATCGATAAAAAACAGAGAACCATCCGTGTACTGAGCAGTATAAAAGGAACGTTATCCTATAGCCCTCTGCAAGGATGTTACCCTGCAGATATTGACTTTAAAGTAAGTTCAAATACGAATGTGAAATTTCTTTGGGATTTTGCCGATGGAACAACCCTTTTCAGCAGTGATTCAATTATAAAATTCACGTATAAAGATCCCGGGTTTTATATTCCAAAAATTATTCTGCAGGATTCTCTGGGCTGCCTGATCCCCATTACCGGAAAGGACACGTTGAAAATCTACGGGTCAAAAGCAGGCTTCACCTATGACAAAACTATTTTGTGCGATAATGGCCCCATACAGTTTAACGATGCAACTGTTACTGCTGATATTATTTCATCCGTACTTTGGAATTTTGGTGATGGCACTACGTCAACTCTGAAAAATCCTGTTCACAATTATACAGCACCCGGAACGTATTCTGTTTCACTTACGATCAATACGGCGAACAGTTGCAGTAATACTATTACAAAAACTGATTTAATCAAAGTTTCTCCTACCCCGCAATTAACCATTACTGGCAATACAACTTACTGTAACCCTGCATCGGTATTTCTTCAGGGAAACAGAATCAATCCTGATACTTCAGCAATGAAATGGGCATGGACAATAAACAGTCAAACATTCAATACACAAAATATTACTGCTTATACAATACCTGTTGCTGGCTCCTACCCAGTGCTTTTAACAGGCACAAACAGTCTCGGCTGCAGTTCATCCAGTTCAACAAGTGTAACCGTAAATCAAACACCTGTAATCAACGCAGGTAAAGACACTACTTTATGTTTAGGTAAAAGCAGTATTCTGTTATCATCCGGCGCTAATTCTTACATCTGGTCACCAGGAACTGATCTTAGCTGCACCAACTGCAGTAATCCAATTGTAACACCCACCGACAACAGGTATTATTTTGTTACAGGAACCAGCGCCAATGGCTGCAGCAATAAGGATTCTCTTATTGTACGTGTTAAAAAACCATTTTCCATTTCAGTAAGTAATTCAGATTCTATTTGTATTGGTGAATCTGTTAAACTAACTGCAAGCGGTGCAGATTTTTACAGTTGGACTCCTGCAACATATCTAAGCAGCTCTTCTGTTGCAAATCCTGTAGCAACACCAACAGTTACCACTACCTATTCTGTAACAGGTTCTGACAGTTTAAATTGTTTCCAAAGCTCCGGCTCCAGTACAATTGTTGTGTATCCATACCCGGTTGTGAATGCCGGAAATGATACTGTCATAATAGCTGGAAGTTCTGTAGTATTATTTCCAACATTATCATCTGATGTAACATCAGTGCTCTGGTCGCCAGCAAATACCTTATCCTGTAATACCTGTATCAATCCGGTTGCCACGCCCCTCAAGACAACAACTTACCGCATTATTGCCAGCAACGCCGGCCTTTGCAAAAGTTATGATGATGTGAAAGTAACTGTGCTTTGCGATCCAAAACGCATCTATATTCCGAATGCTTTTACACCAAACGGAGATAATGTAAATGATCTCTTTTATATTATGGGATACGGTATTGAAGGTATTAAATCAATACGAATCTATAACCGCTGGAGTAACCTGATTTTTGAAAAAACAAATATCGATGCAAACGACAGATTACAGGGTTGGGATGGATTGATTAAAGGACAACAGGCCCCTCCGGGACTTTTCTCCTACACTGCAGAAATAATTTGCAGCGATGGGGGAATTATTCCTGTTTCAGGAACAGTTATACTAATCAGATAAAATAAAAAAGCGGTTCAATTGAACCGCTTTTTTATTTTCTGATAACTCAAATTAAATTTTATACATCCACTCATGCCTATCAGTTTCTTTTCCTTCCCTGATTGCAGTGAGTCTGCGTTTTACTTCTGGTGAAATTGTCCACTTGTCTGTATCAAATATCATAGACAATTCTTTATAACGTAATTCCTTGATCATGGAAATAGTTGCTGCAGTACCTGTACCAAACACTTCTTTTAATTCGCCATTGTTGTACGCTTCAACTACCTCATCAATACTGATATGCCGTTCTTCAACTTTCAATCCCATTTCCTGTAAGATCATCATTACGCTGTTGCGTGTTACGCCGGCAAGGATTGTTCCTTCACCCAGATCAGGAGTAATGGCCGTGTTGCCAATAATCACAAATCCATTCATCATACCAAACTCCTGCAGGTATTTATGTTCAATGGCATCAGTCCACAATACCTGGTCATAACCTTTTTTCTTTGCTTCATTGGTTGGGTACATAGATGACCCGTAGTTCCCTGCTGCTTTTGCATAACCCACACCACCCGGTACTGCACGAACATAATGTTCTTCAACATAAATCTTCATTGGTACAGCATAGTATGGGCCTGTTGGACAAAGGATGATCATAAACTTATACGTATCGCTTGGCCTTACACCAATTACATCATCGTTCGCAAACATGAACGGACGGATGTATAAAGAATGATCGTGTTTAACAGGAATCCATTCTTTATCAATGGCAATCAGCTGACGCATGCCTTCAATAAAAATTTCTTCAGGCACCTGCGGCATCTGCATCCGTTCTGCTGAAATATTAAAGCGTTTGAAATTATCATGTGGACGAAAGATAAATGCATCACCATTTTCATGACGGAATGCTTTGATGCCTTCAAAAATGCTCTGGCCGTAATGGATGGCAGCATTAGCAGGAGAAATGGTTATCGGAGCATAAGGTTTAATCTCAACATTTTTCCATTCACCATCTTCATAATCGGCAACCAGCATGTGATCAGTAAAATTTTTCCCGAAAGGAACATTACCCAGATCAAGAGTGCCGAGTTTACTTGTTTCAGATTTTGTAACTAAAATATCCATAGCGGCGATCATAACTCGTTATTTTTGGCAAAGAAACGAAAAAACAAACTAAGCTCCATTGATCAATCGTATGGGATTCGAAACTATTCAACTTACCGGTCTGCAAATTGAAGAATTGTATTCTTCTCACCTCGTTATAACCGAAAAAACGGGGCAACAAAAGCCTGAAACACCAGGAAAAACTGTGGGAACAGGAATTACAGGTAAGAATAAAAAGCAATTTGTATGGGTGGTAAACGAAGCTGACTACCCTTTCTTAAGCAACGAAGATTTTCAGTTTCTGAGTGAGGTGGTAAACGCCTGCAAAATGAATATGGATGATATTGCTTTGATGAATATTGCCCAAAATAAGATGGACTTTGAACAAACTATTGCTGAACTACAGCCAAAAATCCTGATCGCTTCATTTTTGGATCGAAATTGGATTCCGGAAAATAAGGAAGCTTATACACTGCAACAGGAAGAAACCTTCCAGCTCTATATAACAGAAGAGCTGCAGGTTATCAGGAACGATAAAGTAAAAAAATCAAAACTCTGGCTGGCTTTAAAGCAAATGCTGGGCCTTTAATAGAACTATGAAAGAACTAATATTCGCCAGCGGCAATAAACATAAAGCTGAAGAAATTGAAGCAGCCCTGCCGCCAAATTTCCGCATCATTATTATGAAAGAGGCCGGGATTACAGAAGACATTCCCGAGCCTTATTTTACGCTGGAAGAAAATTCAAAACATAAAGCAGAGTTCATTTTTAAACTGCTGAAAAAGGATTGTTTTTCTGAAGATGCCGGGCTTGAAGTGGAAGCTTTGAATGGAGAACCCGGCGTTAAAAGTGCCCGTTATGCCGGAGAAGACAGGAGTTTTGAAAAGAACATTGAAAAGCTGCTGCTTAATTTGGATGGCCACGCAAATAGAAAAGCAAGGTTCAGGACTGTGTTTACATTGATCCTGAACGGAGAGCAATACCAGTTTGAGGGTTTATGTGCAGGTGTAATTACAGAAAAAAGCTCCGGAAGCGGTGGTTTTGGATATGACCCTGTATTTTTACCCGAAGGTGGGTCTAAAACTTTTGGCGAAATGAGCATGGAAGAAAAAAGCCTGTTCAGCCACAGGAAAAAAGCCCTCGACAAAATGATCCGATTTCTTGAAAGCAGGTAAAACGATTTGTTGATGTTAAGCAACCAAATGACTACAGAAACCGACTTAATTAAGGGATGCATTGAAGGTGACAGGCGTATGCAGAAAGAATTATACGACCGGTTCTCACCCAAAATGTATGCTGTTTGCCTCCGCTACATGGGAAATGCAGATGATGCCCAGGATATATTGCAGGAAGGATTTATTAAAATTTATAAAAATCTCGAACGATTCAGAGGTGATGGTTCTTTTGAGGGATGGGTCAGGCGCATTTTTGTGAATACAGCTATTGAACAGATCCGCAAAAAGAAAATGGATGTGTCCCTTACTGAAAAAGAAGAAACAATCGAATACAAATCTATTACTGCTGTTGACAATATTAATGAAAAGGATTTGCTGAAAATTGTAAGTGGCTTATCACCCGGCTATCGAAGTGTTTTCAATATGTATGTGGTGGAAGGATTCAGTCATAAAGAAATTGGCGAACTGCTTGGCATCAGCGAAGGAACCAGTAAATCGCAATTAGCCAGGGCGAGAATGATTTTACAGGACAGAATAAAGCGCATTTAATTTAATGAACGACAATCATCTTCAACAACTGCTTCTGCAAACAGAAGTTGCCCCGCCTCAACAGGTATGGGAAATGATTGCTGTTGCTTTAGATGAACTGGAAGAGGACAGACCCTTGCAACAAAAAATTCTTTCAGCCGAAACAGAAGTGCCGGTTTTTAACTGGACTATCATTGAACAACAACTGGATGATGTTTATTATACAGAACAATTAGAAGCAGCCACGGCTGAGGTTCCGGTTACTGCCTGGGAAAATATTACTGCACAGCTTGATGAAGAAGCTGATCAGCAAATGGCAGATAAACTTATGGCTGCAAAAGAAATTCCACCCGCAACAGTTTGGAATGCGATTGAACAAAAGTTGGATGAAGAACAAACCGGAAAAATCATTCCTTTCACAAAAAAACTATCTCCTGTTTACCGTCTTGCCGCAGCGGCACTCATTACCGGAATACTGGCATGGGGTGCATACAGGTTGTTGAATTCAAATGAACCGATTGCTGAAATTGCAGCAGTGAGCCCGCCTGTTCTTACAGAAGAAAAAAAGACAACTCCCATTGCTGAAATAAAAACAGAAGAACCGATTGAAACAATTATTCCTGTAAGTTCAACCAGGTCAACTGTTAAGAAAAGAATTAAAGAAGCACTTACTGCAAACAATACGCTTGCTTTTTTAGAACCCGTAAATCATGATGTCGGCACTTCATCCGCATTCAGGGATTCTCATCATAAAAATATTAGGCCTGTTGCTGAAATCAATGGGTTTTCAGAAGGTCAATATCTTATCGTTTTAAATGAAGAGGGTAATCTCATAAGGGTTTCAAAAAAACTCAGCAATCTGCAATGTGCAATAGATGCGGCAGGAAATCCAGTTGATGCTGCCGCAGCAATGCAAAGCAAAAACTGCGATGAGCAGATCAAATTATGGCAGCAAAAAATCGCCATTTCCACTGCTATCTCTCCTTCTGCAGGCTATATTGATCTCGCCGAACTTCTTCTGGCAACAGAGAAATAAAACATCTCCCCTTCTTTCTTTTTTCCTTTGTAAATTGAGCGCATTCAATTCAATGTATTATGTCACGAATTAAAATTGATCTGCCCGATTCATTTTCCTTTACAGCCATCATCCCCATCCGCATTACTGATATTAATTATGGAAATCATGTAGGCAATGATGCCGTGTTATCCATTATTCATGAAGCAAGAATGCAGTTTCTTTCAAAATATGGTTATACTGAATTAAATCTTGAAGGGATTGGACTGATCATGTCAGATGTGGGAATTGAATTTAAAAAGGAACTGTTTTACGGCGATATCATTGAAATAAAAATTGCTGCAACGGATTTCACTGCTGTTGGTTTTGATCTGTATTATCTTCTTGAAAAACAAAAAGACAATAACAAGCTGACAGTTGCCATTGCCAAAACAGGTATGATTTGTTATGATTATGATCGCAAAAAGATCACTGGTGTACCGGCACTTGTAAAAGAAAAACTGATGAGTAAATAAGGAATATAAAGAGGAACTTAATTTTTTGATCCGGATTCTCAGTTCATCTTTTTAATTTCATTCAGCAGGTTTTGTGCAAACCCGCTTCCCATCACAACCAATTCATTGTACCTTTTGACCGCATCTGGTTTCAGGTTTTGCTTTACATAACACAAGCCCAGGTAATAAACAGTTGTTTCAACTTTAGGTTTCAACAGGTCAGCCCTTGTGAGTTGTTCAATTGCTTCGGTATACCTTCCAAGTGAAAAATTAGAAATGCCGATCTCAGAGTATGGAAGATAATTTTGTTTGTCAAAGGAGACTGCTTTCTGCAGATAAGGAATAGCTTTTTCAAACGAACCAAGATCGTTATAACACCAGCCGATCAAGTAATACACTTTTACAGTTGAAGAATCATACTCAATTGATTTCAGATAATCTCCCAACGCAGCACTGGTATTTTCCTTTGCATCTTTATACAAATCTGCCCTTGCAATATATACAAGTGCAAAAGATGGATTAAGGATGATTACTTTATTATAATCGTCCATTGCTGCATTGATCAATCCTACATGTGCTTTTGCAAATCCTTCTTCATAAATAACACGGTAATCATTGGGCAATAATTGCCGGCCTTTTGCCAGAACCGGCAGTGCCAGTTTGTATTGCTGCGTTTCGTTGTAACACCAGCCAAGTTCATACATTGCTTCAGCAAAAGAAGGATTCAGTTCGATGGCATTCTTAAGCAGATCAATCGCTTCATTGCATTTATTGTCTTTTTTCAGCAGCAGTGCTTTTCTGTACGGTTCATCGGCCCGGTCGGATTGTGCAAAAACGGGGGTGGTGTAACAAAAAACTAAAAAAAATATGATCAGTTTAACCTGCATGTGATTTTATGTTTCTGGAGTGAAAATAAGTCAAACAGAACCTATTTTTCAGCTAAAAAATTAACTGTTCCAGATTTTCCAGCTTTCTTCAGCCTGTATTTGAAGCATCCCCGATCCATTCATAATTACAGCTCCATATAATTCAGCCTGTTGAAGGAAAGCCGTTTTAGCAGGGTTATAAATAAGATCGTAACACAGATACTGACTGTTGAGATTTTTATAAGGTAATGACGGCTTCTGATTGATATTTGGTTGCATGCCAAGAGGAGTAGTATTTACAATTACCTGGTACTGCTGAATCAATCCTTCTAACTCATCATAAGTAAAACGTCCTTCCTTTGCTTCCCGGGAAACATGAGCATACTCAATACCTAATTTACTGAAAACCCATGCCACAGCTTTTGATGCCCCACCGGTACCAAGAATCAATGCTTTTTTATGATGAGGTTTCAGCAGCGGCAGGATCGTCTGTTCAAAACCTGTAACATCTGTATTAAAGCCAGTTAAATGGCCATCCTGAACCCTGATGCAGTTACAGGCGCCGATTTCCTTTACAGCTGTTGATACTTCATTCAAAAATGGCAGAACAGCTTCTTTGTAAGGTATTGTAACGTTAATACCATTCAGATCGGGAATAGACTTTAATAATGCAGGGAGTTCATCAATTGACTTGATTGGATAAAGCTCATAGTTGCAGTCTGCAATGCCTTCATCAATAAATTTTTGGCTGAAATAATTTTTGGAAAAAGAATGGGATAACGGGTATCCGATCAAACCAAATTGCCTCATTGTTTTGTTTGTTTATCAAGGAACAGGTGAAAGGTATCTCCTCTCAATCCAATACGCATTGATTCAAGCGGAATCACTTCATTCGGCGCAATATTTCCAAGATTCACATTATGATTGATCAGTTCAATAAAATAAAGCTGCTGTGCTTTTTGAGGAGCTTCCCATAAAATCTTTTCCTGGGGAATCTGTGTAAGTATTTCCTGCACCAATCCTTCTCTTACTTCGCCTGTGCCACGGTAAATACCCACATTGCCGGCTTCCCTTGCTTCAGCAATAACATAACTTGAACCGGCTTCCAGTTCAGCTTTCATCAATTCAATCCATTTATAAGGAGGGATGATATGTGCTGCATCTTTACTTCCCACTTCGCTTAATACGGTAAAATGTTTTACCAGTTTTTCTATATAGCCGCATTTCTCAGCGTGGGGTATTTCAATAGATCCGTCACTCACTTCTACATGTTTCACACCATAATCTTTACAGATGCGTATATAATCTTCAAACTGGTTACGGATGAGAAAAGCTTCAAATAAAGTACCTCCAAAATAAACAGGGGTTCCGTATTTGGCATACACTTCCAGTTTTTCCCTGAGTACAGGAGTAACGAAAGATGTTCCAAAACCAAGTTTTACAATATCAACATGCGGGCCGGCAATACTCAAAAAATTTTTCACCTCCTCAACACTAAGACCTTTGTCCATTACCATTGTTAAACCATGACTGCGGGGCTGCTTTGTTCTTTCGGGGATTTGTGTAAGAGTAAAGTTCATTTTATATTTATTTTAAACAGTCGCAAAAATAGGAAAGCAGGGGCACCCGGCAAGTATGATTTATATCACTTTACACATTGCGGTTACGGGCTGACTATTCAGTTAAATTGAACGGGAACGTTTATAGCGTGCAATTAAATCAACAACCTGCGGATGCTGTAATATTTTTGGCTGAAGCTCGATCAGTTTTTTGATCAGCTTTGGTGCTGCAGCCATGGCCAGTTCAAGTTGATTGATAGCCTGTTTTGTTTTACCGGTTGCAAAGAATATGGCAGCTCTGTAAAACATGAATACCGGCTTGCCATTGGTTGCTTCATAGGCTTCACAGGCATATTCATCAGCGTTGTCAAGCAAATCTGCTTTTAGCATACATTCGAGCATAGCACTCCAGCCTTTTGCATTTTTGGGGCGTGACTTGATAACATTGGCATAATGTTCAATGGCCGGTTTAAACTGACCCAATTCCACCAATGCCATACCCATTGCAAGGTTATAATCAGGTTGCAAGCGGTTTATCTTCAGTGCCTGCTGCAATTGCTTTACAGCACTTTCATACTGATGTTCATTAATGTAGGTACATGCTATTTTATAAAACAATTTCCCATCTTCCGGGTTCATGTGTGATGCCTTCCTGTAATGGAACCTCGCTTGGGCATATTGCCCCATTCTGTCGTAACAGTATCCAATAGCTTCATGGATCACTTCTTCCGGTCGGCTCAGCTCAAGTACCTTTTCCAGCATTTCAATTGCATCCTTATACTTCCGTAAGCGGATATATGCATCCCCGATATTTCTGTATGCATAATCGAACTTCTCATCAATGGCAATACAATACATGTATGCATCAATTGATTTTTCGTACAGTTTTAGTCCCTGATAGGCTGCGCCGAGATTAAACCAGGCCAGCTCACTGTAAGGATAATCGTTGATAATATTCAGGTGCAGACGGATGGATTCTTCGTTTCGGCCGGTAAAATCTGTCCAGAAGCAGATTTTATACAAAGCCTCTTCGTTCGTTGGGTCTTCTTCCAGGATCAGTTTCAGGCAATCAAACACTTTTTCAAATTCCTCGTAATCATCGTACACATCAGCCAGTTCAAACAGCAGTTCCAGCCGTTCATCACCAGAGAAAAGCTCAAGGGCTTCCTGCAACAGCTCAACCGCCTTTTCCTGCTGATCGAGGGCCAGATAGGCATCTGTTTTAAGAATAAAGAGGTTAATATCGTTGCTGTCGAGTAACTCGGCCTGCTCCAGAATTTCCAAAGCCGGCTTATACTGACGGGTGGCGAGGAGAATATCAGCCTTCTTGATGAGTAAAGCTGATGAATAGGGGTAAATCTCAATTCCAAGCTCTGCGGCCTGCATAGCCTGAACCATATCTTCCTTATCATCAAAATAATCGATGAGTTTTTCAAAGGCTTCTTCTTCCAGAAATGATTGAGAACGTCCGTTTTTTAAGTTTTCAAACAAACGAAGTAATTCTCTGATTTCTTCTCTGTCTTGACGGAAAGGATTTTGCTTCATTTAGATGTGGGTTATCCTAAGTTAACCCGTTTTACAGAAATAATACAATAGCTGTGTAACATTTAGTTATCAACAGACGTTAATATATATGTAAAAATATGACGGACGGCTGGTCATTATCATAATTATATTCCTAAATTTGTCACAACATGCAAACCAAGACTTCAAATAATTTCAAAGTTTTGAGAAACAGTTTACTCCTGGTAAGTTGTTTTGCTGTGTTCTATTCCGCCTCATCTGCAACATTTTCTGGCGGAGATAAAAAGAAGGATAAGAATAAATCTGTTATTACAACATTGAATCTTAAAAACAACCCGCTGAGCTTTAATAACGGCTATCGTTTCAGAAGCGGATTAAGTTTTTCAAACAGCAGTTCTAACAAGCTTGTACTTAGTGGTAATACAGTACGCTATCAAAAAGGAAATAACATTTATGTGTTACCGGTGAAACAGAAAGTTGTTTTCAGTAAGTTTAAAACTCCTCAGAAAGAAATTAAATAAAATGAAAACCCTCCATATGGAGGGTTTCTTATTTTGATTAGTTTTTTGCTCTTGACTTCTTTACTTCTTCATAAGTCATCTCCCTGTAACCGCTTTTCGGCACATCATATAAAGCAGCTGCAACAGGATCAAAGCTGATCTTATCAGCTATATAGGTTACTTTCATTTTACCCAGTTCTGATTCATACTCTAATGGAAAACCGGGAAGGTTTTTAAACTGAATACCATAATCCTTGTTCTGAAATGAAAGTTCCGATGTATAATACACTTTAAAGGTTGACCCGTCTTTCATTTTTGCAATCGCCAGTTTACAATTATATCCAAGGATCTTTTTTGTATCAGGCAACAGCTCAAACTGAATACCCATATACTTACTGTTACGGTCCTCATAATTCTCTTTCGTCATCTTAATAAGAATTTTCTGATCACCATATTCATTCATCACCACCGCATTTCCTGCTCTTGAATCGTGCAGCGTAACTGTTTTACCTAATATGCTGGTAAGCTCAGTCCGGGTGTTCACTCCTTTGAACCAGATCTTTTGAGTAGCCCCATCTAACAGATCAGCAGCCTTCGCTTCATTGTTTCCCGTATTCACCGCAATATTATAAGACACTAATCCTTCGTTGTAAGCCTGCTGTGCATTCAACTGACTTATTGAAATGGTAAGTGCTGTCATTAATCCTATCGTTCTGATCGTTTTCATTTTTTTGTAGTTATTCTATACAGGCTAAAGATATAAAAATAGTGTGCCAAGTTGCATATTGAATTCACAAAAAACCCAGACGTCACGGTCTGGGTTGATATAGATTTTGTTAAGATTACTTTTTGCCTGTTCCTTTCTTCTGCATATCCTGCAGTTTCTGGTTGCTTTGCTGCACCTGTTCCAGCTTTTCCTGCCATTTTGATTTGGTAACGGGTTTCTTTTTATTCTCCTGCATTTTTGCATGAATCTTCGCATCATCAATGATGAACTTCTGAATAACCAGTTGCAAAAGGAGTGTTACTACGTTTGATACTGTGTAATACCAGGTTAAGGCAGATGGAAGGCTGTTAAAGATAAACAGCATCATCACAGGAAAGAAATAGATCATGTACTTCATCACAGGATTATCCTGTGTTGGAGTCATCTGCATATTATACGCAGAAATTAAAAAACTGGTAATGGTTGCTGTGATGGTAAACAAACTCACATGATCGCCAAAAAAAGGAATCTTGAAGGGAAGATGTGCAATTGAATCATAAGCCGACAGATCCTTTGCCCATAAAAAGCTTTCACCACGTAATTCAATATTGGCATTAAAGAAACTATACAATGCAAAGAAGATGGGAATCTGTAATAAAGCAGGAATACAACCACCTAACGGATTCACTCCCGCCTGCTTAAACAGTTTCATCTGATCCATGCTCATCGCCTGCTGGTCACTGCCATGCTTTTTCTTCAGCTCTTCAATTTCAGGTTTCAGCACTTTCATTTTTGCACCGCTGAGATAACTTGAATAAGTAAGCGGGGAAATGACAAGACGGATAAAGAATGTAAGCAGAAGAATTACAATACCGATGCTGGCAACATACTTATGAATAAAATCAAACACAGGCATTACCACCCAGCGGTTGATGTATTTTACAAAAGCAAAAATGCCATAACCCAGCTGCACATGGCTTTCAAGTTTGTTATTATATGCTTTCAGAACATGAAAATCATTTGGCCCAAAGTATAACTGCAAAGGAACAATAGCGGAAGAAGCTCCTGCAATATTAAAGCGGAGAACGCTTTTCACATCCATTACCTTTTGTAATGAATCTTCTTCTTCGGAAGGCACTGCCCAGTTTGATTCTACATATGAAAAACTTGTTCCGGCAATAACTGAAGTATTGAAGAACTGCTGCTTCATACCCAGCCATTTCGTTTTATCACCTAACTTTTTACTGTCACCTTCACCCGCAGCACCTGCAGCTGTGAAATCATAACTGCCATCTTCCAGGTAAGCAATATTGCTTTGCCCCTTCTCGTATTTTAAATCTTTTTCCTGCTGATGAGTGGTGATGTCCCAGTTGATATTTAAAATTCCCTGGGTTAATAATTTGTCTGCGCCGGCAAGCTTAATATTCCAGCCAATTAAATAATCATTATTCTTAATGTTGAACTCATGCTCAACCGACTGACCGGATGAATCAGCTAAAGTAAACTTGATCGTTTGCCCATCTGCAGTTTTTACAACCTGTCCGGCTGTAAAATTCAATTGTGAAGTAAGTGCCGATTGATTGTTACCGGTATTAATGGAATAAATGAGCTTATGATTGTTACCACCCAGCACAATCTGCTTCCCATCATAACGCTTGTAATTTTTCAGCTCAATTGATTTTGGATAGCCGCCTTTGCTGGTAAAGCTCACTTTCATTACCTCATTCTCAACAACAGTCATTTGCTCTGCACCTGTTGCTGCACTCTGGAAACCTCCTGCAGCCTGTACATCATTTACCGAATCTCTTTTTGCAGCATCCTGTTTCAGCGCAACTGTATCTACTAATTTCTTCTTAGCTGCTTCTATTTTTGCAATAGAATCAGTGGCTCTTTGTTTCTCCTTCTCCAAATCGCCCTGTTGGCGCTGGGTAAAATAGATATAACCAAACAGCAGAGCCATCATCGCCACAAAACCAATAATCGTATTCCGGTCGAAGTTCATGTTTTAAAAATTGAGCGGCAAAGGTAGGTATTCGCAGCAAACAGTGGTTAGCCGATAGTCATTCGTATTGCACATTTATTTCCTGCTCACTAAAGACTTATTTACCAATTCCTTTACAATAATTACTTTTACTGCTTCGTTTTCATTTCGCTGTTTTAACCACGTTCGCTGTTCCGGCCTTAACCAAGCCAAATTTTTAAACCATTTACACATGAATCAACAGGCTACGCCCATGTATGCCGGGGAGGCGTATACTCCTTCGCAAACAGACGAACTGCTTTGGTGGCTGGCAACGGCCGAGAAAGAACTGATTAAAGACTGTGTGGTTGACAGAAACCGTTACCGGATCGTTGGCATGACGGTTTTAGCCACCTGGTTATTTGCTACCCTTGCATGGACCTATTTCTTTTCAACCGTTATTGACAATGTATTCCTGTTTGTGGGCAGTGGTATTTTTATGGGCTTTGTGATCTTAACCATCGACAGGGCTTTGATCAAGGGCATCAACCAATTCAACAAACGAAAGTTCACTCCTCTCCTTTTCCGTGGATTGCTGGCATTAACCATCGGTACGTTTATGGCGCAACCTGCTATTCTTTACATGTTTGACAAAGAAATTAAAATGCAGGTATCGCTGGATAATGAAAAACGAAAACTTACCAAGCGAACAGAACTGGATATTCTTTATAAAAACCGCAAGGATGAATTGCTGAAAGAAAAAGCAACCATTCAAAAAGATCTTGCGGTGAAGTATGCAGATGTTTCAACCGCCCGTGAAAAATTTATTGCTGAAACTGATGGCAGCGGTGGCAGTGGTAAAGTAGGGATCAAAGACATTGCACTGGCCAAACGAAATGAATACCAGAAATTAGATGAAGAATACAAGGCCTTGCAAACTCAGAACAAAGATCGGATTGCAGCGATCGATGAAGAACTGGGACAAATGGAAACAACCATTAAAAAACAGGAAGCTGATTTCCTGAATTATCTCAACAATGGTTTCTTAACCCGAATTGAAGCTTTAAACAACCTGTTGAAAGATAATGGTGCTTTGCAGTTCCGTTATTATCTCATCTTAATTATCCTGGTGCTGATTGAACTGATGCCGGTGATTGCAAAAACAATTTTACCGGTTGGAGTGTACGATGAAAAAGTGAAACAGCGTGAATCACTCGAAAAGATCATGGCTGAAGAAAGTGCCGACTATGAAAAAGAAATGAAACGACTTTATAATAAATTAGCCATGCAGCAGGATACTGAAACGATGGAAGAATTTTTCCGGATGCAGAAAGATGAACAGAAAGCCAAGCTTACTCATTTTGGAAAAGAGTGGAAACGTAATGATGAAAATGTGCAGGGCTTTTGGGAAAAGATCAAACAGCAGATGATTGGGAGGCCGGAGAATTAAATACAGTTTGCAGTTGATAGTTTGTAGTTTCCCGACATACGACATTGTTGAATTTTATCAACCAACTTTGACTTTCAAGTAACTACAAACAACAAACTATAAACTTAAATCATCTCACTCTCCAGCAACGGATTCTTAACCGAATGCTGTTTCTCAGAATACTCTTTTGCAGCTTTAATAAAATGAACAAACAATGGAGCAGGACTTTCAACTGTACTCTTCAGTTCAGGATGATACTGTACTCCTATAAAGAACGGATGCTTTGAATTTTCAATGATCTCCACCAATCCTGTTTCCGGATTTTTACCGCTTGGAATCATTCCTGCCTGTTCAAACGATTCAAGATATTTATTATTGAATTCATAACGGTGACGGTGACGCTCATTGATATGCAGGCTATCGTAAATCGTCTGAGCTAATGTACCTTCTTTAATATCGCAGGGATAAGAACCCAAACGCATGGTTCCGCCTTTGGTAGTAATCTGTTTCTGCTCTTCCATCATATCAATAACAGCATCAGGAGTTTCAGGATTCATTTCAACAGAATGGGCATTCGTCAATCCCAGTACATTTCTGGCAAACTCAACACAGGCCATCTGCATACCCAAACAAATGCCAAAGAATGGCATCCCGTTTTCTCTTGCATACTTAATAGCTGTGATCTTTCCTTCAATACCACGGTTACCAAAACCGGGAGCAACCAGTAATCCGTCCAGACCTGAAAGTTTTTCAGATACATTCTGATCGGTAATAAATTCGCTGTGCACATTCACCACATTCACTTTGCATTCATTCATTGCACCACCGTGAATAAAACTTTCCAGGATGGATTTATAAGCATCCTGCAGTTCAATATACTTTCCAATCAAGCCAATATTTACCTGGCTCTTGGGATATTTCAATTTATCTAAGAACTTCTTCCAGTTCTCTAAATCCGGCTCAGGGAAACCTGTAATATTCAATTTTTTCAAACAAATCACATCCAGTTTTTCTTTGAGCATGAACAGTGGCACTTCATAAATCGTATTTGCATCACTTGCTTCAATTACCGCTTCCTGCTTCACATTACAGAACAGTGCAATCTTTCTGCGGATCTCTGTACTTAAAGGACGTTCTGTACGGCAAACAATAATATCGGGATGTACACCTTCCTGGCTCAGCAAGCGAACACTGTGCTGGGTTGGTTTTGTTTTTAATTCTTTGGCTGCTTTTAAGTAAGGTATAAGCGTTAAATGAACAACTAAGCAATCTTCTTCGGGCAGTTCCCACTGAATCTGTCTCACAGCTTCAATAAAAGGCAATGATTCAATATCACCAACTGTTCCGCCGATTTCAGTAATCACAATATCATATCTCGTGTCTTTCCCCAGTAATAACATACGGCGTTTAATCTCATCCGTAATGTGGGGTACAACCTGCACGGTTTTACCGAGATAAGCACCTTCTCTTTCTTTATTGATGACTGTTTGGTAAATACGGCCAGTAGTAACGTTATTGGCCTGGGTAGTATGAATATTTAAAAAACGTTCGTAGTGACCAAGATCCAGATCGGTTTCTGCACCATCTTCTGTTACAAAACATTCACCGTGTTCATAAGGGTTTAAGGTACCGGGATCAACGTTAATATAGGGGTCGAATTTCTGAATGGTTACTTTAAAACCACGGGCCTGTAACAATTTTGCCAGCGAGGCTGCAATAATACCTTTACCCAACGATGACGTAACGCCACCGGTTACAAAAATGAACTTGGCCATAAAAATTAATTTTCAGTTTAAGCGGACCTGCCTGATGTAAAATGGAAATAAAAAACTGTGGAGGTCATGCAAACCTACGTGGAATTTTTTATTTGAAAAAACCCATCTGAACTGTTGTGGAAAATATGCGGAAAGAATAAACTGCAGGAACAGGTGATGTTAAGCTTTTTCAGTTAGGTTCTGCCCCTTTTCTGCTGAACTGAAGATTATAAGATGCAATAAAAAAGGCACTGAACTGCTTTCTTACCAATTGATCGCCTTTAAAAAACAAGGCATAAGGCGATTGCAGATAATTTGCTTCACCACGGAACAGAAGATTTTTTACCGGCTGCCAGTCGAGATTAACTGATGCATGATTCACATCAAACTTGTAATCACTATTACCCGGTAATGAAAAAAGCAGGTTGTTTTTGTCTATCATTCGTTCATAGCGCACCGTTGCACTCCATTTACCCGGTTTTATCCGGTAACAGAATTGCCCGATCAGGTCATTCCACACATCTGTTTGGCTGCTGTTGGATAAGTTTTCCTGCATACCAATATCCCATCCAAGAGTTACAGCAGCCTTATTTGTGATTGAGCAGGTTGTATAAAGATTGGAATAAATACGAGTGAGGTTTCTGTCGGCATAAACTTTGCCGATATAACTGCTGCTGTTAAATGTCCATTTGGATGAAGGGGAAAACATGATTTGCATTCCCCAATGTGAACCCAGCTGGTTGGTTGGAACACTGATGGTTTGCCATCCGGTTAAAGTAAGCATTGCTAAGTACCATCGCTCATTTGGCCGGGCACTGACTCTGATGCCGGTTTCATAATAAGGTGAATTATCGGCCACAATACTTCTTGTGGCAGTCCAGTTATCTTTCCCAATTGCAGACTCAAAACCGATATGTGAAGACAGCACACCTGCATCAATCCATGCATTGTACTCATTTGAAAGTTTGTACCCTGCGCTGGCTTCATAAATATACCGTGCCCATTTTTCTTCTTTTGCAAGATTGGCTTTTGCATAATCACCAGCCATTAATCCAAGATTGGTGCGAAAGCGACCGGATGAGTAATGAATTTTTCCAAGGGCAAGATTGATTCCTGCATTGTTTGCTTTTGTATAATTATAAAAAAAAGCAGGCCTTGTTTTGTTGGTTGGGTTATTGGGAACAGATGATGCATATCCTTCGGCAAACAACTGAACAGAAAAAGAGTCTTTTTGAGAGTAGCAGTAACTGAATGTGCTTATAAGAAAAAAGAATATTGTAGAAATTCTTTTCATTCCTTTCAAAGTTGGGGTTAAAAAACTACTAAAAGTATGACTGCTATTCATATGCTGTGTGACATATATCATTACTCTGGCACTTTTCATACAAACTGAATCGCTAACTTTAAAATTCAGATTTATCGTCTCATTAAAGTTTACTATTTGACATGCGTTTTATCCTGCTATTTCTATTATGCATTAATCTTGTTTTGATTGCCCCCTGTCAAAAACAAAAAAACCCCGGCTATACCTCTCTTTTTCCAGAAGAAGTAAAATTTAGTGCTTCTAAGAATCCAGCGCCTTTGTCTATTCCCTTCAGATCACTTACAGTTATCGATCAACGAAACGATACTGTTATTTCTGGGTTTTGCAAAGTTGAACGCTATGGCCTGGTAAAGGATGGTTACTTTATTTTTAAAGACGGGACTTCAAGAGAAATCGAAAAATACCTGAACAGACAGATAAAACCAGATTCATTGTCTCACTATGAATTATTGTTCGTAATAAGGAAACTCTGGATTTCCAAAGAAACGGAGAATGATGAAATAGGTGATGCTGATCGAAGGAAACAACGCCAATTCCTTCCTGGTGTAAAAGGAATATTTGAATTTTATGCCCATAAAGGAACTGAATTTATTCCACTATATAGATTTGATACATCAATCAGTGATCACAGGAAGATCACTTCCATCGGCTCAAAATTGGTTGAACAAATTCTCACTCTTTCGATGAATGAATTGATGAATACAAAAATAGATAACAAAATACTTTCCGGCAGAAAAATTGATTGGAAAGAAGTGGATCATTATTCTTCTTTTTTAAAAAACTTTCCTCCTCTATATTTATCCGAATATGTACCAGGTGTTTATTTAACTTTCGAGGAATTTAAAAACAACAAACCCTCTATAAAAGAATACCAGGTAATAAAGAAAGAAAATACTGAAATTCTATATGTAAAAGACGAAAATGGAAACGATTACTTAATCAGGAAAATTTGGGGTTTTTCAGATGGCAGGAACGTGTATATAAAAAGTGCTGACATGTATTTTCGATTAGAAAAATTCAATCATAATTTTTACACGTTCGCAGCAAAAAAAATTTCCACTACTCTTGCATTTAGGCCCGGAGATATACTCGGTACACTCGCCCTTGGAATGATCGTCGGACAATCGGCTTGGGGTACATCAAGCAAAAAATACAACTCCAAATTTTTTCTAAAAAGGTACCAGCTTGATCTGGCAACAGGTGAACTGAACTGACTCTCCCTTGTAATAAAACTGTCTCTTTCTATATACTTTCAAAACTTGTTTTAATTCCTTTAATTAGTGAAGAGCTGAAACCGCTGTGTTCCATTTCATTTAAACCTGCAATGGTACAACCTTTGGGCGTGGTTACTTTATCAATCTCCTGTTCAGGATGAGTTCCTTTCTGAAGAAGTAATTCAGCTGCACCATTCACTGTTTGTGAAGCAATCAATGTTGCTGTTTTTGCATCAAATCCAATTTCAATACCTCCCTGGATACTTGCACGGATATAACGCAGAGCAAAAGCAATACCGCATGCTCCCAATACAGTTGATGCGTCCATCAGCTTTTCTTCAATGACTACCACTTTACCCAACTGATTGAAAATATCAGTAATATAATCAACCTGTTCTCCGCTTGCATTGCTGGAGCAGATGCAGGTCATACTTTCCTGTATGGCAATTGCTGTATTCGGCATGGCACGTACAACAGGCATTTGTTTTTCGATCCACTTCTGCATATTGGCGATGAGAACACCTGTTACCACACTTACCAATACATGCCTGCTAGCATCCAGTTCATCTTTAATTCCTTTAATCACATCTTCAATCTGGAATGGCTTTACAGCCAGCAATACAAGATCAGCAAAGCGAACCGCTTCATTATTATCACTGGTTACAAGTACACCTTTTTCTTCAAGGTGTGCAATTGTTTTGATGTTCCGTTTGGTTACAATGATATGACCCGGCAATACGAATTCACTCTTGATCAATCCTTCTGCAATGGCTACGCCAAGGTTTCCTCCGCCAATGATGGCAATTTTTTTATTCATAACTGATTGTTTGCTGAATTAAAGTTAAAGAGAGTAAAGGAACTAGCAGTAATTAACCCCGTCAGAGGTTGCAAACCCTGACAGCGGTTATTTTCTTTTAATAATATTTATGCCCGCTGAGATAATTTTTCACATAATCACCTACACCATCTTCCAGTGAACTGAATGCATTGGTATAACCAGCCTCTTTGAGTTTGGCCATGTCTGCTTCTGTAAAATACTGGTATTTATCTCTGATATCTTCGGGCATATCAATGAACTCAATCTTCGTTTCCAAACCCAATGCATGAAATGTTGAAGCCACGAGGTCATGAAAACTTCTGGCCTTGCCAGTTCCCAAATTATAAATGGCAGATGTGAGGCGTGAGGCGTGAGGCGTGAGGGTTGAACTGCCGTCTGACGTCTGCCGACTAACGCTTTCCATCATCCATCCAATCACATTCACCACATCTTTTACATACACAAAATCCCGCAGCTGTTCACCATCTTTAAATCCTTCTTTATGTGAACGGAATAATTTCACCAATCCATTTTGCTGTATCTGGTTGAAGGAATGAAAAATAACACTGGCCATTCTTCCTTTATGGTATTCATTCGGACCATATACATTGAAGAATTTCAATCCTGCCCAGAACGGCGGATGATCTTCCTGGTGCAGGACCCATTTATCAAATTCGTTCTTGGAAACCCCGTAAGGATTTAAGGGCTTCAGATCAAAACACAACGCATGATCATCTTTATACCCCAAAGCACCATCGCCATAGGTTGCAGCTGATGAAGCATAGATCAACGGCACATTATTGATTGTACAGTAATTCCAGATCTTCTGAGAATATTCTACGTTGAGATGCTGATGAATGGCATAATTAAATTCAGTAGTATCTGTTCTTGCACCAAGATGAATTACAAAATCAACAACCGGTTTATTTTGCGACAGCCAGTTAAACAACTCTTCCCTTTCTACTTTAATTGTGAATTGTTTGTCTTCTAAATTGGGCGTTTTATCATCACGGTTAAATTCATCAACAAGAATCAAATTTGTATAACCCAATTCATTCAGGTATTGAACCATACAACTGCCGATGAAACCGGCAGCGCCGGTAACAATGATACCCCCTCCGCCCCCTAAAGGGGGAACTTGTAACTCTCCGCTATTTTGAGTTTCATTCATTATATTCAGTCGTAATTTCAAAAGTTAAGACAACTGTCTTTGCACCCTTTAGGGTTGGGGCGGCTGCTTTACAAAGAAATCAACGCATGTTCACTTTCATGACCCGCCAGTAAGTTTTCAATCGCTGTATCATATTTTTCCTGCCATTCAGAAACTGTGCCCCACTCCATACCATCTACCTCAACAGTTCCGTTGGTTACAAATCCAATTTCAGCATAAGGATGATTACCAAGAGCTTGTTTAAATGCAGCAACCTGTTCTTTCTTCACAGATACAACCACACGGCTTTGCCCTTCACCAAACCAGTAAGCATCTTTGCGGATACTGCTGTCTGATGCCACTACATCAAAACCTAACGCATTATTGAATGACGCTTCAAGCAAAGTGGTAAACAATCCGCCTTCACTGATATCATGTGCTGATACAATTAATTTTTGTTTGATGAGTTCAGCAATCTGCTGTTGCAATACAAATTCTTCTTCCAGATCAAAATGAGGAATCGGACTGAACTCTACTCCATGTATCTTATGCAAATATTCACTTGAATTAATATCATTGGTCGACTGACCGATCAAAAAGATCAGATCACCTTCTGTTTTGAAATCAAGAGTCATCTTATCATTGATGTTCTCCAGCAATCCCACCATACCAATTGTTGGTGTTGGATAAACTGCACCATCAGGACTCTGATTATAAAAACTTACGTTACCACCTGTAACAGGAGTTTCAAATTTAATACAGGCTTCCCCCATTCCTTTAATAGCATGAACAAACTGATAGTACACCTGCGGATCGTAAGGATTACCAAAATTTAAACAGTTGGTAACTCCCAATGGCAAACCGCCACTGCATACAATATTCCTGGCTGCTTCACTTACAGCAATCATTGTTCCTTTATACGGATCAGCAAATACATAGCGGCTGTTACAATCAGTTGTAACGGCTAATCCTTTTGTTGTTCCTTTTACATGTACAACAGCAGCATCGGTTGGAGCATTTGTACTTGTATTACCTGTACCCACCATACTGTCGTATTGATGATACACTGTTCGTTTACTTGCAATGTTTGGTATTTGTATAATCTGTTCAGCAACTGATTTTAAATCGTCAGGTACTTCAATTGTATTTGCATCAAATGCTTTGATCTTTTCAAAATAAGCAGGCTCTGCATATTCTCTTGTATACTGTGGTGCGCCGCCGCCTAATACTAATTCATACGCCGGTAATTCTGCTTCCAGTTCACCATGCATATAAAAACGAAGCATACCATCGCCGGTTACTTCACCAATATCGGAGCAGGGCAGATCCCATTTTTCAAATACATCCAGTACTAATTGTTCTTTCCCTTTTTCAACAACCATCAGCATACGTTCCTGGCTTTCGCTCAGTAACAGTTCCCATGTTTTCATGTTCTGCTGACGTGTAGGAACTTTATCCAGATCAATCCGCATACCCACTTCACCTTTTGCACTCATCTCAGCAGTTGAACAAATGATTCCGGCTGCACCCATATCCTGCATACCGACAACTGCACCCGTTTGAATTACTTCTAAACAAGCTTCCAGTAATTTCTTTTCCTGGAACGGATCACCCACCTGTACAGCAGGTAAATCTTCTGCACTGTCGGCTGTAATATCAGCGCTGGCAAAACTTGCACCGCCAATGCCGTCTTTACCGGTAGCACTGCCAACAAAGAACACAGGATTACCAATACCCGCAGCAGTTGCAGATACTGTTTCACCTGCTTTTACAATACCCACACTCATCGCATTCACGAGTGGATTGGTATGATAACAATTCTCAAAATAAATTTCACCTCCAACAGTTGGTACACCAAAACAGTTACCGTAATGACCAATACCATGTACAATTCCGCCCAGCAAATGCTGTGTTTTGGCTTCTTTCAAATTGCCAAAACGAAGTGAATTGAGTGACGCAATTGGTCTTGCACCCATCGTAAATATATCACGGTGAATACCCCCCACTCCTGTTGCAGCACCCTGGAAAGGTTCAATTGCTGAAGGGTGATTATGACTTTCAATTTTAAACACCACTCCCAGATCATCTCCAATATCCATCAGTCCGGCGTTCTCATCTCCTGCTTTTACTAACATTCGTCCGCCATCACGGGGCAACGTTTTCAACCACTTAATGGAGTTCTTATAACTGCAATGTTCACTCCACATTCCACTGAAGGCGCAGAGTTCATTGAAGTTGGGCGTACGTCCGAGTTTCTGTTTAATAAGTTCAAATTCTTCTTCTGTAAGACGAAGCTGCTGAGCGGTTTTAACTGTTATATCCATGATTTATAAGAAAGCGCAAAAGTACAAATGACAAATGAAACCGACATGAAAAGTATGAGGCTATATATCCACCACTTGTTATAAAGATTCTGTTCAGATTCTCCCAACAGGAAAAAACAATCTGGTGAATGGTTGATTCTATGGAAAGAAATAATTTAATTTGCTGAATATCACATGACCTATCTACTGTTTGCTATATACCTCTTATTCTTTTGCTGGTTAATTATCAGGATTCCCTTTTTTCAGAAATCGGGATTAAATTCCAAATGGCTGATCGGTTTATTTATATTGAAAGTTGCTGCCGGCGTGGCTTACGGATGGTTTTTCACCACCATTCCCAACTATGAGAACTCAGCAGACACCTGGAAATTCTTTTTCCAGGGAAAGCAGGACACCCAGCTTTTATTGAATTATCCCCTGCAATACTTCACAAGCATTGTTGATAATCCATATGGCAAAGAGTACCGGCATCTCTTTTCCAGTGTAAATTCTTACTGGAACGATCTGAAGCATATATATATGGTAAAGATTGTTTCACTGTTTAATCTGTTCTCCGGTTCCCGTTATTACGTCAATGTTATCTTGTATTCATTTATCACATTCTTTGGTCCGGTAGCATTGATAAGAGTAATGAATGATGTATTTCCCAACAGGTTAAAATTGATTACCTGCAGTACATTTCTGTTCCCTTCTTTTCTTTTCTGGTCTTCAGGCATTCATAAAGATGGGCTGGTGTTTACATTGTTATCACTGGCAGTATTTATTATGTATTTCGCACTGAAGGAAAAAAGATTCGGTATAAAAAATGCCTTATACATTTTTTTACTGATCGCTCTTATCTTTCCTGTACGAAATCATGTTGTACTGGCGGCTGTTCCCGGTTTCTTTGCCTGGTGGCTGGCAGAAAAATATTTCAAACGAAAATGGGTTGCTTTTTTGCTTGTTACAATAATATGCAGCAGTGTTTTTTTTGGCGCAAAGTTTATTCATCCCAAACTTGATCTTCCCATCTCCATTGTTTTAAGGAATAACGATTTTATCAAATTAGGCGGCAACTCATTTTTACCACAACGAAAGCTGGAACCAACATTTATTGGTTTTATCAAAAATGCACCACAGGCTTTGAATCATGCACTGGTTCGTCCTTATGTTACAGAGTTTGTGAATCCGCTTTATTTAATGAGTGCAATAGAAATTCTTTTTATCTGGTTGCTTGTATCCATCTGGTTCTTCCGTTTTACTGATAACCCATATAAACATTCGGTTGTTCAGTTTCTCTTCCTTGTTTCAATGGTATTGCTTTTATTAACCGGGTATATTGTGCCACAATTAGGAGCAATTGTTCGTTACCGTGCTATTTTCTTCCCCTTTATTCTTGTTCCGATTATTGCCACAATCGATTGGAAGAAAAACGTATTAAAATAAATTACATGTTTTTGATTTTACGCTAACGGTTGTTCAAAACCGTTATTTAAAGCGGAACTTTTCCACAAATCTTGTGTTTGCAATCGTTTTCACAGTATTTTTTAAAGGGCGTCACCAAATTTTTCGACTTTTTTTCGTTCATTTGCTCCTTAAACAATTCTTACATGCAATCCTTACGATTTAAAGCAATTGACAATTTAAAGAACCAGCAATCTCCTGATGTTGCCGGCCCAACAAAAATTACAGCCATTTTTGGTGAAAATGTTTTCACATTAAAAATTGCCCGTGAATTTTTAAGTGATGAAGCATATAAAAGCCTGTTAACTTCCGTTAAGGGAGGTAAAAGAATTGATCGCAGCATGGCAAGCCAGATTGCCAGTGGTGTTCGTCAGTGGGCTGAATCAAAAGGTGTAACTCATTATACACACTGGTTTCAACCATTAACTGGAACTACTGCAGAAAAACATGATTCTTTCTTTACATTAAAAAGTGATGGTACTGCTATTGAAGAATTTGATGGCGCAGCGTTGATCCAGCAGGAACCCGATGCATCTTCTTTCCCAAGTGGTGGTTTGCGTGCAACTTTCGAAGCCCGTGGTTATACTGCATGGGATCCTTCTTCTCCTGCATTCATCATGGAAATTGGAAATGGAAAAACACTTTGCATTCCAACTGTATTTGTTTCCTATACCGGCGAACTTCTCGATTATAAAGGACCAGTTTTAAAAGCACTGGAAGCAGTAAACAAAGCAGCACTTGATGTTTGTCACTACTTCGATAAAAATGTAACCAAAGTAACTCCTACGCTCGGTTGGGAACAGGAATACTTTGTTGTTGACGAAGCATTATTTAATGCACGTCCTGACTTAGTATTAAGCGGACGTACAGTATTTGGTCATGCTCCTGCAAAAGGTCAGCAGCTGGAAGATCATTATTTCGGATCTATTCCTGAAAGAGTGTATGCGTTCATGCGTGACTTTGAAAATGAATCATACAAATTAGGTATTCCTTTACGTACACGTCATAATGAAGTAGCACCTGCTCAGTTTGAGTGTGCTCCTATTTTTGAAGAAGTTGCAGTAGCAATTGACCATAACTCCTTATTGATGGATGTGATGGATCGTGTTGCACGCCGTCATAAATTAAGAGTGTTGTTACACGAAAAACCATTTGCCGGCATTAACGGTAGTGGTAAGCATAATAACTGGAGTTTGGCTACTGATACAGGTGTTAATCTTTTAGCACCGGGCAAAACGCCTAAGACCAACCTCATGTTCCTTACATTCTTTACGAATGTGGTTCGTGCAGTTGACCAGTATGCTGACATTTTAAGAGCGTCTATCGCAAGCGCCGGTAACGATCATCGTCTCGGAGCAAACGAAGCACCTCCTGCTATCATTTCTGTTTTCGTTGGTAAATATCTTTTTGAAGTACTGGAAGCAGTTGAAAAAAGAGTAACTGATAAGTTCGACGAACAGGATGAAGCGATCTTAAAATTAGATTTACATAAGAGCATTCCTGAACTGTTACTCGATAATACAGACCGTAACCGTACTTCACCATTTGCATTTACCGGAAACAAGTTTGAATTCCGTGCGGTTGGTTCAAGTGCAAACTGTTCAAATGCAATGACTGTATTAAATGCAATCATGGCTGAAACACTTGTTCAGTTTAAAACTGAAGTTGATGCGTTAATTGAGAAAGGTGATAAGAAGGAAATCGCCATCATGCATGTGTTACAGCGTTATGTTGCAGAAAGCAAAAAAGTATTGTTTGAAGGTGATGGTTACAGTGAAGCATGGGCAAAAGAAGCTGAAAAGCGTGGATTGCCGAATGTTAAAACAACTCCATTGGCCCTTGATGCAATGATTACCAAAAAATCAAAAGAGTTATTTGAAAATACAGGCGTATTCACACATGCTGAACTGGAAGCACGTCATGAAATTGAACTCGAAAACTACATTAAGAAAGTACAGATCGAAGGACGTATTATGGGTGAACTTTGTACAAGTCACATCTTACCTGCCGCTATCAGGTATCAGAATATTCTTATCAGCAACATCAAAGGTTTGATTGACATTGGTATTGACACTTCATCTTATGCCAATCAAAAACAGATCCTGGAAAAAATCTCTGTTCATATCAATAAAGTAAGTGACCTGGTTGAGCAAATGATTGAAGCACGCAAAAAAGCGAATGGCATTGCTGATTCAAGATCAAAAGCGATTGCTTACTGCGATGATGTGAAAGGCAAATTCTTTGATGAAATCCGCTATCATGTTGACAAGCTTGAACTCCTTGTTGATGATGCAAGCTGGTACCTGCCTAAATACAGAGAATTACTGTTCTTACGTTAATAATAAAGTTCTGATTTATTTCAAAGCCTCATACTAATTGTATGAGGCTTTTTTATTCCCCGCACTTATACAAAACTAAAAAGCCGCTCAGTCTAGTAGCGGCTTTCGATATACGTTAGAATTTATTACTTCATTTCAAATGATTCCAAAAACTTTGTAGTAAAATTTCCTTTGCGGAAGTTTTCATCCTTCATCAGCTGCTGATGAAAAGGAATGGTAGTCTTCACCCCTTCAATAATATATTCACTTAATGCACGGCTCATTGTATTGATTGCTTCCTCTCTTGTTCTTGCAACAGAAATAATTTTCGCAATCATTGAATCGTAGTAAGGAGGAATAACATAACCTGCATATACATGTGAGTCAATACGAATGCCATGACCACCTGGCTGATGAAGCGTTGTAATTTTCCCGGGTGAAGGACGGAAATCATGATAAGGATCTTCAGCATTAATGCGGCATTCTATTGCATGCATCTGAGGTTCATAATTCTCCCCGCTGATCTTCTCCCCTGCTGCAATCAATATCTGTTCCTTGATCAAATCAAAGTTAGTTACCTCTTCAGTTACGCAATGCTCTACCTGGATACGTGTATTCATTTCCATGAAATAGAAATTGCGGTGCTTGTCAACCAGAAACTCAATGGTTCCTACACTTTCATATCCAATAGCAGAGGCAGCCCTGATAGCGGCCTCACCCATTGCTTTCCTTAAATCGGCAGTCATGAATGGCGAAGGTGATTCCTCAACCAGTTTCTGATGACGACGTTGAATTGAACAATCTCTTTCACTTAAATGACAAACCGTTCCAAAACGGTCACCTGCAATCTGTATTTCAATATGGCGTGGCTCTTCCACAAATTTTTCCATGTAAATACCATCGTTCTTAAACGAAGCACCTGCTTCATTCTTCGCCATATCGTAGTTGCGTTCCAGTTCTTCTTCATTCCATACAACACGCATTCCTTTACCACCACCACCGGCAGTAGCTTTCAGTATGACAGGATAACCAATTTTTTTTGCCGATTCTTTTGCATCATCCACACTTTCCAGCAAGCCTTTTCCACCAGGTACAACCGGCACACCCGCATTAATCATGGTTTCTTTAGCAGTAATCTTATCGCCCATTGCACGGATCTGATCCGGAGTCGGGCCAATAAACTTAATTCCATTTTGTCCGCAGATTTCAGCAAAACGTGCATTCTCTGCTAAGAAACCGTAGCCTGGATGAATGGCATCAGCATTGGTTATTTCAGCAGCAGCAATAATATTGGGAACATTGAGATAAGATTCAGCACTGGCAGGTTTACCAATACAAACAGCTTCGTCTGCAAATTTCACATGCATACTCTCTCTATCGGCAGTTGAATAAACAGCTACTGTTTTAATGCCCATTTCACGACAGGTTCGAATAATGCGTAAAGCAATTTCACCTCTGTTGGCAATCAATATCTTTTTAAACATGTAGTTAATTTGATAATTTGAAGATGTGATAATTTGAAGATGACCTATGTTCTGCTTTTTGAAACTCTGTTTTCTTTACAGGTTTTCAATGAACATATTTTCAAATTAACTGGGATCTACAAGATACAAAGGCTGATCGTATTCAACAGGTGATTGATCTTCCACTAGTATTTTAATCACTTTCCCTTTTACTTCACTTTCAATTTCATTAAACA
>CAZOLW010000009.1:0-110814 GCA_964580775.1 uncultured Chitinophagaceae bacterium | reverse complement strand
AGCACCGCTCCTTCTCTTTTGGAGAAGGAGATGGAGGATGAGGCCGATGCCGAATTAAATAAGTCAATAACAGTAAAAACAAAAACAGAAAATTCAAAATGGCAAATTATTTTAACACGCTGCCGCTCAGGGAAAAATTAAATCAATTAGGTGTTTGTGAGTTTATGAACTATAGTGAGTTTGCGGATGGTGTGAATGTATTAAAAGGAAAGAAGATCGTTATTGTTGGCTGTGGCGCCCAGGGTTTAAATCAGGGTTTGAACATGCGGGATT
Organism: uncultured Chitinophagaceae bacterium; assembly: GCA_964580775.1. GTDB lineage: Bacteria > Bacteroidota > Bacteroidia > Chitinophagales > Chitinophagaceae > Lacibacter. The sequence continues at coordinate 110,541 of CAZOLW010000009.1, read as the reverse complement.
CAGGTTTGGATATTGCTTACACTTTACGTAAGGAAGCAATTGAAAGCAAACGGGCATCATGGAAAAATGCAACAGAGAATGGCTTTACAGTTGGTACATATGAGGAATTGATTCCATCAGCTGATTTAGTATTGAACCTTACTCCTGATAAACAGCATACAGCAGTTGTTAAGGCAATTATGCCATTGATGAAAAAGGGATCTACACTTTCTTATTCACATGGCTTTAATATTGTTGAAGAAGGAACCCAGATAAGAAAAGACATTACTGTGATCATGGTAGCACCAAAGTGCCCTGGTACAGAAGTAAGAGAAGAGTATAAAAGAGGTTTTGGTGTGCCTACATTAATTGCCGTGCATCCTGAAAATGATCCTGAAGGAAAAGGATTGGCGCAGGCAAAAGCCTATGCTGCTGCAACAGGCGGTCACAGAGCAGGTGTATTACGTTCATCATTTGTTGCTGAAGTAAAGTCTGATTTGATGGGTGAGCAAACCATCTTGTGTGGTGTGTTACAGACTGGTTCTATTTTATGTTTTGATAAAATGGTACAAAAAGGAATTGAACCGGGCTATGCTGCAAAACTGATTCAGTATGGCTGGGAAGTAATTACAGAAGCTTTGAAGCACGGTGGAGTTACTGCAATGCTCGATCGTTTATCAAATCCTGCAAAACTGAAAGCATTTGAATTATCAACCGAATTAAAAAATATTTTACGTCCGTTGTTCCAGAAACACCAGGATGATATCATGAGCGGCGAATTCTCTTCAACAATGATGGCTGACTGGGCCAATGATGATAAGAACCTGCTTACATGGCGTGCTGCAACCGGAGAAACAGCTTTTGAAAAAACAGCGCCAACTACTGCAAAAATTTCTGAACAGGAGTTTTTTGATAATGGTTTGCTGATGGTTGCTTTTGTACGTGCAGGTGTTGAACTGGCATTTGAAACAATGGTGGAAGCAGGGATCAAAGCTGAATCAGCTTATTACGAATCATTGCATGAAACACCGTTAATCGCCAATACAATTGCCCGTAAGAAGTTGTATGAAATGAACCGTGTTATTTCTGATACAGCTGAATATGGCTGCTACCTGTTCGATCATGCAGCAAAACCATTACTGAAAGAATTTATGACAACAATTGAAAAAGATGTAATTGGTACTAATTACAACACAGGCAAGGATGCCGGAGTTGATAATAAAGCATTAATTGCAGTAAATCATACTCTCCGTTCACATCCTGTAGAAAAAATCGGGACTGTTTTAAGACAGGCGATGACGGATATGAAAGTGATCAACACTGAGGCATAAAGAAACAGGTATAGAGAGAAAGGTACTGTGTTTGGCAGTCTGCTGTTAGTTGAGTGTTAGAAATACGAAGGATGCCAGAACATTTGTTAGTTAATAAATTTGGTAATTTTAGACGATTGCTTGCTACCGTTAGAAACGCTGTTTAATATATTTATTCATATCAAAACTTGCAAAGCAGAATGGCAGGCAACAAAGGTTTATACGACCCGGCATTTGAACATGATGCGTGTGGAATCGGTTTCGTGGCCAGTATAAAAGGCAGTAAATCCCACCAGCATATCAGTGATGCGCTGACTGTGTTGGAAAACATGGAGCATCGTGGTGCATGCGGATGTGAAAATAATACAGGCGATGGTGCAGGTATTATGATCCAGACGCCGCATGAATTTTTCTTTGAAGAGTGTTTGAAACTTGGCGTTCATCTTCCTTCATTTGGAAAATATGGAGTAGGTGCCATTTTCTTTCCCAGAGAAGTAAAGTTGAGGGAAGAGTGTCGTGATATTTTCAACCGCACAGCAGAAAAACTGGGATTGGAAATTCTTACTTACAGAAAAGTTCCCGTTAATCCTGATGGTATCGGTCCAACTGCATTAAGTGTTGAACCTGAAATGGAACATGTATTTGTTGCATCTCCTGATCATATCACAAACCCCGATGAGTTTGAACGCAAGTTGTTTGTATTGCGTAATCATGCAACACACCTCATCAACAGCACAGTTAAAAAAGATGCAATTGGTTTTTACATTGCATCACTTTCGTATAAAACAATTGTTTACAAAGGACAGTTAACCAGTGGACAGGTACGTGGTTATTTTCCAGATCTCAGCAATAAAAGAGTAGTGAGTGCTTTTGGTTTGGTACACAGCCGTTTTGCAACCAACACATTCCCTTCATGGAAACTGGCACAGCCATTCCGCTTCATTGCACATAATGGAGAGATCAACACATTGCAGGGAAATCTTAACTGGTTGAAATCAAGCGAGCATGGATTTACATCGCCTAACTTTTCACAGGTTGAAATGGAAATGTTGCTGCCCATCATCACTGGTGGTCAGTCTGATTCTGCATGTCTTGATAACATGATTGAATTACTGGCAATGACAGGCCGCAGTCTGCCGCATGTAATGATGATGCTGATCCCTGAAGCATGGGATGGTAATGACCAGATGGACCCAGTGAAGAAAGCCTTTTATGAATATCATGCATCCATCATGGAACCTTGGGATGGTCCGGCATCTATTTCATTTACGGATGGAAAAATTATTGGTGCAACCTTAGATAGAAATGGTCTTCGCCCTTCACGTTACTGCATTACAACCGATGACCGTGTAATCATGGCAAGTGAAACAGGTGTTGTTTGGGTTGATCCAAAAACAATCATTAAAAAAGGAAGATTACATCCGGGTAAAATGTTTGTGGTGGATATGGAACAGGGACGCATCATCAGTGATGAAGAACTGAAAGAAACCATCTGCTCACAAAAACCTTATGGTGATTGGCTGAATCAGAATAAGATCCGTTTGGAAGAATTGCCTGAACCAAGAGTAGCGTTTACTCATCTCAGTGATGAAAGTATTTTAAAATATCAGAAAGCATTTGGATATTCAACAGAAGATATTGATACCATCATTAAGCCAATGGCACTGGATGGTAAAGAACCAATCGGTTCAATGGGAACCGATACTCCGTTAGCTGTGCTGAGCGATCAGCCGCAGCATTTATCTTCTTACTTCAAACAGTTATTTGCACAGGTTACCAATCCACCGATTGATCCAATCCGTGAAAGGATGGTGATGAGTTTGGCAGCATTCGTTGGTAACAATGGAAATCTGCTGGAAGAATCTCCGATGCATTGTCATACTGTGGCATTGAAGCAGCCGATTCTTACAAGTACAGAACTGGAAAAGATCAGAAGTATTGATACAGGAATTTTCCAGGCAAAAACAATTCAGATTTATTTCCGTGCTGATGGCAAACCCGGTTCATTAAAAGATGGGATTGAACGTATCTGCCGTTATGCAGAGGATGCAGTTCACGATGGTTTTGAAGTATTGATTCTCTGCGACCGTGCAGTTGACAGCGACCACGTTTCTATTCCTTCTTTATTGGCAACTGCAGCTGTTCATCATCATTTAATCCGTAAAGGATTGCGTGGACAGGTAGGTATTGTTGTAGAAGCAGGAGATGTTTGGGAAGTACATCACTTTGCATGTTTAATTGCATTTGGTGCAACTGCTATCAATCCATACTTAGCATTGGCAACCATCCGCAATATGAAAGTGAATGGTCATCTGCAAACTGATCTTGACTGGGATGCATTACGCTATAATTATATCAAATCATTGTGCGATGGTTTGCTGAAAGTATTTTCAAAGATGGGTATCTCCACTCTGCAATCATACCAGGGTGCGCAGATCTTTGAAATACTCGGTATTAACCAGGAAGTGGTTGATAAATATTTCACCGGTGCTACCAGCCGCATCCAGGGAATTGGCCTGGAAGAAATTGCAAGGGAAGCATTAGCGAAACATTATTTTGCGTTCAGCAAAAAAGATATTCCTGTTGATCGCTTACCTGTTGGTGGTGTATATCAGTGGAAACGGAAAGGAGAATTCCATTTATTCAATCCAACAAGTATTCATTTGTTGCAGTATTCAACTAAGATGAATGATTATGCAACATTTAAAAAATATTCAAAGCATGTAAATGATCAGAGTGAGAAAGCCGCAACACTCAGAAGTTTATTTGACTTTAAACGTAACCGTCCTTCCATCAGTATTGATGAAGTGGAACCTGCTGAAAATATATTCAGACGTTTTGCAACAGGAGCCATGAGCTTTGGTTCTATTTCATGGGAAGCGCATACAACACTTGCTATTGCCATGAATCGCTTGGGTGGAAAAAGCAATACAGGTGAAGGTGGGGAAGATGAAAAAAGATATGACCGTTTGCCGAATGGTGACAGCATGCGTTCTGCCATTAAGCAGGTTGCATCTGCACGTTTTGGTGTAACAAGTTTATATCTCACAGAAGCAGATGAGTTGCAGATTAAAATGGCCCAGGGTGCAAAACCCGGTGAAGGCGGACAGTTACCCGGACATAAAGTAGATGAGTGGATTGGTAAAACACGTCACTCAACTCCGGGCGTTGGTTTAATTTCACCACCACCGCATCATGATATTTATTCTATTGAAGATCTTGCACAATTGATCTTCGATTTAAAAAATGCAAACCGTGCTGCACGTATTAACGTGAAGCTGGTAAGTAAAGCAGGTGTAGGTACCATTGCTGCCGGTGTAACAAAAGCAAAAGCGGATGTTGTACTCATCAGTGGATTTGATGGTGGTACTGGTGCATCACCGGTTTCATCTATCAAACATGCAGGCTTACCATGGGAATTAGGTTTGGCGGAAACACATCAGACATTAGTAAAAAATAAATTACGCAGCCGTGTTGTAGTGCAGGCCGATGGACAAATGAAAACAGGTCGTGATATTGCCATTGCTGCATTATTAGGTGCAGAAGAGTGGGGTGTTGCAACAGGTGCATTGGTGGTGGAAGGTTGTATCATGATGCGTAAATGTCATATGAATACATGTCCTGTTGGTGTGGCAACACAGGATCCTGAATTGCGTAAACGGTTTACAGGTAATGCAGATCATGTGGTGAATTTCTTCCGTTTCTTAGTGCAGGAGTTGAGAGAGATCATGGCAGAGCTTGGTTTCAAAACTGTGAATGAAATGGTTGGCCAGGTTGACAGTTTGCAGATGAGAGAGAATATTCATCACTGGAAATTCAGTAAGCTTGATCTGTCGCCCATTTTATATAAAGAACCTGCTGCTGCACATACTCCGTTGTATTGCACAGAAGAACAGGATCATGGCTTAGCCGATGTACTTGACTGGAAATTATTAGCAGCAGCAAAACCTGCCATTGATAATATGGAGAAAGTTGTGGCATCGTTTGATATTAAGAATACAGACCGTACTGCAGGAACGATTCTCTCCAATGAGATTACAAAGAAATACCGTGCTGAAGGTTTGCCGGAAGACACGATTCATTTCAAATTCAAAGGAACAGCCGGTCAGAGTTTTGGTGCTTTCAATACCAACGGTATAACACTTGAACTGGAAGGTGATGCCAATGATTATTTCGGTAAAGGATTAAGCGGTGCAAGATTAATTATCTATCCTGATAAAACATCCACTTACACTGCGGAAGAAAATATCATCATCGGTAACGTTGCTTTTTACGGTGCTACAAGCGGTGAATCATTCATTCGTGGTAAAGCCGGTGAACGTTTTGCAGTTCGTAACTCAGGTGCAAATGTGGTTGTTGAAAGTGTGGGCGATCATGGTTGCGAATACATGACTGGCGGAAGAGTTGTGATACTCGGTGATACAGGAAGAAACTTTGCTGCGGGTATGAGTGGTGGTGTTGCGTTTGTATATGATGTGAAACGAAAGTTCAGCAAAAATTGCAATAAGGAAATGGTTGACCTGGATCCTTTGAATGAGGATGATGCCAAGGAATTGAAGCAGATGATTCAGAAGCATTTTGATTATACAGGAAGCTCCGTTGCAAAATTTGTACTGGGTGATTTTGAAAATCAACTCCATCATTTTGTAAAAGTATTCCCAACTGATTATAAGAAAGCGTTGTTAAAAAGATCACAGACAATCGCTGCAGGAAAATAAATTAATTAACTACGAAACGATAAACAGTTTCTCATGGGTAAGCCAACCGGTTTTTTAGAATTTACAAGAGAACTCCCCGCTAAACGGAAAGCAGAAGAGCGGGTGAATGATTACAACGAGTTTATAAATCGCTATCCCGACGAAAAGCTCAATGAACAGAGCGGACGCTGTATGAATTGTGGTGTTCCATTTTGCCATAGCGGATGTCCTTTAGGAAATGTAATTCCTGAATTTAATGATGCAGTATATCGCAAAGAATGGAAAGAAGCCTATAGCATTCTCACTTCAACCAATAACTTTCCTGAGTTTACCGGAAGAATTTGTCCTGCTCCCTGTGAACAGGCCTGTGTGTTAGGTATCAATCAACCGGCAATTGCAATTGAAGAAATCGAAAAACATATCATTGAAATTGCATTTGATAAAGGATTTGTGCAGGCAAGAAAAATCAACAAACGAACAGGTAAAAAAGTGGCAGTTGTTGGGAGTGGCCCGGCTGGATTAGCAGCTGCTGCGCAGTTGAACTATGCTGGTCATACTGTTACCGTTTTTGAGCGTGATGACCAGGTTGGTGGATTATTGCGTTATGGCATTCCTGATTTCAAATTAGAGAAATGGGTAATCGACCGCAGGGCAAAACTAATGGAGGAAGAAGGTATTACGTTTAAGTGTAATGCAAATGTTGGTGTGAATATAAGTGTCAACGATCTGCTGAGAGAATACCATGCAATTGTATTGGCAGGTGGGTCAACTGTTCCGAGAGATTTACCAATACCCGGCAGAGAGCTGAAAGGTGTTTATTTCGCCATGCAGTTTTTAAAACAGCAAAACAAACGCAATGCAAAGCTTGATCCGTTGGCAAATGCAGCTATTGAAAGTAATATTTACACTGAAGATATTTTTGCAACCGGTAAAAATGTTGTTGTCATAGGTGGTGGTGATACGGGCAGTGACTGTGTAGGAACAAGTAACCGCCATAAAGCAAAAACGGTAACACAGTTTGAGTTAATGCCTATGCCTCCAACCGACAGAACAGCTTTCATGCCCTGGCCAACTTATCCCATGACGTTGAAAACTTCCTCTTCACATGAAGAAGGTGCAGTTCGTCAGTGGGCCATTGCAACTAAAGAATTTATTGGGGATGAAAAGGGTAACCTGAAAGCAATTAAAATTGTTGATCTGGAATGGAAGAGCAGTGAAGATGGCCGGCCCTCATCGTTTGTTGAACGTGAAGGAAGCGAACGTGTTATCCCATGTGAACTTGCTTTGCTGGCAATGGGTTTTGTAAATCCCCAATACAGCGGCATGCTGGAACAATTGGATGTAGAACTGGATGAACGTAAGAATGTAAAGGCAACAGAGAAAGAGTTTCATACAAGTATTAATAAAGTATTTACTGCCGGTGATATGCGCCGTGGGCAATCACTGGTTGTGTGGGCTATCAGTGAAGGAAGGGAATGTGCCCGTAAAGTGGATGAGTTTTTAGTGGGGTCTTCACTGCTTGAGACAAAAGATCAGCAGGCTGCTCTTTTAATCGTATAAATTTAAGACTGTTTATAATCAGTTTTATTATGCCCAAATGGGTTAGTTGGACCTAAAGTATATGCTTTCAATACTTTAGGTCTTTTTTTTGTATTATTTTCAATCATATTAATAAATATAACATGTTAATTAATAGAAAGCATTGAATTGATATTTGTTTTATTTTAGTTAAATCTTAATTAATTATAAAAATAATTAATGTAACTATTAAAAATCGATCAAACCATGATTAAAAAAGTAACCCCAAGACAAATCGCCCCCTTCCTTATTTTGGCGGCCGTTGCTATCGCAGCTTTGTTTATTCCGGCACTTCCCAATTTTGAGGATAAAGCCGGAGCCTATAATGCAGCCGACATTGCATGGATTATTGTTGCAACTGCATTGGTATTTTTAATGACCCCTGGCTTAGCCTTCTTTTATGGCGGGATGGTACATCGCAAGAATGTAATCTCCACCATGATTAAGAGTGTTGTTGCTGCAGGTATTGTTGGTGTATTATGGGTTGTTGTAGGTTTCAGCCTTGCCTTTGGAGATTCAATTGGCGGCGTTATCGGTAACCCCACTACATTCCTGTTTTTTAAGGATGTTACTTCCGGTGCACCATGGAGTTTAGCTCCAACAATTCCGCTGGCATTATTTGCTTTGTTTCAAATGATGTTTGCCGTAATTACTCCCGGACTGGTTGTAGGAGCAGTAGCGGAAAGGATCCGTTTTACTTCTTACATTTTATTTACGGTGTTGTTCAGTTTACTGGTATATGCACCTTTGGCGCATTGGAGCTGGCATCCGGATGGATTCCTCTTTAAAATGGGAGCATTGGATTTTGCGGGTGGTACAGTTGTACATATTTCTGCCGGTTGTGCAGCCTTAGCTGGTGCACTGGTTTTGAAACGCCGCAAAGTTCATATTGAAAACAGGGAAATTCCACCTGCAAACGTTCCCTACGTTTTGATCGGTACCGGTTTACTCTGGTTTGGCTGGTTTGGTTTCAACGCAGGTTCTGCTCTTGGATCAAATTCACTGGCTGTTTCTGCTTTTGCAACTACCAATACTGCTGCTGCTGCTGCAGGTTTAAGCTGGATGTTCTTTGATGTATTACGTGGAAAAAAACCTTCTGTACTCGGTTTCTGTATCGGTGCGGTTGTAGGTTTGGTTGCTATTACACCTGCCGCAGGTTTTGTAGCTATTCCTCAAAGTATATTCATTGGAGCTGTTGCTGCTATCATTTCTAATATTGCAGTATACTACAAACAAAAATCAAGACTCGATGATACACTCGATGTATTCCCCTGTCATGGTATTGGTGGTATGGTAGGTATGCTCATGACCGGTATTTTTGCAACAAAAGCAATTAACGCTGCCGGGAATGATGGTTTGTTCTATGGCAATTTTGATTTCTTCTTTACACAGGTGAAAGCACTCGCTATTGTTGTAACGTTCAGCTTCACCGCTTCTTTCCTGATTTTCAAGTTCATCAACTTCATTCTTCCAATGCGTGTTACTGAAGAAGAAGAAGAGCTTGGCCTGGATGCTTCTCAGCATGATGAAAAATACATGCAGGGTACATTACTCGTTGCCAAGAACGGAAAAATGGAAGAAGAAGAAGTTACCGGAATGTAATTTTCTCCTGATTCATTTCCTGAATTATTAACTAATTAAAAAAGGTACAGCATAATGATGGGTTGTTGACGCAACTCATCTGCTGTACCCTTATTAACACTTAAAATTATAATACAATGCTAAGAAAAGTTCTCGTATCTGCTATCTCTATCCTCGCTGTTTTTTCAACAATTACTCTCAAAGCGCAGGATTCTGCCTCAGCAGGCACATTAAATATTACCGGATCAGTTGACGTTTACTACCGGTACAATTTTCAGAATGCAAAAGACATACCTTCTTTCAATAATAAAACCAGCTTCACCAATTCACAGAATTCATTTGAACTGGGTATGGCTTCATTGAAATTTGATTACAGTAAAGGAAAGGTTGGAGCTGTAGCTGATCTCGGTTTTGGAACAAGGGCTGCTGAGTTTTCTTATAATGAAACAGGAATTCTGGCTGCCATTAAGCAGGCATATGTAACCTATGCACCTTCTGATAAGGTTAAGTTTACAGCAGGTAAATGGGCCACACATGTTGGTTACGAGTTACTCGATCCGCAACTGAACAAAAACTACAGCATGAGCTATATGTTCTCTTACGGACCTTTCTCTCATACAGGTTTAAAGGCTGACTTTACTTTTGGCGGAGGCTTTGCAGGTATGATCGGAATTTCAAATCCTACTGATTTTATCTCTGCTCCTTTTGCTAAAAAGAATGTGATTGCCCAGATCAGCAAAGTAGGGGATAAATTCAGCGGGTACTTAAATTATGTTGGTGGAAAAGATATGGGTGATAATTCCATTAACCAGTTTGGATTAACTGCCATCTATAACGTGAATGATAAATTCGGCTTAGGTTATGACGGTACAGTGAAGTCTGTGAATCCACCTGTAGGTTCTTCTGCATCATGGTACGGTTCAGCTTTATACATCAATGTAAGCCCGGTTGAAAAATTTGGATTTACTTTAAGAGGTGAATATTTCTCTGATGATGATGGTGCAGCCGGCATCGGAACATCACTGTTTGATGCTACTCTGTCGTTTAACATCAAACCGGTAAAAGGAATCATGATTGTTCCTGAGTTCAGAGTGGATGCAGCAAATGATCCTTTATTCTTTAAGAATACTGATTTGCCAACAACTCCAACAGCTAAAAGTGCGGGTTCTTTCAGTGTAGCGGCTATTTTCAGCTTCTAAATTTAACAGGTAACACTGTTAGTTATAAACTGTTTTGTTGAAAAATGAAGCAGCGGCATCTGCGGACAAACTGACAACTGAATTAAAATAGTAGATAAGCATGTGAAATTATAGTTGTCACCTGTTCCTGATGCAAAAAAAGGGGAATCAAAATCCAGGTACGGTAAGCAGACGTAAAACTGCGAGCCACCCGGATGGAGATGAATGAAATGCTTCTTAAAAGTTGATTTTAAAGTTCCCTTTTTTATAAGTGGCAAGCCTGCTTAAGGCAGGCTATCGATTAACCTCCTGTTTTTACAGGAGGTTTTTCTTTATACCAAAGGTTCCTGCTGACTGAGACAATGAAAACTTCCCAATCCCCAGATAATTTCTGTTGAATCAATTCCAATTACTTCTCTTGTTGGAAAACACTGCTGAATAATCTGCAATGCCTTTTCATCTTTTGCAGAACGGAATGTGGGAACAATCACTGATTTGTTGGCGATATAAAAATTGGCGTAAGAACAGGGGAGACGCTGCTCTTCATAAATCAATTCATCGGGCATAGGAAGTTCAACAATGTTCAGTTGCTTTCCGTTGAGCAAACGCATTTGCTGCAGCTGTTTTAAATTATGCTGCAGCAGATCGTAGTTCTCGTCATTTTTATTTTCTTCAATCACAGTTATCACTGTATCCTCATTTACAAAACGAACCGTATCATCAATATGTCCGTCAGTATCATCACCAACAATTCCTTCATCGATCCAGAGGATTTGATCAACACCATAATAATTGCTGAGGTATTCTTCTATCTGCTGCTGATTGAGATGCGGATTACGGTTTGGATTTAATAAACATGCAGTGGATGTCATCACTGTGCCTTTTCCATTGAATTCAACCGAACCACCTTCCATCACAATGCCGGGATTAAAAACAGGGATATTGTAATGTTTGCCAATCAATGTTGGAATCACATCATCTAAATCAAACGGAGGATATTTTCCACCCCATGCATTATAGCCCCAGTCAACAATTACTTTTTTCTGTTCTGCGTTTGGGTTGATGAGAAATGCCGGTCCATGATCCCTGCACCATGCATCGTTGGTTGGGTGAAAGAAAAATTCAACTTTACTCAAATCAACGCCTGCTGTTTGCAAATGACCCAACGCAAATTTTTTCATTGTTTCATCTGCAACATTGATCCGTACTTTTTCACTTTGCGCCAGTGTTTTAATGAACTGTGTATAGTAAGGATAGATCGTATGAATCTTCCCCGGCCAGCTTGCTTCCTTATGCGGCCATGAAAGCCATGTGGCTTCATGCAATGCAAATTCTGCAGGGAAATAATAGCCGAGTGATTTTGGGGTTGGAGAATTGCTGAGTCCGGAAGACGGTAAGTCAGAAAGTCCGGAAGAAAGAAAGCGATCAGTATAATTGTATAGTTTCAATTTTTTTATTTTAATGTTTTACGTAATGCATTGATCATAACAAGAATTTCTTCACACATTTTATAGAGCCTGTCAAAATTTTCGTTGTTAATATATTCTCTTCTTTTAGCAATATGCAAACAACTGACAACTTCAACATTTGACCGCAGTGAATAACCAAGAAATTTTGCGAATTCAGGATTCGTTTGCCCGGTTGATCCTTCCGCAATATTCAAAGCAACTGAATCAGCAGCTCTTTTTATTTGCGAAGTAAGAATGTATAACTCCTCTTTTGGAAAAGTCTTTACCAGTTTATTTATTTCGTCAGACAAATCCAATGCTTTCTGCCAGACAATCAGTTTTTCGAATTTGAATGACATGGTGTTTGTTTTTTAAAGTTAGGAAGCTGGGTAAGTCCGAAAGTCCGCAAGTTTGGAAGACCGGAAGACAGTTCAAAAATTCTGAGTAATTCTTTCCGACTTACGGTCTTTCTAACTTTCCGTCTTTTTATTCTTCATCAATAAACCTCTTTGTAATCGGCTGATACGAATCAATCCTCCTGTCTCGTAAAAATGGCCAGTGCGTTCTGTACTGATCTGTTTTTTTCAGATCGAGTTCCTGCACATGTACTTCTTCCGCATCATGCGATGCTTTGTATAACAGTGAGCCAAACGGATTGCTGATAAACGAACCGCCCCAGAATTTCATCGCACCATTCTGTTCTAACCCAACACGGTTTACACTTACCACATGCACACCATTGGCAACGGAATGACTTCGCTGAATGGTTTGCCATGCATTGTACTGTTCCGTATTGGTTGCTTCATCCTGTGCAGTGGCCCAGCCAATGGCTGTTGGATAGAATAAAATTTCCGCACCCATCAATGCTGTAATACGTGCTGCTTCCGGATACCACTGATCCCAGCAAATGAGTACACCAATGCTGGCGAATTTTGTTTTGAATATTTTATAACCCAGGTCGCCGGGAGTAAAATAAAATTTTTCGTAGTAAGCAGGATCATCGGGGATATGCATCTTGCGGTACTTGCCCAAATAAGTTCCATCAGCATCCAGTACAGCTGTTGTATTATGATACAAACCCTGAGTACGTTTTTCAAACAGGGAAGCAATGATCACCACACCTAATTCTTTGGCAACAGCACTCAGCACTTCAGTTGAAGGGCCGGGGATAGCTTCTGCCAGCAGAAAATGATCATAGTTCTCTTCATCGCAAAAATAGAGGGAGGTAAACAACTCCTGCAGACAAACGATCTGTGCACCCTTGGCAGCAGCTTCCCTTGTTTTTGCAATCGCCTTTTGCAGGTTCTCTTCTTTATTTGCGGTGCAGCTCATCTGCACCAATCCAACCTTTACAGTACTCATAGTTAAAATTGAGGGGCAAAAATACAGAAATAGGCGGGTTGGGAGCTTACTCGTTTCAGTTTTTAAGTGATGGAAGAAATTGCAAACTACTGTTGCTTTTGAACAAAGGATATACTATAACCCGGACCTCCGTATAGAGGTTATGGAGTTCTTTGCAGTATAACTTTCGCCCGGTTCCTGCAGGTAGTTTTGTCTGCGCTGGTGAAACAGTTCAATATCTTCCTTGCTGTATTTTCAGTTGATTTCATCTTCAAGCAGGGTATAAATTGCCTGCAGCTTTTGTTCGTCAGCTGTTTCAATATAGAGGTGCAGTTTTTCTTTTATTGAAAGGGGATTCGCCATATAATGTGCTTTGTATAAAGATAGTTTTTTTAAGCAGGGCAGGAAGGGGTTTGGAATTGATGGATTTGCTTTCAGAAGGTCAAACCCTTTCTGTACGTTTCCAGTTGGTACGCAACACAAAAAAAGCTGCCACAAAAAAAGGAATGGTGGATGCAAGTATTTTCCACTTACCTGCAGTAACACCGATAAATAATAACAGCAGCATCAATACGCTTAAACAGGCCAAACCGCTTAAACTTAAAAACCGTGAAGGTGTTTTTTGAAAAAGGGTGTACAGCAGAATAAGCAATCCTGCAAGTGGAATAACAATCAGCGGATGCACGGCTGATGCTGCATTACTCATTGCTTTTGAAATGATCTCGGCCTCTGCCTGGAAAATAAATGTGTGATAACCCTTGCCCCATTCTAAATAGCCAAACTGGAAGGTGAGGAGTAAACAGAGATTGAGTAATTTTTTCATGCTGAATGTTTTTCCTGTAAAGAAAATTCCTGCACAAGTTCCCATTTACTGTTTAAATCTGCCTGTTCAATAAGAGATATTTTTTTGAATGTTATTGCTGAAGGGAAAACCAGTTCTCCTATTTCACTGAACACTTCATCTGTGCAGGTTGAATTTCGTGGATGGAGTAAGGTGATATGCGGTTCGTGTTTGCGAGGTTGATCATGTATGCCCTGTAATATAAGTTTACGTAAGCTGTGAAAAGCAATGTTATCGCTAATGCCGGGAAGCTGTACTCCTTTGCCTTCAGCAAAACGAACTGGCTTTGCAAAATGAATGGTAACTGCAGAATGCTTTTTTGTATTGATATTACTGATGACCTTCTGCAAGTCGTCCAGTTCATCTTCCCTGCATAAAGTAACATGACAGTTGATGAGGCTTCTTTGTACAGGATTGAATTTTGTACGCACCTGCTCAATGGTTGCAGCATCTGTTGCTTCAACGAATAAAGTTAATTGCCTGCGGGTTTTAGTTGACACCCGGCTAAGATAAAGACTTTAGAAAAGGATGCTGAGTTGTTTATTTGAATGGTTAGTATAGACAGGAAACGGGCGATACTTGTTTTATATTTCTTTAATAGATTTTGCAATCAATAAAATGCCGGATAGTATACAAAGGCTTCCAATGAACAGCAGCAATAATTTTCTACTTTTTTTTACGGGCGCATGATTAACCTGTTCCCTGTTTTCTTTGTCTTTAACTGTATTCTTTTGTAATACGGCTTTAAAACAAAATGCACCCATAAAAATCAATATCGTTCCAAGGCCGGCAAAAAAATTAATTCCTCTCATATTTAAAAGTTGTGATGTTTTGCATTGAACTATTGCAGTATGCTCAAATATTCCACCCAGGGTCCGGCATCAGCTTTATAATGTTTCGCCATTACACGGGAAATTTGAGCAATATGATTCAGGTCGTGAACGGTCCATGCCGAAAGAAGCTGTGATAAACTGACTTCTCCAAATGCAGGATGAATACCTGTTGCTGTGAGATCATTCTCTGTGAGTTTTTTTGCATGCAGCAACTCCATATTCTTTTGACGTAAAGTTTTGAATTCATCTAAAAGCTGAGCCAGTGATTTTCCTTTGCTGTTTTCAAATTGTGCAAAGCGGTCAAAGGGTACAAATGTTTTATCCTGTTTATTACAAAGAATGATTTCCATTCTTGGAATCCAGTCTGTTTTTTCACCATGAATGAGATGGCCGATAATATCATAGGCACTCCATGTGTCTCCACCTTCGTTGTTTGAAGTGAAGCCGGCTGATAAGTTTTGTAACAAGGCTGTAAGAACATCGGGAGTGCGTTCAAGAATTTCAATTGATTTTGATATTGAAAAATTCATTGGCTGGTTATTTAGTGAGGATTGAAATTAGGTGACTATGCTCATGTCGTTAGTAATAACAGCAGAGGACGGCGTGTTTCTTTTTGCAGATTATTGTTCTGTTATAATAGCTTTAAATGATTTGATAAAATTGTTTAGTTTTTTTTCTGTTTCAAAGTCTGTTATATTTCCAGCCAGGTCAATTTTCCCTTTTACGCCTTGAATTAACAAAGTTGTTTCCTTTGTAAATTTCGCCATTGCTGTTTTCATAATCAGCTGCAATTCTTCGTGTCCTTTTTGTCCATGTGCAGAAGCTGTAATTAATCCAACTGGTTTTTCAGAAAAAATGGTTGTTGAAATACACCATTCAATTGCATTTTTAAGCCCACTTGGAATACTGAATACATATTCAGGTGTACAAATAATTATTCCGTCAGCTTCTTCAATGCTTTTTCTAAATTTAATTATTTCAGGTGGTGGGTTTTCTAACGAAAGTTCCGGGTCAAAATGCGGTAAAGTTTTCAAGTCGTTATAAATGGCCAGGTTAAATTCATCGTTTGTTAAACCTGCAATTTTTTCAACCAATTTGAGGTTTGCAGAATTTGCACCTGCACTTCCAATAATTGCGAATATATTTTTCTTTTTAGTCATTCAATTTATCTGTTTTCTTATCAGTCCACTGGCCTGATGGCTGTTCGTTACCTCCAGCAGAAAGTTACTGAATTATGGAATGAAGTAATGATTGGTAACATGCCGGAGGTTTGCAGAAAAGTGATTGCTGTTATTCTTCAAGCCTCTGCAGTTGCTGATTTAGAAGCTGCACGCTGCAATTAAGGCAGTGTAAGATGCAATTAAGACAGTGTAAGGATCGATTTTGTTAGTGCACGAATCAACCAAGAGACTGCACGCATCAATTTAGTGACCGCACGCTGCAATTTGGGCAGTGTACGCTGCAATAAAGACAGTGTAAGGAGCGATCCGGAGACTGCAAGCATCGATTTGGACGATGTAAGATGCGGTTTAACCGGGTGAAAACGAGGATTTTAGCCTAAAATTTGTCTTTGTATTGCGAGGATTGAATGATGGGTTTAGTTACCTATGCTCATCAAACGGGTCATTTCCGAAATCTGGGGTATTGTCGTAGTCGCCGGATTGTTCTGTAAAAGGGTTATAGTTATCAAGTTCTTCTTGCTCTATTTCAGTTTGAATATCCCTTTGATTTTCAAGTTTTATTTCGTCGAATTCTTTCTTTTGAACACGTAAAAGCTCTAAATTCTTTTGTCTTTTTTCCAATGCCAACTTAGAGAATTGAAATTCTCCATTTGGTTCTTCGAGGACATACATCATTTCGTTTGCAAAAATAAAGTGGTCAAGGTGTTCCTGGCACCAGTTAATATAAGGCCAATCAGATGTAACGATATCTACAAGCTTTTTGCCTTTGTGTTTACCAAATTGAAATACTGTATTGTAATCGTAAATTTTCAAAATATCAGGGTTTTAATTTCCGCTAATGTTTTGGTTTTTTTGCTCAGATAACTTTCAAACAATGAAAGTTCAAGTTTACACAGTTAAACACAAGTATAATATTACACTTAATAAAATTAAGATATCTGTCGCAAGAATAAGGCATGGCTTTGTTTATAATTTATCGGTTCTTGTATTTTGTGCCGCCCCCCATTATTTAATTCTGAAAATACAGGCTGTATATGGAGTCGTTGGTGATAACACCCAACGACGGCGTGTTTCTTTTTGTCACATGCCAACAGGGGCAGAAGTTACTTTGTCCAAACACACTTACATAAAACCCTTTGTTACCTGCGGTATTTCTATTTGTGATGGTATTCAGTGTCATTTTTTGTCAAATCTTTTCTATGTCTTACCTGATATTTATACTTTGCAATTTTAAGTTCTTCTATCGCAATTGGTCTATCGTTATCTAAGTAGAAGGGAACAAAATAAAATTTTTCTTCAGGATTTTGTTCCTTTAAAAATTGAGGAAATAAAGAAGTGTCAACAAGTTTTAGGTTCTTCCAATAAATCATTTGCATAACCATTGATTGTTGGTTTTTGCCGTATTTATCATACTTGATTTTTTCTCTGTGAGAATTGAACATTTCGTTCAACCATTTTCTATTTGGATTGGCATAGAGATAAGTTGTATAAGATTTGTCATCCTCTAAGACAAACGATAAGCAGATATTATTGTCAATATCGTCTTCGCTGTCTTGGTTCCAGGATTTGAGATAAGTAAAAAATTCAATTGCATATTTCTTATCCTTATAGGCGGGTCCAAAATGGTTGAATAAATTGTATTGTTGTTTGTACTGCGGATTAGGAAACAGGTATCCATTTGTCAGCCATTGGTCGTAATCAATTTTAAAGTCAGGAAATGGTTGAACAATTAATACTGTGTATTCAAAAAGTATTCTCTCAAATAATTGTTCAATAAGAACAAGTCCAATAGAAAGTAGAAGGCTATAAATTGGCGGCAATGATATTATACTTGTCCCAATACCAATAAATGTTAGAATTCTTAAAGTCCATTTGACATATTTTTCAAATTTTTCATGCAGGACAATTTTTGGAAACGGTTTTCTCCACTCAATTCTAATGAGCGTTGAAAGGTCAATTTTCAAATTTCCAACTCTTATTTTCATTGTAGACGTTTTATAATATGGCAGGTATAGTTCAGGGTATTTGCGAAGGCTGGGGATTAGTATTCCGTCCCGACCGAACTAAAGTACAATATTGCCGCAACTGATGAAACACTGCTTACAAATATCCAGCTTTTGCAAATGCCGATATTGCCTGCAGTAATTGGTCAGTTTGTATTATTCCGAAGGTGGTTTTTTAAAACTACTTAAGCCTAGCAAGCTCCTGATTTCATTAAAATCTCCTCTGGCATCCTCATATTTAAACAGAATTCTTCTTGCGTCAGCTTGATTTTCCTTATTGCTAATGAATGATAGGAAGTTGTCAAAACTCTTTGCTTTATAAACCATAGTTATAAAATCATCGATATCTATTTTATATGATATAGTAAATAAACTTGTAAGGCCATTTTTTTCAATCTGCTTTTTTGTAGTCGCATTAGCTAATCTTTTCTTTTCAGATGCAATTAGCTTATTTGAACTGGGTTTAACCGTCGTTAATACTTCTTCAAGATAAGTTTTCAAAGTTTTATTTACTTCTTGAAGTTCACTAATTTCACTGGTTAATGTTCTAAGTTGATTTTGTTGTGATTTTCTATTAAGTAGGTCTCGAAATAGTCCTGCCCATTGCTCTTTTAACCATATTTCTATATCATCAAATTTATCGAACGCTTGCACTGGATTATTTCTCGGTTTTGATAGTATTTCTTCTAGAAAGATGAAAATGTTTACTGAATCAACATGAGCATATTGAGTTCCCTCATTTGCTTTGTTTTTAAGATAGGTTTTGTATTCTGCATAAACACTAGATTCTACCAAAATATAAACAGGAATATCTTTGGTAGAAGCTGTTTCATATTCTTTTTTGGTTATACTTTCATATCTGTCATAAAATTTCTTATCAGGTTTCTTTTCTCCTGAACTTACTTCAGATCCATAAGCTCCTCCTATAATCAAAACAAATATGTCAATGTTTTCGACCTCCTTATAACATGATTCATCTAATGGGATATCATACGTATATGCAATCTCTCCTTTTTCGGAAAGTATAGATTCAAACCCTAGCCTCTCAATAAAAATATCCAAAGAATATCTTAAATGTTTGAGGTTATAATAAGTAGAACTTATAAAAACTCTTGGTTTTGCCATTTGAGAAGTTTTATTTTATTGCAGCCAACACTCTAATTTACGCTATTAGAGGCTGGCGTCGAAAATAAATTGCTTTGTAAATAAATCATATAGTACTATACATTTCACATTGTTGTTGCGTCAATTCAAATTTCACTTATCCTTGTATAAACGATTAGCAGCGTTTGCACATGGATATATAATCGGGTTTATTATTCTTCTTACGCCGAATTCCTCGCCGCATTAATAATTCCAAAGGAACTGCGGATGATGAGTTTTTCAAATGCTTCTTTTGAAACAGAGGGTACACCGGGTTCGTTCATTTCCCTGATCTTGGTAATGGCATACTGCTGTATAGTTATAAGCGGCATCACAATCCGTTCACGCATCTGGATCGATTGCTGTTCAACGGGGTAATCTTCCATGAGCTCGGTATTGCCACTCAGCATCAGTACATATTTCCGGGTAAGTACATATTCATCATAAATCTTTTGCCAGATAATTCCATACAAAGGATGCTGTGATAAATATTCGGTGAGCGGGAAGTAACATTTCTTCATCGCCATTTCACAGTTATCAAACAATGTTTTAATGAACAGTGAATTTTTGTACAGCTTTTTAATTTCAGCGAAACGTCCCTGGTCATCGAGTGCTTTTAATGCAGAGCCAACACCATAATAACCGGTTACATTCTGTTTGAGCTGACTCCATGCACCTACATAAGGAATGGCACGGAGGTCCTTAAGTTCAAGACGGGATGATCCTCCACGCTTGGTGGGGCGGCTTGCAATATTTGTATCGCTGTAAAATTTCAGCGGACTAACATCAACGAGGTACTGCATAAAGTAAGGATGATTCTTTAACTCTACATAGGCATCATAACTCTTTTGTGCAATTTCCACAATGAGGTTTTCTTCTTCTTTCTGCAATGTAATTTCAGCCGAATCAAAAATATCATTGCTGAGTCCGGCATTGAGCAATTGTTCAATATTAAACTGTGCGGCATCCTGTGTGCCAAAATTGGAACTTACAGTTTGTCCCTGCACGGTTAACTGAATTTCTTTATTGGCAATATTTTTCCCCATAGATGCATAGAAGCGGTGCGTTTTACCACCACCACGTGCAGGAGGTCCGCCACGGCCATCAAAGAACACTACATCAATTCCAAACTGTCTTGATATCGCTGTTAATTCTTCTTTTGCTTTATAAATACTCCAGTTGGCCATGAGGTAACCGCCATCTTTGGTACCATCACTGAAACCAAGCATAATGGTTTGCTGGTTGCCCCTGCGTTGTAAATGATGTTTGTAAACAGGATGATCGTATAACTGCTGCATCACTGCTGATGCTCCCTGCAGATCATCAACTGTTTCAAACAAAGGAACAATATCAAGTTCAATTTCATCTGCTTTCCATCCGCTGAGTACTAAGAGCTGGTACACTTCCATTACATTGAGTGCACTTGTACACTGGCTGATGATATAACGGTGGCATCCATCTTTACCATTCGATTGCTGAATGTTTTGGATGTTCTTCATTACATCAAGCGTTTCATTCACCATTTCATCAGTTGCCCTGTTTTCTTCATCGGGTTTATAGTTGGGAAGAAATTCAAAGTTGGCATTACCCTGTCTTGCTGCAATGGCTGACAATACTTTTCCATGCACTGAATTATCCTGCCGAATATCAAGCGATGCAAAATGCAAACCGAATAACTGTACACGGTTGATGAGTTGCTCTACTGATTGCTGAAACAAACCATTGTGCTGGTGAATAAGGATCTGTCTTATTTCAGATAAAGTGGTGAGCACTTCATCTTTGGTAAGATTGGTTGTATGACCGGGAATGAAAATATTATCGTAGAGTTTCTTTTCTAAGGTTGTTAATAATACATCTACGCCATCAAATGTTAAACGGCGTTTTAATCTTCTCACATCGAGATAATAACATTTGATGATAGAACCACGAAGCTGCTCGGCAACTTTGAGTGTAATATCTGTTGTTACAAATGGGTTGCCATCCCTGTCGCCGCCGGGCCAGAAGCCCATACGGATAAAAGGCTTTTTAAAATCGGCGCCTAACTGAAGTTGATTTTTGAGCGAGGTATAAATTTTTCCTACTGCGGAATAGAATACATTTTCCAGGTACCAGATTAAACTCACGGCTTCATCGTAAGGTGTTGGTTTCTGTTTTTTAAGGAAGGGTGTTTTACCCAACTGCTGCAGATATACATTGATCTGGCTGGCATTATTTTCTGCTAAGGCTTTTGATAAGTCGTGAATAATACCTAACACTGCACCGGGATAAAACTGTGTAGGATGTGCGGTTAATACAAAACGCACTGAATAATCAGACAGTTTTTTTGTTAGCTCTTCTTCTTTTTTATGCAGCTGCACTTCGTTGAGCAGTTGCTTCATACTTCCTGTTCCGTGCAGGTCGTGCACTTCTTTAAACGCTGCATCTTCCAGTGCATCGAACAATACGATCTGCCGCTCGGCATATTGCACAAAACGGAAGAGCAGATCGATCTGCTGCTTTTCGGTTGTATAAGATGTATGACGTTTGAAAAAGTCTTCAATAATTTCTGCCGGACTTTGTTTCTTTTTGTATCCGTCTTCACAATTGGCTAATAGTAACGACAGTAAAATTCCTGTCCGCTCAATGCGGTGAAAGGGAAGAGAAGTGAACAGACTGTTGTAAAGCTGAAATTTAATTCCGACTAAATTCTTGAACTGTTGAAGCCCGGCTGTGTTTGAAAATGACATAATATTCCTGGTTGGTTAAAGAGCAGGCAAGTGTGGGCTGAAAGATAAAAAGAAATGAAGGGCTGAAAAAATTTGTTTAGCAAAAAGGCTGCCTTACGGGGCAGCCATCGCTTGCTGTTGCTGTTGAATATGAAAAAGGTTAGCGTTTTCAGCTGTTGCAATTACAAACTGTGCATCAGCATAGGTGTTAAGGGGTATAGGTTGCTGCTGTCCGTTGTTTCTTTCAGATCGGGCAAATGAACGATCGTTCTTAAGCAGTATTTCTTTTCATGAAGAAAACGTACCGGTATGGCGGGAGGTGTTTTTCTGAATC
Source organism: uncultured Chitinophagaceae bacterium (assembly GCA_964580775.1). GTDB lineage: Bacteria > Bacteroidota > Bacteroidia > Chitinophagales > Chitinophagaceae > Lacibacter. The sequence goes on along the minus strand of CAZOLW010000009.1, from coordinate 88,389 downwards.
CGGCTGCTGAACTGTGCCATACCCGTTCTTTCAAAGAGTGAACCAACTGCCCGGTTTTTTCTGAAATGCTGAGGTGTTTATTGAACAGTACTTCACGGCTGCTTTGATTGTTTGCTAAAAACCATCCTGCAAATACCATTGTCAATAAGATTCCCTTTTTCATTTCATTCAATTTTTTTTGGTTATTTGATTACTGAAGAATCAGCGGGGTGCCATTTCTGCACCATCACATCAATGTCTTCATCTGATTCAAATGCAATTTCTCCTTTGTTCGCCAGCTTAACATTTCCCATTCCTTTCATAATAACAGTAAGGAGGTTTGATTCGAGCCATCCTTTGTTGGTAACAGTTGCATTACCGTTTACAATAAGTGTACGCAGGTTGTTTACAGGAACTGTAACGGTTACTTTGTTTTTGAGTGAACCTTTTTTGCTTTTAATAGTAAGCGTTCCGTTTACAACTGAATACTCCACACGGGCTACGAATTTGTCTTCACCTGTTACGGTAATGTCGCTTGATGGATCTTCAACGAGGATAACATTGATGCCATCACTTACACTGACGCTGGTAACAACGGCAGGAATAGAAATACTGAAAGCTGTTTGCTCTTTTGCAGGAGCGGCTTTTGTTGTTGCAGCAAAGCTTAACAAAGCAACTGCAAGTGTGAAAATTTGTTTCATGATTGATAAGGTTTCGGCCAGGGGCCATTTTTTGATGATTTGTTTAACGCCACAAAGATTGCTCAACAAACAGCAGAAAACAATCGCATATATGTGTGAATTGCTGATTCAGCTGCATGGATTGCGGAATGAAAGCCCCTGTGGCTAATGGCTGCCAAAAAATGTTGCATTTCGCTCACCACATAAATATGTGGTTTTGCTGACGGAGTTCTGTTTTACAGAAACCGTTTTCTACATTTGAGCAGTAAACCTTTGCATGAGAAATTATTTATTGCTGCTGCTTTTCTGCTGTACCAGTCTTGTGCTTTCTGCACAGCGGTATAAATATGCGTTCAACCGTTTCAGTACGGATGACGGGGTGGGTTTGCAATCGAATGTGGTACATAGTATTTACCAGGATCAGAAAGGTTTTTTATGGATTGGCGGCAGCAATGGCATTCAGCGTTTCGACGGAGGGAAATTTGTACGCTTTGATAATAGCGGCACAAAAAATAATCCACTGCCAAGTGTTGCGGTTACACAGATCTTACCTGCCGACAGTAACAGCATGTGGCTGGCAGCAGCTTCCATTAAGCAGGTGGGTATTTTCAATTCTTCCACTTACACGTATAATATCGTACCGCTGCAAACATCAGAGCCATTGCCTCCCCGTGCTGAAATAAGAATGTGGCAGGATGCTTACGGGAACACTTATGTAAACATTAACCGTTACGGTAAAATTCTGAAGTATGATGAACAGAAGAAAGCGTTTACCGAAAACACACCGCTGAACCAGTTACCTGCAAACTGGAAAGCTGCTTTTAATGTATTTCACGACCGTATCAAAAAACAATACTGGATTACCTGCGACAGCGGACTTGCTGTGTATGATGAAGCAAGTAAACAGATCTGGCACAGGAAAAATAATCCCAAAGCAATGCCATTACTCAACAGTTCAGTTGTACAGAAAGCTGTTTCGGAATTTTATATTGATCAGCAACGCAGGCATTGGGTGTTTTCATGGGAAGGTTCACAGGTGTACCGTTGTTTTGATTCAACGGGTTCTGTTTTGCTGAAAGATACCGCAGGGTTAAATGGTGTGAATACTTCTTACTCAGAGCTGTATAAATTTCATGAAACCTCCACCGGTGGTTTATGGATTTACGGACTGGCAAATCTTTACAGTCGTGAAAAAGAGAACAGCCGTTTTATTCTGCACCGCAGCCAGTTTCTTGATAATTACGGCATCAGGTATGAAAATGTTTACCAGGTAATGGAAGACAGGGACGGAATGATCTGGATAGCCACCGACCAGGGATTGTATTATACTTCTCCTTTTACAAAAGGGATCATCAACATGTATCTTTCAGATGTACCGGGTGAACTGAATGTTACAGACCTGCTTCAGTTGCGCAATGGCGATTACTGGCTTACTGCATGGGGCAAAGGAATTGTATCGATGGACAGAAATTTAAAACGTTATCCATCGCCTGTTTACAGCAACATGCCTGCCATGAGCAAAACCACAAAGATCAATTATGAACTTACCTGGTCGATGTGTGAACAGAAAACAACGGGTAAGGTTTTTATTGGCTGCCAGAATGGGCACCTGATGATTTATGATCAGCAGACAAGACAAACGGAGTATCTGCAGCCGGCTGTTTTTAATGGAAAGACCATCCGTTATATTGCTGAAGATCTGCAGAATAATCTATGGTTCGGCACACAGGGCGGTGAACTGGTAAAGTACGATGGCAAAACATTTACATCTGTTTTGAATCTCGGTGGTGGCGCAATTATTTATAAAATTTTAATGGATGCACAGGGTTGGGCATGGCTGGGCACACATGATAAAGGTGTGTATGCAGTAAATACAGTAACCGGAAAAATTGAACAGCATTATACGAGTGATGGGGAAGGGCAGAAAATATTTTCCAATACATGTTATGATCTGGAACAGTTAAACGACAGTATTATTTATGCTTCAACTGAAGCATTGAATATTATCAATAAAAAAACAGCCACTGTTCAGCAAATTACTGACCTGCAGGGTTTGCCTTCCAATTCAATCCGCCGTTTGCGATTAGATAAGGATGATTTTTTATGGATCATTACTGATAAGGGTTTGTGCAGGTACGACCGTGTGAAGAACCGCTTTACATCGTATGGGAAAAAAGATGGTATTCTCCTTGCTGATGTGGGGATGACAGCTGATTTTATTTGTCAGGATAATTTTGTGATGTTTGCCGGTGTAAACAGTTTGCTGTTTTTTCTGCCCGATGTATTTAAACGAACTATTCCTCCGCCTGATGTAACACTCACAGATTTTCAACTGGGCAATCAATATTATCTCATTGATTCATTGCAGGCCCTGAAAGAAGTGCGGTTGATCCCTGAGCAGAATAATTTTACCATCAGCTTTGCTTCGCTCGATTTCAGGAACAGGGACAAGTATGTGTATTATTACCGCATGGTTGGTTTAGATAAAGACTGGATCAGGGCAGAGTATATGTCTTCTACTTATACGTCGCTGTCTCCCGGTCATTATATTTTCCAGGTTAAAGCAGAGTCGCTTGATGGAATTTCTTCTGTGCATGTTACTGCATTAAATATTCATGTGGTGCCGCCTTTCTGGCGCACCTGGTGGTTTGGTTCAACACTGTTGCTTGTACTTGGAATGATTGCTTACAGTATGCACCGCATGAGGCTCAACAGGTTTCTTGCAGTAGAAACCATCCGCAACCGTGTGGCCCGTGATCTGCACGATGATATGGGAAGCACACTCAGTACCATTAATATTCTCAGTTCAATGGCTAAAGCAAAACTGAATACGGATACCATGAAGACGGGTGAATACATTAATAAGATCAGCGATAACAGTCAGCGGATGATGGAAGCGATGGATGATATTGTGTGGGCCATTAAACCTTCAAACGACAGTATGCATAAAATAGTTGCCCGCATGCGGGAGTTTGCAACCAATGTGTTTGAAGCAAAAGAAATTGATCTTGTTTTCAATGTGGCAGAAGAAGTGAATGAGGTGAAACTGGATATGGAAGCAAGAAGGGATTTCTTCTTAGTGTTCAAAGAAGCAGTGAACAATGCAGCTAAATATTCAAAGTGCAGCAAGGCAGAAGTGGAGATCTATGTGGAGAAGAAACAACTGATTTTTTATGTAAAGGATAACGGAATTGGGTTTGAGGTAAAATCAGCTGATGGAGGAAATGGTTTGGGCAATATGCAGAAGAGGGCTGATGCCTTGCATGGCAAACTGCAGATACAATCAGAGATCAATAAAGGAACAACGGTGCAGTTAGCAGTACCGATTGATTAATTCATAAGCATGAACCGAAAACTGAGTTATAAGTTCAGGTTTTTTACTTTTTTATGCATTACACTGCTGGTGTATGTGCATGGGTATAACCTGAACAATAACTACCTCGCTCCATTCAGTACGGTTGATGAACGCCTTACATTTACTACTTTCTTTGAATACCTGTTCGCTAATGGGTTGTTACGTTTCCGCATTCCTCTGCTGTTTCTTATTTCAGGTTATATGTATGCGATGTATGATAACAGACCTTATAAAGAACGCATCAAAAAAAGGTTTGTATCATTAATGATTCCATATCTTATCTGGAGTGCGGTTGGTTTGGGTATTACGTTCCTGTTTCAGCAGTTTCCGTTTACGGCAAAAGTTGTTTATGAAGCAGGTATTGATCAGCTGGGTGATAACCGGCCTTATACAGAAATTGGCTGGCATGGTATACTCATCCGCTGGCTCTGGGCAAATATTTCTTACCAGCTCTGGTTTATTTTTGTGCTGTTTTTTTATAACCTTATTTATCCATTCATCAAATGGATGATCCTGAAGCTGCCTTATATCTGGTTTCCCATTGTTGTTTTCATGTGGTTTGCAATTTTTAATGTTGGTTTCGCAGAAGGGCAGGGTCTGCTGTTCTTTTCACTGGGCATCTGGTTACAGAAGAAAAATATTTCGCTTGAAAAAAGACCCCGCTGGCTGAGTGTTGGTCATGCATGGATTTTCTTTATCGGCGTTTGCATCATTAAAACATTTATGGCGTTTGAACTGGAACCGGGTAATGCTGTTACAATTGCTATTTTACTTACGTTGTATCAGCTTGCTGTTCCGGCGGGTATACTGGCGATCTGGTTCAGCTCTGATAAAGTGGTGGAATGGGTGATGAGCAAAAAATGGTTTCATAAGGCAACTGCTTTTTCTTTTTTCATTTACGGATTGCATGTACCGTTGATGGTGTATATCATGCAGATGCTTTTAATGTATGCATCAGCTGTTCCGAATTACCGGCTGCTGGCATATATTTTTATTCCTGCATTGATGGTGATGTTTTGTATTACAGTTGGGGCAGTAGTGCGAAGACTGGTGCCGAAAGTTTATTCAGTCGTTACAGGTGGCAGGGGTTTTTGATAACGAACACATGTTTATGTGATTGGAAACGGCAGCCCGATTTGTTAATTTTATAAAAATTTTTGCGATGATCAAAGTAATGCTCTACGAAGATAATCCGCAGTTACGTGAAGGGTTAACCATGCTCATTGATGGCAGTGATGGATTTTCTGTACTGGCTTCTTATAAAAACTGCGATCATGTAACCGATGAAGTGGCGGCATGGAAACCGGATGTGATCCTGATGGATATTGATATGCCCGGCACCAATGGTATTGAAGGGTTGAAACAGATCCGTTCGGTGAACAGTGAGGTAAAGATTTTAATGCTCACTGTTTTTGATGACAATAAAAATGTATTTGAAGCGGTGAAGAATGGCGCCAATGGATATATTCTGAAGAAAACTCCACCGGCCAAACTGCTGGAATATATACAGGAAGCTGCCAGCGGCGGTGCACCGATGACGGCATCCGTTGCTACACAGGTATTGAAAATGTTTTCGCAGATTAATAATCCACAAAGCGAAGATTATAATTTAAGCGACCGTGAAAAACAGGTACTGCAGTTACTCGTTGATGGCTACAGCTATAAAATGATTGCTGCTGAAATGTTTATTGCTATTGATACGGTTCGGAGTCATATCAAAAAGATCTATGAGAAGCTGCATGTAAATTCCAAATCAGAAGCAGTAGCAAAAGCGTTTAAGGATAAGATCGTGTAAAAGAATCCTTTTATTTCAGGAAACCACCTCTCTCATAAATTACTGCATTGTAATAAGGCAGTTCATTTGCCTTTTATTTCAGTTCATACAGTTTGTGATGGATTAAACTGTGGTGCCCTGTTAGCTTTGACCCCGGTAGCAAACCTTAACATCATTAGTTTATGAAAAAACATTTTCTGCTGGCTGCAATTGTCTTCTTCTCTTTCATTGCTAAAGCAAATACACAGGATAGCATTCGTTATCATCCCCGCTTATTGCTTGATTTCCCTGTACTGGATTTTCCTCATACGAATTACGCTGCAGGGATGACTTATAACAAACGACTGGGTAATCTTTCCGGTGCCAGTGTTCATCCGGGCTTTACTGATTTCATAAAGAGCTACGAAAGCCCGTCTATGCAGCAGGCAATGGCCGTAACAAAAAACCTGCATGCAACGAATTATTATTTCAACAACAGGCTGTGGAATAAATGGATAAGGCCAACAACAAAAAAGAAACAGTTACTGAATCGTGTAGCCGCCAATGTAACTGCAGGTGCAGTTGATTATGCACTGGCTTATTATCTCATGGTGTTTGGTCCTGTGTGGCTGCATGAAGAGTTTCACCGCAATGGAACTACACATCAGTGCATCAGCAGTTTTGATGAAACTTATTACCGGTTCGGCGGTGGTATTCCCGGCGGTTCTGTAAGCCAAGTGAAAGATGCAGACCTGGTAAGGTTTAAAAAAGAAGAGCCACAGGAAATGGTCAGGAGTTTTGCTGCAGGAATCGAATCGCAATACCAATTGGTGCGTTACCTGGAGAAAGATAATTTCTTTTCAAAAACCAACTACCCGAATGTGGCGATGAATATTTTAATTACGCAACAGGCTGTTGGATATGTGAACCAGTTTAAAAAAAGGGATTATGATGCAAGTATTGATACGATGAATAAATATGGAGTAACTGTTGCAGAGCGGGATTTTGTTGGCTGGGATTTTACAGGTTGGGTACATACACTGTTTCGGCCGGGTGAAGCTTATGAAGCAAGAGGCACACATCCAAATGGCATTGGTATAAACAGGGTAATTAAAAGAAGTCAGTTAACAAAAGAAGAAGATGATTACCTGGTAAAAATGGGAAAGATGCAGTGGCTGAATTTTATTTCTCCTTCGATGGTTGGAATACAACGCATCAGACTGAATGAAAATACCTCCTTCAATTTTGGAGTGAGGCATATTCTGAATTCGTTTGGATATGATGTAAGTGCTGATTTTTTTATTGACAGAAAAGGGAAGCAATGGCTTGTTGCATTTCACGGTTACCGGAATAAAGAAAAGTTCTTTCCGGGTATTGAAGTAGAGAACCCTGCACTACATATGAAAGCAGGAAAGAAAATAATACCATTACAGGTAAGAGCCATGTTGTGGCTGCAGCCGAAGGATCAGTTATTCATAGCCAGCAAGGCAGAGGCTGGTTTGCTGCTGCAACTGCGTGGAAGATATCCGTTAAATAAAACATTTTCGCTGTATGCTGAACTTGAAGGAAAAACAGATGGATGGGTTGCTGCAAATCCATACCTGCAAAAAAATCTTACCCTCAGGATGGGTATGATGTTTGATATACATCGATAAGTTTCTGTATAAAATCGTCCCTGTGAAATCCGGATTCACCAAAAATGCGTTTTTATAGTAGTAAAGATTATTTTATGAACGATTTATTGTTTGCCCAGATTTACACAATTGTAAGCGGTAACAGTGTACGTTACCTGCTCATAAACTGTACAGGCAACCCGGATAATAATTGATGATTTCTTATCTTTAAGTTCATGGAAACCGATGAGCTGAAAAAGTTTGTTTCACAAATTCATCTGCTTACAGTTGAAGAGCTGGATGCATTTACTGAATGCTGGCAACCGCTTACAGTAAAGCGGAAAATAATTCTAACTGCCGCTGGTGAAACGGAACGGTATCTCTATTTTGTACTGGAAGGTGTGCAGCGTGCCTTTTACCTGGCGGATGAAAACAGGGAAGCAACCATCGTATTTACCTACCCTCCTTCTTTCAGCGGTGTTGCTGATAGTTTTCTTACACAAACCCCCTCTTTATATTTTCTTGAAACAGTAACGGCAAGCCGGCTCTTACGCATTTCGTATGAACAGTTACAACAACTGGTAAAACAATACCCGAATATTCAGCAACTGATTTTTAAATCAACGGCTTTTGCATTAAAAGGCGCTTTGCACAGGCATGTGGAACTGCAATGTTTCACTAATGAAGAAAAGTTTAAAACCTTATTGCAGAGAAGTCCGCATATTCTGCACCTGATTCCTCATAAATACCTTGCATCTTATCTTGGTATGAATGCAACCAACTTCAGTAAGCTGCTGGCTACTGTAAAAATCTGATCTTTTTTCTCTTAGAAAATCTTGGTATTTGCCAAGATTTGTTTTCCTGCAGGTTCTGAGCTTTGTTTAAAATTCAGAACAATGAAAAAGATAAACAGGAATTCGCTGCTCGATCAATTGCAAAGCGATGTAAGGGAAATTATTTTACAAGCAACTGCTTTAAAGCAAAAGGACATGGATATTCTTGAACTGCAGCCATTTGCTGATAAATGGAGTGTGGCTCAGGTGCTGCAACATCTCAACTTCTACAGCAGCTTTTATATTCCTGCCATTGAAAAGAAATTACATCTTCATGAGTCAGTTCCTCAAACACAGTTTACTCCGGGTTGGCTGGGTAATTATTTTACAAACCTGATGAAGCCGGCTGCTGATAACAGGATTGCGAAGAAGATGAAAGCGCCGCAAAATGCATTGCCTTCTGCACAGCCAGATGCAGGTAAGATGCTGGAAGAATTTTTACAGCATCAGCACCAGCTGCTGAATTTACTAAAGATTGCTAAATCAGCGAACCTTGGAGCAATCCGTATTCCGACATGGCTCAGTGAACTCATTCAGTTAAAGCTGGGTGATACATTCCGTTTCTTCATTGCTCATGAGCAACGGCATTTTGTGCAGATACGGAATATTCTGCATGCAGTGAAACAGACTGTAAAAGAAGAAGAAATATTTGCTTAGTCATTTTTTAAAAAATCATATCATCATGAACAAAGTTAAAGTTCTCAACATCGCTTCAGTAATTCTCATCAGCCTCACTGCACTGGCAGTATTAATGGTTAGTGTGCAGGCATTTGTAAGTCCGCAATCTGTAATGGACCTTGTACAGGTTAAACTCAGTAATACAGATGCGTATAGTTCCATCCGTGGGGTGTACGGCGGCATTGGTTTACTCATTTTTATTCAGCTGGTTTATCTCGCAATTAAAAATCAACAGCAGGGATTAATTGTTGTTGCATTGTTTGGTGGTTTGTATGCTGTATCAAGAACCATTACAATTTTCAGTGAAGGAAGTCTCGGAGCTTTCGGTCAGCAATGGTTGTACACCGAAACTTTTTTATGTGTGGCAGCACTGGTTTTAATTTTGTTAAGACGGAAGATCATGTGTCAATTCAAAAAGATATAATGATAAAGAAGATGCGATGCAGCATCGCATCTTCTTTCATCTAACTCACATTAATATGTGGTTGTGTGCTGTTTGATGCGCTTATACATTTGCGTTATCATTCATCATTAAACCTGACTTCATGAAAAGAGTTTTCTTTTTATCAGCAGCAATCCTGTTGCTGATAACAGGGTTGTATGCCCAAACAGGCAACCGTAATTCTTACGACCTGGCAATTGGACTGCAATCGTATTACGCACCGTTGAAACATTTTTCCATCCAGCACCCACAGCCTGTTGCTATTGCCGGTTACAACAGGAGTTTAAACAAAAGGCAGAATATTGAACTGGGAATTCGCATTGGTTATAACCGTAACAAATTCCAGGGCGATGCATTGTATGTGCAGGCGCTGTTCCGTTATACGCCTGTAATTGCAAAATATATCCAGCCCATTATTGGTACGGGTGCAGGATACCAGTTTTCATTTTATCCTACTCAATCGTTGAAGTGGGATGGAACTGATTGGGTACATGGTAAAAGTTATAAGGGAGTCATCCAGGTGCCGCTGCAGCTGGGTCTTGGATACAGATCTATTCAAACGGACAGAGCAACGATTACGCCTTATGTTCTTTACCAGGCAAATGCTTTGTTCCGCTACTCACCTGATCTTACACCAATGCCTTCTTCTAATTTTTTACTGGGGATAAAATACTCACCCAAACGCTGAACCTATTTTCTAAAACACAGAAACAGATTATCATGAAAAAAATATTTCAATTTATAGTATTACCTGCTGCTATTTTATTTACTGCCTGCAGGAAAGACATGTACAGTACATCTGTTGCAAATATCAACGGAACGATTCCGGTGAATGCCGCACATCCTATGAAAGACAGCCTGGTTCATATTGTAAATAAACATCTTGCCAAAGGTGTAACGGGTGTACAGGTAATGGTAAAGAATGCAGACGGCTTGTTTGTAGTGAACGGTGGTTATGCAAAACTGGAAGATAAAACTCCCATGCGTGATAATATGACGGCTTGGCTATACAGTATTTCCAAAACATATCTTGCAACGGTTGCTTTGAAATTGCAGGAGAAGGGTTTGCTGAAACTGGATACGGCTGTGTCTGCTTATGTTTCACCTGATGTAATGAAACATCTTGCCAATGGCGATAAGATTACTGTTCGGCAATTATTGAATCATACCAGTGGGTTGCGGAATCATACTGTTGAGCCTGCTTATCAGATGGCGGAATTCAACAGTCCTTTAGAGCAGCCCGATCTGAAGAAACAATTGAACTACATCTTTGATAAGTCAGCACTCTTTGCCCCAGGTACGGATTTCTTTTACAGTAACAACGGCTATACACTATTGCAGTGGGTAATTGAAAAAGTAACCGCAAAGCCTTATGCACAGGTATTAAAGGAAGAAATTCTGCAGCCATTCAATCTTACCAAAACATATTATGGGGTAAACGATGAGCAGATAAAGAATCTTGGTTTTCCCAACTATTATTTTGAGCGCTATAATAACGGTCAGCTGGAAAATGTAACGCAATGGCATAACAGCCTTTCAAAGACACTCGAAGGTTATGGCGGTATTGCAGCTAATGGAACGGATGTGATCAAATTCATGGAAGCATTGATCAATGGACAGATCATCAATAATGCCTCGCTTCAGCAAATGCGTACATGGGTGCAGGGAAAAGAAAGCACTGAGCCCGATTATGGTTTGGGCCTGGAATATTATGGCAGGTATAATGATGCGGTGCCAACAATTACTTATGGTCATGAAGGAGATGGTTTGGGTGGAACAACACAAGTTATTTATGTGCCGGCCAATCAAACCTATTTATTTATTACCATCAATGCAGGGCGACAGATTTTCGGAGAGTATTTATTTAAAACATCCGATTTAAAAATTGCATTGTGTAAATACGTCGCCACTTACCGTTAAGAAATACTATCATCAATAACTAACAACGCCAGGTAAATTATGAAAAAGAAAGTGATCGTTTTTGTTTCCGCCTGTTTCGGAACAGTTCTCGTATTAATTGGATGCAGTGAAAATAAAGCAGGAAATATTGCAGACAACAGCATCAGTAAAGACAGTTTGATCAGGAGGGGCAGTTATTTAGTTGCAACGATTGGCTGCGGTGATTGTCATTCACCAAAGCTGATGACTCCGCATGGTCCGGTGCCTGATACATCTAGACTGTTATCTGGTCATCGTTCAGAAGTTGTATTACCTCCGGTGAATACTGCTGCTTTGAAAGATGGCTGGGCTTTGTTTTATGGGGAGAATACAGCAATGGTAAGCCCATTGGGTATTTCTTATGCAGCGAATATTACGTCCGATCCAACCGGTATCGGCAACTGGTCGCTTGAACAGTTTACCATTGCAATGACCAAAGGGAAATACAAAGGAATTGAAAGCAGCCGTAACCTGCTGCCGCCAATGCCCTGGCAGAATTTTGCGGGTATGAAGAGTGAAGATCTCAAAGCGATCTATACCTATTTGCAATCGACCATGCCTGTGAACAATATTGTGCCCCAGGCGCAAATCAATTTATAATACATGTGTTGATGCCATTTGTCATTTAACTGTTTCACATGAATATGTGGTTGCGGAGATGGATTGAATGAAGAATCTTTATGCGTTAAATAGTAACTGTTAAACCTTGTCATCTTTTCTTAACCTTCATGCAACGGAATGTTATCGAAAGATGTATTGAATAGTAAAACGAAATCTATGCAATACACTTCAACTGCTATCGCCTTTGTGATTTTTTTTATCACTGCCTGTAAGAAACCGGCAACAGAGCCGCAGCAATCATTAAAGCAAGTAACGAAAATTTCCTCATCACCTACCGATTTCCGTTCGTTTACGTATGATGCGAAAAAACTTCTGACGAGCCATACGATCCAGTTCATAAATGGAGACGGCACATCTCTTATGTCTGTCAATTATTCTTATATCGACGGGATCATTAATACCGCTTCATCACAAGGAGGTTCTGTTTTTTATGAAACGGAAGGCCGTCAGGTAAAAGTTGTAAGAAGTTTCCGGCCAATGGGGAGTGAAATTTCTACACTTTACTACACTTATAACAGTAAGGGACAATTGATCGAATGGAGAGAGAAGTTTGGTCAGCCGGAGATCGATCAGCCGAAAGAATCGAAACAGGCATTTGAATATTATGCTGATGGAAATATAAAAAGGATGATGTACTATTTAAAGTCAACAACCGATGGTCCCTTTGTTTTAAATGGAAGTACAGTGTATGATCAATACGACCAGTTTAAAAATGCGGATATATCATTTTCAGGAACAGTGTATCTTCCATCAGTTGTCTTTCATAAAAACAATGCCCGTCGTATGCGGCATTATGCAGCCAATGGAGAGCTGTACCAAACCAGCACATATGAATATACATATGATGCGGATGGCTATCCCGCAACAATACGATATACAGACGACAGAACTACTGTTCCTATAATGTTTACATACAGTTATCAATAACTCATTCAGCATTTTTCAGCAGCGGTTGGTTAAGAAGGGGATTTTGCAAAAGATCCCTCTTCACATATATATGTGATTGTTGAGCGATGTATGAAAATTTACTTTTAGCATATGAAACTTATCATCTTCTTATTCGCATTCGGGCTGCAATATTCATTTGCCCAACTTTCAGCAGATAAAAAATCAAAGGTTGACAGCCTCATTCAGCAATATGTTGAAACCAAACAATTCTCAGGCTGTGTACTTGTTGCAAAGAACAATGAAGTGCTGTATCAACAGGCATTTGGTTATGCTAACAGGGAAGCACAGGTGCCCAACCGCATCACCAGCAATTTTAATATTGCCTCAATGGGCAAAACGTTTACTGCAACACTCATTATGCAGCTTGTACAGGAAGGGAAGCTGAGTCTTGATCAAACGGTAAAAACCATTCTGCCGGAGTATAAAATAAAAAAGGCCGACAGTATTAAAGTGTTTCATCTTCTTACACATACATCAGGAGTTGGAAATTATATGGTGCATACTGATTTTGAAGCCAACCGGCAATCATTGAAATCACTGGCCGATGTGATGCCTTATGTTACTGATATGGATCCCACAATCAATAAAGTGGGAGAGAGGTTTGATTATTCTAATTCCGGTTTTATTATTCTCGGCAGAATCATTGAAAAAATAACCGGGAAAAGTTATGAGCAAAACCTCGAAGAACGGATATTTAAAAAAGAAGGCATCAATAATTCTTATATACATCATCCGGCAACATTTCAGTCGCCCAAAGAAGCAGTTCCATATTTAACTTATACAACTAAAACGTTTGTAAATGCAGTCGCTGATGAATTTCCTGCATTTTCTGATGGCGGCATGCAGAGTAATGCAGTTGATCTGTACCGTTTTGCAAAAGGGTTGCTGAGTAATAAGATATTGAAACCTGAACTGCGTGACAGTATGTGGAATGGCAAGATAGAAATGGGGAGAAGAGCGAAGTACAGTTATGGCTGGATGGATATTGTAAACGAATACGGTAAACATATTTACGGACATGACGGTGGGGGCAAAGGCTTCTCATCTGATTTGAAAATTGTAAAGGAAGATGGATATGTGATTGTTGTACTCATCAATAACCGGGTAAACCCAAGAGAAGTTTCTGAAAACATTTTGAGCATTCTTTACAGGGGTACTTATAATAAACCGGAGAAGTTCCTCGAAAATAAATTGATGGAAACGGTTGAGCAGAAGGGGTTTGACTATGTGAAAGACAATTACAGTGCGGTTATTAAAGAGTACGGATTTGAAAAGACACCCAATCCCTGGGTATACATCATGTTCTCTGATATGTTTGAAAACATGAAAAAACTGGATGAAGCTTTCATCATTTGTGAAATGGGCAGAAAAGAGTTTCCAAAAGAAGCATCTCTGTGTATTGTTACAGGACAGTTGTTTTTATTGCAGAAAAAGTATACAGATGCTGCTGCCTGGTTTAACAAAGCGCTGGAAATTGATCCCAATGACGGGTTTGCAAAAATGATGCTGAATAATGTGAGCAGTAAACTGAAATAGTCGTAGGGGGGGATTATGATTTCACATATTTATGTGATGAAACAGAAATAAAGTCCTCTTTACTTTTATAAAAACCTTATCATGAAACGGACGATTATCCTTATCATCCTTTTTGCTTCTTTGTGGCAAACAGCTGCAGCACAATTAACCAAACAGCAAAAGGCGGAAGCAATCGACAGTATTGTTAAACTGCTGAATGAACGTTACATCTTTCCTGAAACAGCAAAGCAGATGGAAGTCTTTCTCCGCAAACAGCAGGGAAAAAAAGTATATGATACATTCAGCAATGGTGATTCATTTGCTGCTCAGCTTACCGCTGATCTCCGCAGTATTTGTAAAGACAAACATGTATCCATCCGGTTTTCACAGGAAGCAGCTCCGGTGCAAAGAGGAAACTTTATGCAGATATCTGAAGAGGAAAGAACAGGTTATGCAGAGTGGTTACGGTACGAAAACTATGGCGTAAAAAAGCTCGATGTGCTGAAGGGGAATATCGGTTATATTGATTTTCAGTTTCTCTGCGGAACCGAGTATGCCGGTGATTTTTATGCAGCCATGATGAATTATGTACAGCATACAGATGCACTCATCATTGATTTCAGGCATAGCAGGGGAGCAATGAGTGATAATGTCATTCCTTTTTTATGCAGCTATTTCTTTGCTGATAAAACACATTTGAACGATCTGTACTGGAGAGAGCAGAATTTTACACAGCAAACATGGACACAGGTTGTAGTGCCCGGAAAAAAATATCTCAGCAAACCTGTTTATGTATTAACCAGCGGCAGCACTTTTTCCGGTGCAGAAGAAATGGCTTATGATCTTAAAAATCTGAAACGTGCAACCATCATTGGTGAAGTAACAGGTGGTGGTGCAAACCCCGGCGGAAGTATCGGCATTACCGATCACTTCAATATGTTTTTACCTGTTGGAAGGGCAATCAATCCCATTACAAAAACAAACTGGGAAGGAGTGGGAGTGCAGCCCGATACTGTAACACTGTCGAAGCTTGCACTGAATAAAGCACATCTTACTGCATTGCATACCGTATTGGCAGTAACCACTAATCAGCAACGCAGAGATGAGTTGCAGAAATTCATTGCCCAGGTAGAAAAAGAAACACCTGCATTTGTAAAAGTAAGTTTCCGCTTAAAAGGATTTTCAACTGCAAAAGAAGTATCAGTAGCAGGAAGTTTTAATGACTGGTCGCCCAATTCAGTTAAGATGCAGAAGGAAGGAAGTGATTGGGTGGTGCATACTGTTGCAGAAGCTGGCCGGCATATGTACAAATTTGTTGTGGATGGAAACTGGATCATTGACCCTGCCAATACAGAACAGGCTGAAGAAAATGGGTTTAAGAATTCTGTTATTGTTGTAAAATAAAAATCTTCAATTCATTCTGCTTTTATAGCAATTGATTGCATATAAAAGCCAGGCGGCTTACAGGCAGAGATATATTTGTACAGGTGTTTCAGTAATCACATCAACATGCGATTGTATCAACCGGTTTAAGTAATCATTTTTGTATCAGAAAATTATAATCATGAAAAAGCACTTTTTTTTATTCTCTGTTCTTGCAGTTGTATTTTTTTCTTCCTGTAAGAAAAAAGATAGTGAACTGCCCTCTCTCGAAGAAATGAATTATATCAACCTCAACGATCGTGCGGTTGCTTACCAGCAGGCTCCTGTTGGTTTAGATATTGATAATAACAATGAAACTGATCTTGTTTTTAGTGTGTGGCTTGTAGGTGATCCCATACTGGAACAGGACAAGCGGCAGTTCAGGGTTTCATCAGGCATTCATACACGGCTTGCTGTTAATGCAAATGAAGAAACTCCTGTAACGGGAAAGGGTGAAAAGATTTTCCTGTCTTCCTTTAATGGATACAACTGGTATGAAGTATCATCGATTATTCTTGTACAACGTATTGAAGGAATATACGGTCCAGTCTTCTGGCAGGGAAACTGGAAAACAGCTAACAGGAAATATCTTCCTTTTCAGCTGCTGAAAAATAATCAACGGTATAACGGATGGGTAGAGCTGACAGTTGATATTGCGCAGGAAAAAATTATTCTGCACAAAGCGGCTTGCAGCAAACTGCCGGAGAAAAATATCAGGGCAGGTTTCTGATCCTGCACATGAATTACACGTAACCTTTTATCATCAAAATACAGTTCAGTTATGCAATTTAAAAACCTTATCAATCAAACAGTAATTGGCACAGCATTTATTACAGGAGTATTTCTGAGTTCCTGTAAAAAAGAAAACAATGAACCAAAGCCCCCGGTATCAACCACTATTAAGAAAGTAGCAACAGAAGATGAGTCCATGACATTTGAGTATAATGCAGATGGAAACATCAGTAAAGCAACGGTAAAAAGCAATGAAGCTACTAATGGCGATGTTATTCATTACACAGTGAGTTATAATGCAGCCAAACAGATTAGCGAAGTAACGGGAGATAATAACGAAAAAATTATCCCTGTTTATGAAAATGGCGTACTGGTTCGTTCTTATTTAAAAACGAACCTGGGTGAGCAACTTGGTTTTACCGAGTATGAAGATTTTAATGCAACCAGCAAGGGCGCCTCTTTTTATACTGAAATTGGCGGGGTTCTTTATCCGCTCACCATGCTTCTGTTTAAGCTTGATGCAGCAGGCAATATTGAAAAAACGAGTTTCTATTTACAGAATCCGCTTGCACCGAATGCACTGGTGTTTGCCGGAAGCATTACCTACAGCTATGATACAAAAATAAATCCATTAGCAAAGGCGGGTGATTTCCTGAAACTGCTTTGGATTGCTGTGCCAAAAAATAATGTGTTAAGCGAAATACATAAAGACAAAGATGGAGTGCTGGAAGAAACCGTTGAATATACTTATCAGTACGCCAGTAATGGTAACCCGGTTTCAGGAACAGTAAAGCGTTCACCTGCAGGTGGTGCTGTTGAAACAAAAAATATTCAATTTACTTATTGAATGGAATGAGTAAATGTGGTTGATTGAAGCATTTTATTATTATGACTATAAAAATAGTTTATGAACTTATCAAAATATATCTCCAGAACATTTATTGCAGGGTTGCTGATTGCACTTGTATTCAGTTCCTGCAGGAAATTGCTGATTGGTAATGGCGACATTATTCAGCAAACAGCAACATTAACTGCTTTTACAGATGTTATAAGCAATGGCGATTTTGATGTCACTGTGATTCCTTCCAACCGGTTTTTTATAAAACTGGAAGGCGAATCAAATATTCTTGCGCAAACTGAAACAGTAATTCGTGGTGGAAATGAATTAAGCATACAATATAAAAACAACGCTAATGTCGGCAGGCATCGCAGCATCAAAGTTTGGCTGGAAGCTCCGGTATTTAAATCGCTGAATATAAACGGCAGCGGTTCTTTCAGGAGTAATGACACGTTGTACAGCAACCGGTTTAATGCAACCATTTCCGGTTCAGGTAAAATTGAGGTGCTGATTATAACTGAAACCGCCGGCGCTGATATTTTTGGAAGCGGAGATATTATCCTGAAAGGCCGGTCAGATATTACGGGGCTCCGAACAAATGGAAGCGGTTCAATCAAAGCCTATGATCTTATAAGCAAAACAACTGTTGCAAGAATAAGCGGAAGCGGTAATATTGAAACAAAATCAATTGATTTTTTACGGGCAGAGATTTTTGGCAGTGGGAGTGTTTTTTATAAAGGCAGCCCCCAAATAGAAACGGTAGTGGTTGGCAGCGGAGGTGTTCATCATCGTCAGTAGTTAGTTTTAAATATTCATTAAGGACGCCCTGTTATTCTTAACGGGGCTTTTTTCTGTTGATGAAAAACTAAGAAAAGCAAACCTGAAAATATGATCAGCGCAGTAGCCAGCAGCATAAAATTTGAATAAGGAACATCGGTAAAACGGATGCCTGCAATTCCCTGTAACATCAGGATGATTTCATTCAGCAATACGCCGGTAATGAAGATCCATATACCTCGCTTTGCCCATTTCGTTTCAATGCTGATGAGTTGATTTTGTACTGTGAATCCCATGATAAAAATGGAAACAAATGCCAGTAAAACAAGGTGCAGAAATCCAATGACGATGGGCCTGATACCGAATGCATATTGATTTAATACCGGAACAGCAGAGAAAGCCTGCAGGATGATTTTGATAATAAACGCAGAAATGGAAATGATCCACATCCATTTTGTTACGGGATGTATAGCTGTTTGCAGAATATGTTTCATGGAAAGCAGGAACCTGCAGAAAAGATAGATGGCTATTAACTGAAGAAGTGCTGCAGCAATGCCGGCCGAATGCATCCAGCCGGGTACACGCATCCATAGCATCGATAAGAACCAGGCGGGAATTAAAGCAATGCTTAATAAATAAAAGAAACGGTCAATGGTTTTAACCTGCTCTGCATTCATCCATTTGGCTGCATATATAAACAGGAGTCCAAGCAGTATAAATAAGAACCAGCCGTTGTATTGAAAGTGCAGATAAAAATATACTGAGCCGAAATACCAGCTTTGATGCATGATTTTGTTAATCATTAAATAAGCCAGGGCAAATGTTCCCAATGAAGAAACCGCATTACTGATTAACCCGGCATAAAGCCATTTTTTTTCAAAACTGAGGTTAGTATTCGTTTTAATCATTCCCCAAACAAACCATATAAACCAAAAAGAAGCCAGGATGGATAAAGTGGAAAAAGCAATGGAGGGTGCAGCATATCCCATGAAAGGAAATGTAAACAGCATTCCATAACTGCTGATCTGCTGTATCCATAGCAGTCGGGAGAACCGCTTCAGTTCTTTTTCACCCGGCTGCAGTATATGAATGATGGCAACATATAAAGCAAGCGAAACCCAGCCGGCAAAAGCAAAGTGTGAATGACCATGAAGGAGGTGCTTATGATCAACCCATGGTAACGGAAATAAAATTTTGTAACGGAGTATAACACCAACGGCTGCCAGTACAAGGAAATTCAGAATTGCCAGCCTTGACCACTTTTGAGTAAACGTCATACTTTTCCGGAGGTTTTATCAAAGAAAACAAGAAGAAGGGAGGTCGTTTATGATTCAAATCACATCAGCAGTACACTTTACCTTTTTCAATTTTCAACTCACCGTTTTCCTGCATCTGGCGGATGGAACGGATAACGGTTTCTACCCGCAGTCCGGTCATGTCTGCTATCTGCTGGCGGGTAAGGTCTATTTTAAAAAGTTCACCACTTTGAATGCCATGATTTTTTTTGTATTCTTTCAGCAGTGTACTAACCCGGTGCAGTGGCCCGTATGAAGAGATTTCTTTTGATATGAGGGATTTGAACCGAAGCCTTTTTGCGAGGGTTTGTGTAAAACAAAAATGGATATCAAAATTTTCTTTCAGCAATTGCAGAAAATTTTCTTTTCTTAAACGGATAATGGTTGAATCTTCATCAGCTAAAGCACTTGCCGGATATGTGCCTGCATCAAACAGCGGAGGTTCGCCAAAACTTGCACCTGCTTCAAAAATGCCCTGTATAAATTCCTTTCCGTCTTCATTGGTATTGCACATTTTTATTTTCCCTTCCACCACCTGGTAGTAAAAGGTTGCAAAATCACCTTCGCAAAAAAGCACATGCCCTTTCTCGAGGTTATGGAAGGTTGCCCCCCAGGTAAGAAGGATGTCAACATCTATAATACACTGATCAGATTTCTGCATGATACCGCTGAATAAAGATTTGTAATTTTTTTCCGGTGATTTTCGGTTTATTCCGTTTTATGAAGATCGTCTTTTTGTTCGACTGGACTTTTGCCTTCATATTACCTGTTTACTTTCTGAAGTCTTTTCTCACTTTATGACTTCAATCATAAAGTTAGTTTTTATCTCACAGTAATCTTGTGCTGTTATTTCAAGACTAAAAAATAAAAGCGCATGAAAAAAACTCTTATCGTATTGAGCCTCATTGCATTCATCTATGCCTGTGGCAGTAATTCCTCAAATAGCCAGCAGCAGGCAGAAGAGCCGGCAACTGATAAAACCGACGCATCTACCTACGATCCCGAACGGGGAGCAGGAAAATTCACAAATGTTGATGTAAAGCCTCAGCTTGATGTGGCAATGGCTGAAGCAGGATTAAAAGTGTATGATGTGAAATGTGCCAGCTGCCATAAAACTACTGATGAGAAGTTGGTTGGCCCGGGCTGGAAAGGAGTTACATCAAGGTTCAGAGCAGAGTGGATCATGAATTTTGCCACTAACCCCGATGAAATGCTGAATAAAGATCCTAAGGCAATGGCACAGCTCGAAATTTGTCTGGTACGTATGCCAAACCAGGGATTAACAGATGATGATGCCCGTCATGTATATGAGTTTATGCGTAAGAATGATGGTGTGAAATAAAAATGCAGAATGACACTTTTCAAGGTGTCAAAACAGAACAAATAAATGTTGAAACAAGCGACCAGCCAAACTCTAAAAGCTTGCTCTATATTTTTTTAAACCCATAATAATCATTATGAAATATTCAAAACTTATACTGTTTATCCTCTTATCAGGATCGGTATTGCAAATGATGTCCTGTAAACCAAAAGGTGCTGGTGGCACAGTAAGTGCCGGCTCGGCTGAAAAAGCTTATGTAGCACCCGGTAAGTACGATGAATTTTACAATTTTGTTTCCGGCGGCTTCAGCGGGCAAATGGCAGTGTACGGATTGCCAAGCGGACGTTTGCTGAGGGTAATTCCTGTTTTTTCTGTTGATCCTGAAAAAGGATACGGTTACAGCGAAGAATCAAAGCCCATGTTGATGACATCGCATGGTTTTGTTCCCTGGGATGATTTGCATCACGTTTCATTTTCACAAACAAATGGTGAAATTGATGGACGCTGGACTTTTGGTAACGGTAACAATACTCCACGTGTAGCAAGAATTGATAATACAACTTTCCGCACAGCTGAAATCATTGAATTACCGAACAGTGCAGGTAATCACTCCTCTCCATTTATTACAGAAAATTCTGAGTACCTGGTTGCAGGTACACGTTTCAGTGTTCCTGTTGGTGCCAATACAGATGTGCCGATTTCATCTTACAAGCAAAATTTCAAAGGAACCATCAGCTTTATCAGTATTGGTAAAGAAGGTCAGATGGATATTGCCTTTCAGCTGTTGCTGCCGGGTGTAAATTTTGATCTCAGTCATGCAGGTAAAGGACCAAGTCATGGATGGTTCTTCTTCAGCTGTTATAACAGTGAGCAGGCAAATACATTACTGGAAGTAAATGCTTCACAGCGTGATAAAGATTTTGTGATGGCTGTAAACTGGAAAAAAGCAGAAGAATACCTGAGAGCAGGTAAAGGTGTGAAACAACAGGTACGTTATGCGCATAATGTGTACAATGAAAAAACACATACAGCTACTTCTGAAATCAGAACCGAAGTAACCGTTCTTGATCCAGCCATTTTAAAAGATATCTGCTATTTTATTCCCTGTCCAAAATCACCACATGGTTGCGATGTAGATCCTACAGGTGAATATATTGTTGGAAGTGGTAAACTGGCAGCATTAATTCCTGTGTTTTCTTTTACGAAGATGCAGAAAGCAATTGCAGATAAAACCTATGATGGTGAATTTGGCGGTATTCCTGTTATTAAATACGAAGCTGCTTTACATGGTGAAGTGAAGAAACCGGGTCTCGGGCCTTTGCATACTGAATTTGACGGGAAAGGATTTGCTTACACTTCATTCTTTGTAAGCAGTGAAGTGGTGAAATGGAACATTAAAGATTTAAAAGTGGTTGACAGGGTCCCAACTTATTATTCTGTTGGTCACTTATGTATTCCCGGTGGTGATACAAGAAAACCATTTGGTAAATACCTGATTGCTTATAACAAAATTACAAAAGACCGTTATCTGCCAACCGGCCCTGAGCTGGCACAAAGTGCCCAGTTATTTGATATCAGTGGAGATAAGATGCAGTTGATTCTTGACTTTCCAACAATTGGTGAGCCGCACTATGCAGGTGCTATGCCCGCAGATCTCATCAAAAAGAAAAGTGTAAAGATTTACAAGATTGATGAAAATGCAAACAAGTATGTTGCAAAAGGTGAGAAGGAAGCAAAAGTAGTACGTGAAGGAAATAAAATACATGTGTATGGAACAGCTATCCGTTCACATTTTGCGCCGGATAATATTGAAGGTGTAAAAGTGGGAGATGAAGTGTATTTCCATATTACCAATCTTGAACAGGATTGGGATGTGCCTCATGGATTTGCTGTAAAAGGTGCACTTACTGCTGAGCTGTTAATTATGCCCGGCGAAACACAAACATTGAAATGGGTACCTGAAAAACCAGGTATGTATCCATTTTACTGTACAGATTTTTGCAGTGCCTTACATCAGGAAATGCAGGGGTATATACGTGTATCACCTGCAGGAAGTAATGTTCCGCTTACGTTCAGTTTAGGCAAGCAGGGAGCTGCAGCAGCCGATACAACAAAGCCGGCAGCTAAATAATAAGAGTTCAGATAATTATCATAAAACAGGCCTGTGCTTCACTGCATGTGAGCCAGGCCTGTTTTTAGTTTTGAAACATTTGACGATCTAAAATAATTGAAGAATGAAAAATCATTTATCACCCATGGCAAGAATAGCATCGCTGATTTGTGCTGTGGGATTGGCTATTGTGATTTTTGTGCCTATGTGGAGAATTGATTTAACCGCACCGCAATATCCTGAAGGATTAGTTTTAAAAATTCATGCCAATAAACTGGGAGGTGATGTTGATATCATTAATGGATTGAACCACTATATTGGAATGCGTACACTGCATGCCAATGATTTTATTGAATTTACAATACTGCCTTATATCATTGGAGCATTTGCTGTCATAGGATTGCTCGCTGCATTCATTAACCGCAGATGGTTTTTTTATATGTGGACAGCTCTGTATGTATTGTTTGGTATTGTAGCCATGTATGATTTTTACAGGTGGGAATATGAATATGGGCATAATCTTGATCCAACAGCTGCCATCATTGTTCCGGGTATGGCTTACCAGCCACCATTGATCGGTTTTAAACAGCTGCTCAATTTTGGTGCATACTCATTTCCTGATGTTGGTGGTTATATTTTTATTGGCGTGGGATTAATACTTGTTGTAGTTGCTTTTTTAGAATGGAAGAAAGCCAGAAAGCTCAGGCATACTGTTACTGCTGCAATAGGTTTATCCATGATTTTTCTGTTACCAAGCTGTTCATCAGGTCCACAGCCAATCGCATACGGGAAAGATGCCTGCCATTTTTGCAAAATGGTAATCAGTGATCAGCGCTTTGGCGCAGAACTGATAACAGACAAGCACAAGATTTATAAGTTTGATGATACACACTGTATAGCTTCGTTTTTAAAATCCAATTTCCTTACCAAAGACCAGGTTGCGTCCATTTACCTGGTTGATTATTCTCAAAAAGGAAAACTGATTAAAGCAGAAGAAAGTTTTTTAATGAAGAGTGAAGAATTAAGAAGCCCAATGGGCGGTAATATAGCTGCTTTTGCTGCAGAAGACAGTATGACGAAATTTAATAAAGAACTGAACGGATCTGTTATTAAATGGAATGAGGTCATTCAGTAATGCAAAGGTCAATCATCATATTGTTTCTTTTTTTTGTTGTCAGTGCTGAAGCAAAAACATGGCGTGTTGGTTCTTCACAATTAAATCACAGCATCAAAGATGCAATCAACAAAGCTTCTGAAGGCGATACCATTCTCATCTATCCCGGCTTGTATAAAGAAGGGCAGATTATTCTTACAAAAAAACTTTTTTTAAAAGGGATTAAATTCCCGGTTCTGGATGGAGAAAAAAAAGCGGAGATATTAACCATCCGCAGTGATGGTACTGTTGTAGAAGGACTTCATTTCCGAAATTCAGGTCACAGCAGTTATAATGATATTGCTGCCTTACGAATTGCAGACAGTCGTTCAGTTACTATACGGAACAACAAAGTTGACTTCAGCTATTTTGGAATCTACTCTCAACATGCAACTGCATGTATAATTACCGGGAATGTTTTGAATTCGGATGCAAAAGATGAAATATCATCGGGCAACGGTATTCACTGCTGGAAGAGCGACAGTATGCTGATCACAGGCAATGATGTAACCGGCCATCGTGATGGAATCTATTTTGAATTTGTAACAAACTCTGTTATAAAAAATAATATCAGCCATCAGAATGTGCGGTATGGATTACATTTTATGTTCTCGAACTATAATAGTTATCTGTCAAATACTTTTCGTGACAATGGTGCCGGAGTGGCAGTGATGTATTCGAAGGGAATCAGGATGTTTAAGAATACGTTTTCTGATAACTGGGGTTCTGCTGCTTATGGCATTTTAATGAAAGATATTACCGACAGTCATGTGGAAGGAAATCTTTTTATCCGGAATACGGTGGGTGTTATGATGGAAGGCAGTAACCGGATTATAGTGATGAAGAATATTTTTGAAAGTAACGGATGGGCCATGAAAATCCAGGCAAGCTGTATGGACAACACCATCACACAAAATAATTTCAAAGCCAATTCATTTGATATGGCCACCAATGGCGATTTGGTGCTGAATAAGTTTGAAAAAAATTACTGGGATAAATATGAAGGCTACGATCTCAACAGGAATGGAATTGGCGATGTGCCTTACCACCCGGTAAGTATGTTCTCCATGATCAGCGAACGAAATTCATCCAGTATGATGCTGTTTCGCAGTTTTATTGTTGGCCTGCTCGATAAGGCTGAGAAGATGCTGCCTGTTATTACACCTGTTGATCTGAAAGATGATCAGCCCTTAATGAAACCTTTAAAACTCTGAAGAATGATCATTGCCAGTAACG
The DNA here is from genome assembly GCA_964580775.1 of uncultured Chitinophagaceae bacterium. GTDB lineage: Bacteria > Bacteroidota > Bacteroidia > Chitinophagales > Chitinophagaceae > Lacibacter. Next base: position 63,150 of record CAZOLW010000009.1, on the reverse strand, counting down.
TTACAAAAACATTCGGCAGGTTAAAAGCACTTGATAATGTAAGTGTGAATTGTGCAAAGGGCCAAACCATTGCATTGATTGGTCCCAATGGCAGTGGTAAAACAACACTTATTAAGTCTGTACTTGGGATGGTGGTTCCGGATAGTGGCTTTATCACATTTGATCAGCATAATATTCTGCACGACTGGAATTACCGCAAGCGGATTGGATACATGCCCCAGATAGGAAGGTATCCTGAAAACATGAGTATTGCCCAGGTCTTTGCAATGATGAAGGATATCCGCAAATCTTCAGCAACAGTAATTGATGAAGAATTGATTACTGCATTTGGTTTGAATGAACTCATGAGCAAGAAGATGCGGACGCTCAGCGGGGGTACACGGCAAAAAGTAAGTGCTTCACTTGCCTTTTTGTTTAATCCTGATGTATTGATCCTTGATGAACCTACAGCAGGGCTTGATCCTGTTGCTTCAGAAATACTGAAACAGAAAATTGTACAGGAAAAAGAAAAAGGAAAACTGATTCTTATCACCTCGCATGTACTAAGTGAGCTGGATGATGTAGTGAGTGAAATTATTTATATGCAGGAAGGTAAACTTTTATTTCATAAATCACTTCTGCAGTTACAGGAAGATACCGGTGAAGTTAAACTGGCAAAAGCAATTGCACAAATCATGAAATGAGGGGAGTTAACAAAACAGAAAAGAAACACATGAAATGATAATTATGCGTACGATTATAAAATATGTAGTGCTGGACCTGGTTAAGAATAAGATCATCCTTATTTACACATTCTTTCTGCTGGCAATGTCGCTGGGTATTTTCAGTATGGATGAAAATGCAACAAAAGGAATTATGAGCTTAATGAACCTGGTATTGATTTTTATACCCTTGGTGAGCATTATTTTTTCAACTATTTACGTGTATAATTCTTCTGAGTTTATAGAGTTACTGGTAGCGCAGCCATTAAAACGGAAAACACTCTGGCTGAGTATCTATACAGGTCTTTCACTCTCACTGTCATTGGCATTCCTGGTAGGAGTGGGGATTCCTGTTTTGTTGTATGATGGTACGGCAACCGGGTGGATATTAATTCTTTCAGGATTGTTTCAAACCATCATCTTCACAGGTATTGCATTACTGGCCTCAGTAAATACCAGGGATAAAGCAAAAGGCATTGGTGTTTCAATTTTGCTGTGGTTCTTTTTTACGTTGATCTATGATGCCATTGTTTTATTGCTGCTCTTTCAGTTCAGTGAATACCCAATGGAAACACCGATGATTGCATTAAGTATGCTGAACCCGGTTGATCTTTCAAGAATACTGATTTTACTAAAGCTGGATATATCGGCTTTAATGGGATATACAGGAGCCGTATTCAAAGATTTTTTTGGAAGTAGTACAGGAGTTTTATTATCGGCAATGATGTTATTGATGTGGGCAGTTATACCTTTATGGCTCTCGATGAAAAAATTTCAGCGCAAAGATTTATAAAACCCATTTTATGCTAACAGGTAATATCAATGATCAGTTTCATTTCGATAAAGTTGGGAAAGCTGCTCTTTACAAAGACGAACGTTTTCATGTTATGCTGCTCAATCTGCCCGAAGGTGAAGAGTTGAAGCCACATGCATCTAAAACAGATGCTTTCTGTATTGTGCAGAAGGGAGAAGCAGAGCTTAATTTAGAAGGAGTGCATTCACATTTAAAGAAAGGCGACCTTTTTTCGTTTAAAGCCAAACAGGAACATTCATTAAAAGCGTTGACTGATTTCAGTATGCTGTTGATTAAATAATACACAATGAAATATCTATAAAAATTATCCCTGCCCGACTTTATCATTCAGGCTGGGAGCTACTTTATACAAACAGCGATGATAATTTTTGTGGATATACTATGTGGCCAAAAATCAATAAAAATGAACACATGAAAAAAGATATAGAAGACAGAGATGATATCATCCAGCTGGTGAATACTTTTTATGATAAGGTTAAGCCAGATGAAACCATCGGTTACTTCTTTAACCGTGTAGTGGATGTAAATTGGGAAAAACATTTACCGGTGATGTATAATTTCTGGGAGAATATCATTTTTCATGCGGGTGGCTATTCAGGGAATCCCATGAAGCACCATATGGAGCTTCATCAAAAATCGCCCATGAAAAAAGAGCATTTTAACAGGTGGATACAATTGTTTAATGAAACGGTTGATGAATTGTTTGAAGGTGCAAAAGCTGAGCAGGCCAAACAAAGAGCATTATCAATTGCCACAGTAATGCAGATCAATATTGCTCAGCTGCCCAATGAGGAATCTATTTACTGATACTTGCAGAAGAAATAAAAAAGGCATCCAATAGATGCCTTTTTTTTATGAGTGCAGTTAAAGTTATTTAGCAGGGGCCAACAATACTGCATCAACAACATGAATGATGCCGTTTGTAGCCGGGATTGAAGCAATCACATTTGCGCCATTTACAGTGATTTTTCCGTCTTTATTTCCAATGGTTATATTTTCACCACTGGCCATTCCGTAGGTCATCCCGTCAGCCAGTAATGCATCTTTCAATACACCAACATAAACATGGTACTCAAGAATTGCCCGGAGTTTATCTTTATTCTCTGGTTTAAGCAGGTCTTCCAATGTGCCTTTTGGTAATTTATCAAAAGCAGCATTGGTTGGTGCAAAAACAGTGAATGGCCCCGCATTACTAAGTGCATCAACGTAAGACGCTGCTTTTAAGGCAGCTACCAGTGTACTGTGATCTTTACTGCCCACGGCAATTTTGACAACATCTTTTCCTGATTCATCGTCCTGAACGGCAGATTGTCCAGCACCTGTTGATTGTTCTGCGGCAGCACTTGTGCCTCCCGATTGATCAGCAGCATTATTGCAGGCTGAGAAAGTAAAGAAAGCAGCAGCGATCAGAGTGAAATACTTCATATAGTTTCAGTTTATTGTTGAAGAATGGTTTTTATGATAGCGAAAGTAGAAATGGCACAGCCAGAAAACTATGATTGAGATCATAATAGCTGAACATTTCTTAATCTTGCATTGTTATATCAATAAACTACTATGGGAATTCTGCGCCAGATAGCTGAATATTTGTACATCAAAAAGCCTGATCCAAACCAGGAGAAAACGCAGTGGATGAAATACATGCATGGCATTAACCGTATTTCAATTTTGCTGTTCTTATTTGCGTTGATTGTGATTCTTGTGAGGTTGGTAATTTTGCCTTTGCTGAAGTAAACAGCCTGAATGAATTACCGGTTGCTCAACGGCCTGATACAAATTGAACAATGCATTGGGCCGCTTTTGCTGAAGCATCGCCACCGGCATGCAGAATGTCTTTCAGCTGTTGATAATCTCTTATCAGCTGTTCCCTTTGTGCGGAGCCGGGAAGGATTTTTCTAAGTTCAGCAACCAGGTTCTCTGTATTCATTTCATGCTGAATCAATTCTTTCACCACTTCTTTATCCATGATGAGATTTACCAATGAAATATATTTAATATTAATCAGCCGTTTGGCAATCTGATAGCTGATTTCACTGCCTTTGTAACAAACAACTTCCGGTACTGCAAACAAAGCAGTTTCAAGTGTAGCTGTACCCGATGTTACCAGTGCAGCCGTTGATTGCTGCAGTAATGCATAGGTTTGATTGCTTACCGATGAAACATTGCTGTATGCTTTTATCATGTGCGAATAAAAGGAATCATCCAGCCCCGGAGCTTTTGCAACAATAAATTGATAGTCGGGAAAGGCTTTGCTTACTTCCAGCATAACAGGAAGTTTTTTTAAGATCTCCTGCTTACGGCTGCCGGGTAGAAGTGCAATGATGTTTAACGGTAAAGGTTTAATGTTGAATGTTTGTTCATCGGCTTCAATTGTATTCAACTTTAAACGTTCCCCTTTTGAACGTTCAACTTCCTCAACCAGGGGATGTCCAACATATTCTACTTCCCAATTCCATTTGTTTTTATAGTATTCTTTTTCAAAAGGTAAAATTACCAGCATGAGATCAATACATTGTTTCATCATCTTCACCCTGTTTTCTTTCCATGCCCATACCTGTGGTGAAATATAGTAAACGACTTTTATATTATTTTCTTTAGCCCATTTGGCAATGCGTAAGTTGAAACCGGGATAATCAATCAAAACCAACACATCGGGTCTGTGCTGCAGAATATCTTCTTTACAGAATGAAAGGTTTTTAAAAATAATGCTGATGTTTTTCAATACTTCCACAAATCCCATAAATGCCAGGTCACGGTAATGTTTTACCAAAGTGCCGCCGGCCGCCTGCATTTTATCGCCACCCCAGCAGCGGATATTTGCCATTGAGTCTTTACGGTGTAATTCCTTAATTAAATTACTTCCGTGCAAATCGCCGCTTGCTTCACCTGCTATAATGTAATAATTCATGAAAAAGAGTGGATGATCATTTATGAGGAACAAAGATAATCATCTATGCCCTGCGCATAAATATTGCTTTTTAATGTGTTAACATTGAATTAATACCCCCTGAAACGGCCTGTTGGGCGTCATTCAAATATTTTGCTGAAACCCTTTGCCAGTATGCCTTTTAACACTTCTCTTTTAAAGTTAAGGCCATAAAATGTATTGAATCTTGGTTTGAATGCTGCAAAAAACGGTTTTACATTTGTGTTGTCATTGAAACAATAACTGCTCACTGCAGTTCAAACAACTCCGGAAGTCATTTGACCCACCTTGCTTGCTACAGGCGATACTTGCACATTGAAAAAGAGAAACAGTAAAAAGAATTTTAAACTTTTTGAGACATAGGGAAATAAAAGGCCCATGAATTAAAATTTATTCACCCGTTGAATTGATCATTTATGGATATTCTATGTTTCAGATAAAAAACAATAAAAATTAAGCACATGAAAAAGACAATTAAAAATGCAGCTATCGGTTTATTTACCCTTTTAGCAGTAACAACAGGATTCACCGCTTCAGCAGGTGACACATCAACTGGCGGAGTAGAATTGAAAATTGCAGGACAGCTGAACAATCAACCCGTATTTCAACTGAACCTCAATAATACTGCCAACCAGCGTTTCATCATCGTAGTAAAAGATGAATATGGTACAGTGTTACATGAAGAAATCGTTTACGGAACAAACATTACCCGTAAATTTCAATTCAACAAAGAACTCGATGGAGTTGATGTTCGTTTTGAAATCCGTGATGTAAAAAGTTCTAAAACAGAAGTTTTTAATGTAAAAAACAGTACAAATACTGTTACTGAGTCTTCAATTGTTAAGAGCTGATTTTACAGACATCAACAATAGTTAAAGGGTTAAGGGTTGCCGGATAAGGCAACCCTTTTACTTTCTTTGCAGGTGAACAATAAATTTTGGAAACGGAGCAGCTTACATAAAAAACTTTGCATACAGAATCATCAATCCGTACATCAATGTCATAATGAAAATACCAATTGCCGTTTTATCTCTGCGGGAATTGATGAAAATCGTAAATAAGATAATGTTGGCAATCAGGCATAGGCTGCCTACAGCTGTAAGTATTGCTTTAGTCCTGAAGAAATATTCTACAAATTCACCGAAGCTGATGGGAGGGGCTTTCAGCAAATAATACACAACAAGGCCCAGGATAGGAGCAAGGGCGCCCAGTACAATTCCAAAAGGCAGTTTGTCAAATTTAAACATCAGAATTTCAGTTTTGTTTCAAGTAATTTTTTTAACGAATAATTCGTCAGATCGAATTGAACGGGAACTACACTCACAAAATTGTGCTCCAGTGCCCAAACATCTGTATCTTTTCCTTTGTCAAAGTTTTTAAACTCACCGGTAAGCCAATAGTAATTTTTTCCGGACGGATCTTTGCGTTGATCAAAATCCTCTACGTATTTAGCATATGCCTGGCGGCAAATCTTTACTCCTTTAATTAAACTGGCATCTACATTCGGGATATTTACATTGAGGCAAAGATGGTTGTCTAACTTTTTTGAAGCCAGCACCTGTTCTACAATTTTTTTAGCATAAATCCGGCTGGCACTGAAATCAGCTTCCATACTGAAGTTGAGCAATGAAAAACCAATAGATGGGATACTTTCAATACTTGCTTCAATGGCCGCACTCATTGTACCGCTGTAAATAACGTTGATGCTGTGGTTGGCACCATGATTAATTCCACTCAAACAGATGTCGGGTTTACGATGCAATACTTTATCAACTGCCAGTTTAACACAATCAACCGGTGTGCCGCTTGTTTGCCACATTTCAATTCCATCCAGGATATGCAGTTGCTGCATGCGTAACGGAGAGCCTATCGTGATGGCATGCCCCATTCCGCTCTGTGGTTTATCAGGAGCAACGATTACCACTTTCCCGAGGTCTTTCACAGCTTCGGCCAAATTACGGATGCCGGGTGCAGTTACACCATCATCGTTGGTGATAAGGATAACAGGTCTTTCCTTCACTGCTTTTACTTTTGCAGTTGAAGTGTTTTTTTTTGCTTTCGCCATTTGGTTTACTTTATATAGTCAGCCTTTTAATACAGGTAAAAGTCTGATATATTATGGAGTTGGCAAAATAGAACTGATAATAATCTCTTTTTAATCAGCGATTCAAAACGTATATTTAGTAAAACAAAAACGATTGTTATGAGAACTGCCGCCGATATACTAAAAAACAAGCCTCACATATTTAATGTAATTGATGCCGATGCAAAGGTGATAGAAGCACTGCAACTGATGAGCTCGGTAAACCTCAGTTATCTTGTTGTAAAAAAAATGAATGAATTCGTTGGGATTTTTTCTGAAAGAGATTATAGCCGAAATGTTATTTTAAAAGGGCTGCACAGTGATTCGGCAACAGTAAAAGAAGTGATGAGCAGTGATTTGCCTGTAATTGGTTCAACAGAATCAGTCGAATCCTGTATGAAACTGCTCAACAGTCATAAAACCAGATACCTGCTGGTGTTTGATAACAAACAGTTTCTGGGAGTAATTACCATTAATGATGTTTTGCGGGAAGCGATTGCTGAAAAAGGAATTGCTATTGATGAGCATGTAGTAAGGGAAACAACAGAGATGCAGGATAAGATTTTTTAACTCACTTAAAACAGATAAATAAACCCCGAAGCTTTAACTGATTCGGGGTTTGTTGTTTTTAAATTGTATGTCTGCTATTTATTCAATATCAATCTTCGGTTGCTTATACCTGCATTGGTTTGTAATCGGCAGATATAGGTGCCCGTAGTTAAACCACCTGATTGAAGTGTTATTTCCTTCCGTATTCCTTCCTGTAAATTTCCTGTAAATAACTGCTTTACTAATTTGCCATTTAGATCGTACAGACTCAAACTCACACTCCCACTTTGTGCTGTTTTAAAATGAATTGTTACCTGGCTGCTGAAAGGATTCGGAAAAGCAGTAAATGTTGCTTCTTCACTTACCTGATTTCTACTGCTAACAGATGCACCTGGTTGTGCTGCTGGTACCTGCATACCGCATGAACCAAGATAAGCTCCTTTCTTAATATGAACTGCCGCAGCTTCCCTTGCAACACTGATATCCTTTCCCTTTTCGCAAAGTATTATTTTCCATTCTTTGCGGTTATCATTTCCGGAAATGAAATTGGGTAATGCTTCATACAATACTTTTTCAATTATATATGCATCGCAGCCTGCGTAATTGGATACTAAGGCTATGGTCATTTTACGGTCTGGCTGATACATCATTAATGATATGTAACCGGGTGCACTTCCTCTATGACCAACAAAGTAATCTGTTGTACTTATTTTGTTATTTGTCCAGACACCATATCCAAGATAATCATCATCTTCGTCAGGTGTTGCCGGAATAGAGTTCAGCATTGTTTGCAGGGTAGAAGCACTGGTGGCCCTTCCTCCAAACAAATCATTTCCCCACCTGGCCAACTCAGCTGCATTGGAAACAATACCACCACCACTGAAAGCAAGTGATACAATTGCATCTAAAGGAAATCGTGAAATATTTGTATAAGCATCAGGAAATGTTGGCTGGCCTGTCATTTGGAAAACAGGATTAAACATACTGAGATTGTCGTGTGGTGCAGCCAGTTCACCATGACCATTTTGCGGTTCTCTTCCACCAAGATACATAGAGCCAAGCCCCAACTTATCAAAAAAGCGTTCCCTGTAATGTTGCTCCATCGGCTTACCGGTTACTGTTTCAACAATAGCGCCAAGCATAATGTAATTGGTACTGCTGTACCGGCGCTCAGCACCGGGTATATTAATCTGGTGACAAAAACTGATGGTTTCAAAAGCATTCCAAATCCGCGCAGGCTGAAATGCAACAGAAACCTGCAGCATATACTCAAATTGATAGTCACTGTATCCACTTTCATGTGCCAGTAATTGGCGGAGGGTGACTGAACTGTTAAGCTCAGAGTTGATAAGTGATAATGGAATGTAATTACTAACCGGTGCATCAAGATTTAAAAAACCTTCTTTTGCCAGTTCAAGTACAAGAGCAGAAGTAAATGTTTTGGTAACACTGTAAATCCTTGACAGCATATCTTTTGTAAAAGGAGTGCCGCCTGGTAAAAGATTATTTTGTGCATCAATATTCCGTGCGGCATAGCCGGTGGTTCCCTGCCACAAAGCAAGTCCGTCAACATTGATTGCTACAGCCATTCCACCAACAAAAGGATTGGCAGGATTATTCTGAAAACTGTCTATAATATACTGTAACCTGTTTTGCACAGCCGGTGAAAACCCCTGTGAAGAAACAGAGATACAAAAAAGCAGTTGCAAAAGAAGGAGCATGCCTGCTTTGTGCAACCACCCGGGGATATATTTTTTCATAACTGTAAGTTTAAGAAATGGAGAAATTGATACAGGCTTTACTTTGTATCAGGACTGACATTAAATGAACACAATGTCCATTTTCAAAGGCGTTTTAAAGGAGCTCCATTGGGAATCTTTGCAATGTGATTGATTAAAAAAGCATATTAAGATATAGTAATGTATCTCTGTTTGCAATGATGATGGTCAGTATAAAAATTGCAGTAAAAGAGAAAGTGAAATAAGAAAGTGAGAAGGTTGACAGGTAATAAGCAACAAAGTTTTTTTATTAAAATTTTGTAAAACTAAAATAATTAGTATCTTAGCTCCAATAAAATTAGCATCTTATGGCAATGGCCAATCAAAACATGAAGTATCTGCGCAAGCTGCGTGGATTTACACAGGATGAATTTGCTCAGAAAATCGGCATCAAACGTTCACTGGTGGGCGCTTATGAAGAAGAACGGGCAGAACCCAATTATGAAGTATTGGAAACCGTGAGTGATCTCTTTAAGGTTTCGATTGATGATCTGCTTCGGAAAGATCTCAGCGAAACAAAGGGCAGCTATCTGGCCAAGCGCAGGCAATTAAAAATGCTGGCTGAAACCAATGTCATTCATTTTGTACCGGTGAAAGCAGCAGCCGGTTATCTCAATGGATATGCCGATCCTGAATTCCTGGATGAACTGAATACATTTACATTACCCATGCTAACCAGTGGTACTTACCGTGCATTTGAAATTATTGGTGACAGTATGATGCCAACTCCAAGCGGCAGTGTAATTGTTGGAGAAAAGGTAGAAAGCCTTGATGATGTAAAGAATAATAATGCTTACATCGTGCTGAGTAAATCGGAAGGCGTGGTGTACAAACGTGTATTAAAAAGTAACCGCAGCAAAAACAAATTGACTCTGTTAAGCGATAACCCGGTTTATCAGCCTTACCAGGTTAATACAGAAGATGTGCTTGAATTCTGGAGTGCACAGATGGTAATCAGCAAGGTAGGGCAGGGCCAGCGTTGGGATGTAAGTAATCTTGCGTCACTGGTAACCAACCTGCAGGACCAGGTGAACAACCTCAAGAAAAAAATGAATTAGTGAATTGCGCCATGTTTAAACGTGGCGCAATTCATTAAACCGCTCATACAAATTCAACTGTATGGGCGGTTTTTTTATATAGCTTGCGCACTTTATGAAAGGACTTTTTTCTTTGCTTTCTCTGCTTGCTGCTGTATTGTCTTATGCCGGAACTGAACCTGAACGAACCATCCAGGCGAATAAGATTTTTACAACTCCAAAAATTGATGGCGTGCTCAATGAAGCCATTTGGCAAAATGCACCTGTTGCGGAAAATTTTGTGGTTAACAGTCCCAACTATGGCGAAGCATCTGCTTATGCGACCAAGGTTTATGTAGTGTATGATAATTCATCCATTTACATTGGTGCATATTTATATGATGATCCAAAACTTGTCCGCACTCAGTTAACTGCAAGGGATGGTGAGAGCAGGCAGGATATTGATTATTTCTCCGTTTTTTTTGATACGTATAATGATGATCAGAATGGTTTTCAATTTTTGGTTACCAGCCGAAATGTGCAGAGTGATGGCAGATTAAGCCCGAATCGTTCTTCACAGTTTGGCCCGCCAAGCGATTACAGCTGGGATGCAGTTTGGGAAAGTAAAGTAACCATGAAGGAAGATGGATGGGTGATTGAAATGAAAATCCCTTACTCATCACTTCGTTTTGCGAAAAGAGACAAACAGGATTGGGGCATCAACTTTCAACGTTATGTAAGACGAAGTAATGAAAGTTCTTACTGGAATAATATCAACCCTAATCAAAATGGATTTGTAAACCAATTTGGCCGGTTAAGTGGATTGGAAAATCTTACTCCACCTTTACGTTTATCTTTTCTTCCTTATGTAACTGCAGGTTACCGAACAACTCCCACATCAAAAGGAAGACTCAATGAGTTTTTGCGTAACGGTGGTATGGATGTTAAGTATGGAGTAAATGAAAGTTTTACTTTGGATATGACACTGATTCCGGATTTCGGGCAGGTGATATCTGATAATGTGATCAACAACCTGTCACCTTTTGAAGTACAGTTCCAGGAGAACCGTCCTTTCTTTACGGAGGGTACGGAGATTTTTAATAAAGGAGGATTGTTTTATTCACGAAGAGTAGGAGCAACTCCATCAGGTTATTATAATGCAAGAAGTATCGGCTCAACTGACAGTACAAAAATGATTTCTAACCCCGGAGTTGTGCAGTTGCTGAATGCAACAAAATTTTCAGGAAGAACAAAACAGAAACTGGGTATTGGAATTTTTAATGCAATCGGCGCACAGATGTTTGCTGAAGTTGAAAACATCAACAGTAAACAGCAGCAGCGGATTCAAACAGAACCATTAACAAACTATAATCTCATTGTAATTGATCAGGCATTGAAAGGCCGTTCATCTATTACACTCACCAATGCAAACACTACACGCAGTGGCGCAGCAAGAGATGCAAATGTTACAGGATTGGATATAGCATTATTTGACAAAAGTAATCAGTACGGTTTCCAGGGGAAATTTGATTACAGCCAGATCATGGGTGCCAATCCGTATAATGGTTTTAAAAGTCTCGTAACACTTGGAAAGGTAAGCGGTAAAATTCAATACAGCCTCAGCAGTAATATTGAGAGTGACCGATATGATCCTAACGATCTTGGTTATTTAGCTGCTCCAAATAAAGTAACAACACAGTTCAAGATCAATTATGTGCAGGCCACAGCAACAAAAAAATTCAATGCCTATAATTTTGGGTTTACTGTGCGGCATGAAATGTTATACAAGCCTTTTGTTTTTGCCAATATCCGCTACAGCGCCAGTGCCTTCTGGTTTTTCAAAAACTTTTGGGATGTAAGTATAACAGCAGAATATCAACCCTTGTGGCAAAAAGATTATTTTGAATTACGTACACCCGGCAAATTTTTAAGGCAGGTTCCCTGGGCCTTCCTGCGAATCAGTGGAAGTTCTGACAGCAGAAAGAAATTATTCGGACGCTATGCTGTTGGTTTAGCTGAGTCGATTGATATTAAAAATGATCCCTACATTGTTATTAATCCGGGAATCCGTTACCGTTTCAGCGACCGTTTCAGTTTAGATGTTGATATGAGTTTAAAAGATGACCGTGGACAATTTGGTTATGCATTTAAACGTGAAGCCAATGGTGAGCCAATTGTTGGACGAAGAAGAAATAAAGATATCACAACACTCATCAGCGGTATTTACAATTTCACCAGCAGGATGAATCTTACTTTGCGTGCAAGGCATTACTGGAGCCGCATTGAATACCATAGTTTTTATAATGTTGCTGCAGATGGCTGGAGAACTGACCGTGCATTTATTCCGGGTCTTGATCAGAATTTTAATGTGTGGAATATGGATGTATTCTACACATGGGATTTCAGCTATGGAAGCCGATTTATTATTGGCTGGAAAAACTGGCTGGCAAATGATTACCCGATTGACGGCAGGCGCTACAAACATTATGCTGGTAATGCAGGCCGCATGCTTGCATCACCACATGGTAATGAAATTACTGCACGCATGATCTTTTTTATTGATTACCTGAAACTGAAACGGAAGAAGGAAATCAAAGCCGGAGCCTGATCAGTTTAAGTTGTACATATCTTTTGCCAAACGGAACGTATTACAATGGGCTTCAACAATTGTTCTTATATCAGGCGAATAGCCGCCACCCATTGCAACGGTACAGGGAATTTGATGTTGCTTCAGTTTAGTGAATACCAGTTCATCTCTTTGTTTGCATCCCTGCATAGTTATTTTCAGTTTTCCAAACTTATCTGTTTCTAAAATATCAACTCCTGAAAGATAAAAGGCAAAGTCAGGTTTTACTTTTTCAATCAGTGTATTTAAATGATGTTCCAGTAAGGACAGGTAAGTACTGTCATCTGTTCCATCTTTCAAACCAATATCAAGATCACTTGTTTCTTTATGAAAAGGATAGTTGTGTTCACCATGCATACTGAAAGTGAAAACGTTCCTGTTGTGTTCAAATAATTTAGCCGTTCCATTTCCCTGGTGAACATCCAGATCAATGATCAGAATTTGCCTGGCCATTTGCTGATGAAGCAAATAATTGGCGGCTGCTGCAAAATCATTCAGTAAACAAAACCCTTCACCCCTGTCAGCAAATGCATGGTGTGTGCCACCTGCAACATTTAATGCCACTCCATTGTCAAACGCAGAAACGCAACAATCTATGGTTCCCTGTGTAATAATTAATTCCCGTTCTGTAAGTTGAGGTGATTGTGGAAAGCCAATATGTCGCTGTTCTTTTACGGAAAGGGTTTGCTGATGCAGTTTGGTAAGATATTCTTCAGTATGAGTCAGCAGTACTATTTCATCAGTACATTTTGCCGGTATAGTTAAATTGTTTGTTGCAATAGTTCCTTCATGTAGTAATTGCTCTGGGATCAATTCGTACTTGACCATTGGAAATCGATGCCCTTCAGGTAGCGGATGAGCATAGATGGGAGCAAAAGCAATATGAAGAACTTTGTTGCTGATGGGTTATTGATTTATTGCAATGATATTTTTATTAACAATGGCAAACACCTTGTCTTTCTTCTTTGGTTTAATGGAATGTAAACCGGTAAACCTTCCGAATGCGGGAAGGATTGCATATGATTCAGAAAAATAAAAACAGGGAAAACGTAAAGATTGTTTGCCTAAACCCTGGATACTGATGCCCGGATGTATATGACCTGAAAAGTAATAGCCATTCGCTGGTAGTGCTTGGTCGATAGTTATTTCATGTACAAAGTTGAAATGACTCAGTTTTAATTCCTGCTCATGTACTTCAATTTCATTTTTTGAATACCATGCATCGCTTAATATGTCATGATTACCTCTAACAAGATGAATAGGCAAAGCAGATAAATCTCTTCTCCATTTTTCAAACAGCAGTATTTCACTGTTCATTTTACTGTGAAAAAAATCACCCACTACAATCAACTGCTTTGGTTTGAAGAACTGGATCTGTGCAACCAGCCTTTGCAAATCTTCTTTAAATGCTCCCTGGGGAATTCCGATACCTTCTTTCCGGAAATGGCCGCTTTTTCCGAAATGAATATCAGAAACAATCAGGGACTGCTCCTCTTCCCAATAGAGGCATCTTTCCGCTGAGAGCCAAAGTGTTTGATCCTGCAAGTTAAATTTTACCGGTTGCTGCATAGCTGTTTGCAAATGTAAGTGCAGATAGGTATTTCTTATTTTGATTAATTGTTTTGATTGTCTTTATTTTTGAGAAAAAGAAGAACATGAATACCCCGGACAGTCAGAAAGATTATCTCCATCCGCATGCCTATGCAAACGACAATTTTCCGCAGGGAATAAAAGTCTTATGTATTCTTACTTATGTTGGCAGCGGACTGCAAATACTTGGTTCTGTATTTAATTACTTTATGATTGCCCGCAGTGTGAAGCAGCTTGAATCAATGAAAGATATAGAGAAGCAGCCTGCATTGAAAGGAATGAGCAGTTTCTTCAAATGGTCTGCTGAATCTACGCTGAAACAATATGAATACAGATCGGTTCTGTTAATTGTGTCGGTTGTTTGTGCGGTGCTTTGTATCTATGGTGCGATGCAAATGCGTAAACTGAAAAAGCAGGGATTCGTTATTTACAGTATCGCTGAATTTGCATTTCCTCTTGTTACAACTTTACTTGTAGGCTTTGTGAGTGGTGTTTTTGGTTTGTTTGTTGCAGTGTTATTTACCATTCTATATGCAACACAACGAAAACATTTTACAAACTGATTTATTCGGTTGAAATAACAGCCTGTATCAAAAGTTACTTCTTGCCGGGAAGTAGAAAAGGCGGGAAGAAAACAGTAATTGAATTTTAATGCTTTTTACTTCCCGCCTTACCGGCTACTATTACAAAAACTACTTTTGCGACAGCTTCTTATTATTTTTTAGCTTCTGCTTTATCTTTATCCGATTGTGCAGTTGCTTCTTTAGGCGGTAGTTGTGCCAGGCTTTCTTCACACCATTTATAAATGGCTGTTTTCTGTTCAGCAGAAAGAATTGCATTTCTGTGTATGATTGTATAACTCTTCAAAGGCATTTCGCCTTCTTCAACCTGTTCTTTTATTTCCTCAAATTTCTTGCGTTGTCTTTTTGCTGTGTAAGTTGCAAACTCAGAAAAGTTCAGTTCCTTTTTCCCTTCATTTACATGATCCTGTAACCACCATGTTACCGGTTGAACATTTGAATACCAGGGATAAACAGTGTTGTTACTGTGGCAGTCGTAGCAGGCTGTTTTCAAGACTGAAGTCAGATCGTCACTTGTAGCAAACTTGGTTGTAATGTCATTGGGATATGGTCCTGCCGATACATTTTGTTTTGGGCGTATAAATTGTATGATTACCAGTGCTGCAACCAGTACATAAAAAATTTTTTTCAGCATAAGGATTGTTTTGCTAAATATAAATAGAAAAACGGATTGAAAAACTGATCTTACAACGGGAAGGAAAATATTATAAATAGTATAGTGAAGAAAGCCGGATTAGAAGCCGGCAACCTTATTCAGCTGTGCCTGCATGCGTAAAATGCGGTCTTCGATTTTTTCACTTGAAAGATTGTTCCGGTTTAATCCATCTGCAATGATGGGAAAGCTGAGTGGAGTAAATCGCTCAGGAAACGTTAGAATAATCCGGCTTTGCTGAATTCTGGTAAAGGCACTCCGTAAACGTACTTCTTCCATCTGCTGATCAAATACTTCCCGGTATGCCTGGCGAAGCAGTACATTTTTTGAATCATATTCACTGAATACATTGAATAATAAACTGGCTGATGCCTGTAAGTGTCTTGCTTTTGTTTTTTCTCCCGGTGCAGATTGAACGATTAAACCACCGATGACAGCAATATCTCTGAATTTTCTCCTTGCCATTTCAGTTGAGTTTACACTCCGCAGAATATCGGCAGTTAAATTATCTGATGTAAATAAATCTGCAACATTGGTATCATCAACCGGAATTGGCTGATCACACAGCAATTCAAATCCATAATCATTCATGGCAATAGAAAATGTAAGCGGAGCAATTTTTCCAATACGGTATGCAAGAATTGCACTCATGGCTTCATGCACAAGGCGGCCTTCAAACGGATAAACCAGTAAATGGTAGCCATCTTTACTTTCATGTTGCTCTATCAGCAGTTCATCATCTTTTGGAATATGTGAAAGCTGTTGCTGTAATTCAAACAAAGAGGAGAGATGCTGAAGTTCAGGACTGTAGTCTGTCCGCTCCGAGCGACCTGACTCCACAACTTCATTAAATGTTTCCCGTAGTTTTTTTCCAAGATTTGCAGTAAGGCTCATTCGTCCACCATTCCAGCTGGGAACAATTGTTTTTTTAGAAGTTGACTTGCTTACAAATGCTGTCATGTCTTTGATCTGCACCAGTTCTAAATTTCTTCCTGCCAGTGTAAATGAATCTCCCGGTTCAAGCCGGCTGATAAAATATTCTTCAATTACTCCGATGAAGCCACCACTCAGCATTTTTACTTTCAGCATCACATCACTTACAATGGTACCAATGTTCATTCTGTGGCGCATGGCAAGTCTTCTGTTGGTAATTCTGTATAGCCCATCAATAATTTCAATTTTCCTGTAATCATCATATTGATGTAATGCTTTACCACCTTCAACCAAAAACTGTAAAACTTCTTCCCATTCTTCCTGCAGTAAATCACGGTAGCAATAAGTTGTTTTGATTTCATTGAACAAATCAGCTGGTTTAAATCCATCAGAAATTGCCAATGTGTTCAAGTATTGAATCAGTACATCGAAGCAAAGCAGCATGGGTTCTTTACTTTCTATGAGTTCTTCATCAATCGCACTTTTCAGTGCAGCTGCTTCCACCAGTTCTAATGAATGGGTTGGGAGAAAATAAATTTTACTTACTTCATTATGACTGTGGCCGCTTCTTCCTGCCCGTTGTAAAAAACGTGCAACACCTTTTGGCGAACCAACCTGTATAACGGTCTCGACGGGACGAAAATCAACACCGAGATCTAATGATGCAGTACAAACTACTGCTTTGAGTTTCGCCGAATGCAATGCTTCCTCTACCCAGAAACGCAGTTCCTGTTCAATACTTCCATGATGTAATGCAATTGCTCCTGCAAGTTGCGGTGCGTGATTCAATAATTCCTGGTACCAGCGTTCACTCATTCCTCTTGTATTAATGAAGATGAGTGTGGTTCTGCTCCGTTCTATAATGGGAATCACTTTTTCAATCAGCTTTAAACCAAGATGACCTGCCCATGGATATTTTTCCATTTCATCGGGGAGTACAGATTCTATTTCAATCTGTTTTTTCATGTTTGCTTTTACAATTGCTCCTTCATCTGTAACTGATGATAGTAATACATCTTTTGCTTCTTCCAGGTTGCCAATGGTTGCTGAAATTCCCCAAATGCTTAGCCGGTAGTCATTAGTCTTTAGTTCGGGAGCAGAAGAAATAACAGCTAAGGACTTATGGCTACCCACTATCCTCGAAACTGCCAACTCCACCTGCACACCACGTTTGCTTCCCAGCAGTTCATGCCATTCATCAACAGCAATAATTTTTATATGCTGAAATTGTTCTGCATATCCTTTTTGTGCCAGCAGTAAATGCAGGCTCTCCGGAGTAATGATCAATACTTCCGGCATTTGTCTTTTCTGTTTTGCTCTTTCGCCGGTTGTTGTATCACCATTGCGGATTCCCACTTTCCAGTTCATGTTCAATTCAGTAATTACTTCTTCCATTGCCCGGCCAATATCCTTTGCCAGTGCTCTTAATGGAGTAATCCATAGCAACTGTAAGCCACTTGTTTTTTTTGATTGATAAGAATCAGGGTTTTCATTAATGAACTGAATCAGTGATCCAAGGAAAACAGAAAAAGTTTTGCCGCATCCGGTAGGAGCGTTTACCAAACCACTTTCATGGTGAATGATATGTTGCCATGCTTCTTCCTGGAATAAAAAAGGAGACAGGCCTTTTGCTTCAAGCCAATCTTTTATTACCTGGTAACCTTTTGTAGAATGGAGATTCACTGAAATGAATTGCGTTTAAAACTGCCTGCCTGAAATTAAGCTATTCTTTTTTTGTTTTTGGAACTGCGGCAACGATCGCTGCAATATTTTACTTCTTCCCAAACCTTTTCCCATTTTTTACGCCAGCTGAATGGTCTGTTACAGGCAGCACAAATTTTTTGGGGAAGATGTTGCTTCTTGTGTGTCACAAGAGTGAAACAACGATACAGTAAAATGGTTTGAAAGAAATTAATTCATCCGTGAAACGAGGCCGCTGCTGCGTTTGAGAATGTAAATGCGTTTATTCTCAAAATAATCGGGTTTACCGCTTGTGCTGTTGCGGATCGGTTTGAAATCATATTCCGTAAAAAGACGGTATGATCTGTCGTTCAGGTTCTGCATCAGGTTGTCATCATACTTCAGCAACAGATTAATGAAATGCCAGCTTAGTTCATATCCTTTGTAAGCAAGATCTGAAGGGCGTCCGTAGGTGGACTCTGTAAATGTTTTAGTGAAATATCCCCACTTAATTGTTCCTGTATTGAAGAAAGTAGAACTGTGGTAAACGATCAGCTCATTAAATTCAGCTTTGCTTAAATCTTTAATTCCTTCCCAAGTTGGCATCCCCGCAATTTGAAAGGGATACGTTTTTCGTAAACCATTTGCAATTGTTGCCAGGCGTAAGCCAAAACTTTCATCCAGTGAACCGCAGATGATCAGGTTTACTTTTTCACTGTCAAGACTTGTACGCAGATCAGCAACTGTAAAAGAATCAGTGAGTAAAACATTTTTCCATTTCAACAGCTGACTTCCGTTTGTGCCTTTATTAAATCCATTGAAATATCCGGCCAGCCTGTCTTCCTGTATTCCTTTTTTTCTTACATACAAAATGTTGGCAGTTGGATTGTTTCGCATCACAAAATTATAGATCGCTTCACAATGCACAGGCAGGGTTGAGTTGACGATAATTGTAAATGGATTATTGGTTACACCACCATCATTGGGATAGGTTGCTGAAACAAAGGGAATGTTTTTCTGTAAAGCAATATCCGCCATTTGCCTGTATTCGTTTCCGGATACGGCAGCAATGATCAGATCTAATGAATCAAATTTATTTTGAGCATTGAGGTTAAACAGGCTTTGTTCTGCAGAACGCAGATCATACACCGTTACTTCCACTTTCTTATCAGTATGCAGTGAATCAACGGCCATTAATGCTCCCTGTACAAAATCCAGGCCCGGTAAAATATGCTTGGGCATCTGGCTGGTAAACTTGTAACTGCTTCCTGTAAACGAAGAATCCAGGTATAAACTGGCGAATATGCCAATTCTGTAAACCTTAACAGTATCGGTTGTTTGTGCAAACGAGAGTAATACACTCAATGAAAGGACAAAGGCAAATAGTAGTTTTTTCATGATTCTCTTATCAGATGGTTATTCCCATTCGATGGTTGCAGGCGGTTTGCTGCTGATATCATACACCACACGATTGATACCCCTGACTTTGTTGATGATTTCATTCGAAATGTATGCCAGAAATTCATATGGTAAATGAGCCCAGTCTGCCGTCATCCCATCTACAGAGGTAACAGCTCTTAATGCAAGTGTGAATTCATAGGTACGTTCATCACCCATTACACCTACACTCTGCACAGGTAACAGAATTGCTCCTGCCTGCCACACTTTATCATAAAGACCATGTTCTTTTAATCCATTGATGAAAATGGCATCGGCCCTCTGCAGCAGATCAACCTTTTCTTCTGTTACTTCACCCAAAATACGAATGGCTAAGCCTGGGCCGGGAAAAGGATGACGGTTCAGCATTTCTGCCGGTATTTCTAATTCGGCGCCAACTTTCCTCACTTCATCTTTAAATAAATAACGGAGAGGTTCAACCAGCTCCAGTTTCATGGTGTCGGGCAGGCCTCCAACATTATGATGCGATTTGATGGTTACTGATGGGCCATGTACTGAAACACTTTCAATTACATCAGGATAAATAGTTCCCTGTCCCAGCATATCAACACCTTCAATTTTATGTGCTTCCCTGTCAAACACTTCAATAAAGGTTCCGCCGATGATCTTTCTTTTTTCTTCGGGGACAGTTTTGCCGGCAAGCCGTGTATAAAAATGCTCACGGGCATCAATACCTGTTACATTCAATCCTATTTTATTATAGGTGTCGAGCACCTGCTGAAATTCATCTTTACGCAGCACTCCATTATCAACAAAAATTCCAAAGAGGTTTTTGCCTATGGCTCTGTGAATCAGGGTAGCGGCAACGGTTGAATCAACACCACCACTCAAACCCATGATTACTTTTCTGTTGCCGATCTGTTTTTTTAACGCTTCTACTGTTTCATTTACAAACGAAGCTGGAGTCCAGTCGCCTTTACATCCGCACACATCGGTTAAAAAGTTTTTAAGAATTTTCTTTCCTTCGGTTGAATGATATACTTCGGGATGAAATTGTAATCCATATAAAGGGTGGCTTAAACTTCCGTTTGCACGGAATGCAGCTACCGGAATAGAATCAGTTACGGCAGTAATTTCAAAGCCTTGCGGCAGTTCCAGGATCGTATCGGCATGGCTCATCCATACCTGTGAAGTTTCACTCACACCTCTCAGCAATACATCTTCAGTTTTCCGGCTTAAAAGTGCCCGGCCGTATTCCCTTTTTTCACTTTTTTCAACCCGGCCGCCAAATTGTTTGGCGGTTAACTGTGCGCCATAGCAAATGCCCAGTACAGGCAGCAGTTTGGTGAGTAACTCCACATCAACCATGGGTGCGTTAGCCTCATTTACTGAAAAGGGGCTGCCGGAAAGGATAATGCCCTTCAGGTAGTCATCTTTTACAACGGGTTTGTGAAAGGGAATGATCTCGCAGTATACGTTGCATTCACGTACCGCACGGGCTATTAACTGGGTGTATTGAGAACCGAAATCGAGAATGAGAATCTTATCTGTCATGGTGCGGCGAAGGTAGCAAAAAGCAGGCATTGGAAAAGGAGAGTTGTTCACCGGTTATACGCAGAAAGAATCTTCCGGTTGTTAGTTTATATTCTTTTTAAAACAGTTGAATTTATTCGTTAAGGCAACTTGTTTTTCTGCTATTTTTGCTCTGCTCCAACTTTAACCACTTTTTTATTATCCTATGCTTGGTTTTCGTAACCTCCGACATAAAACACCAGTCTGAGACTGATGGCCATGCATTCTTTTTTTTATTAAACTGTAAAAACTTATCAGATGAGCAAACAAATTTTTTCTGGAGCCCTCCTGTTATTCACACTGTCATTTATTGTAACATCCTGCCGTTGGAATAGAAGCGTAAAGGGAAACGGAAATATTATAACGAGCAACCGTAACGAAGGAAATTTTAAAAGTGTAAGTGCTGCCGGTTCTTTTGATGTTTATTTTTCGCAGGGTACTGAAAATGAAATCAGGATTGAAGCAGATGAAAACCTGATGAAATATATTACTACACGTGTTGAAAACGGTGTACTGAAAATCAGAACAAAAAGCGGAGTAAATATCCGTCCGTCGCAGGATATGCGTGTATATGTGAAAGCACCCATGTTTGAAGATGTAAGTCTTTCCGGAAGTGGTAATATGCTGGCTGAAACCAAGATCACTTCAACTGGGAGAATTAAATTGAGCATTTCAGGAAGCGGTGATATTAAAATGGCCGAGGTTGATGCGCCAAAAGTTGAAGTACGTATTGCAGGCAGCGGAAAAGTTCAGTCGGGTGGAGTTACCCGTGATGTTGAAATTCATGTATCAGGAAGTGGCGATGTGGAAATGAGAGATCTGAAAGCCGAAAATGCAGAAATAAACATTGCCGGCTCAGGAAATGTATGGATCTATGCCAGTTTGAAACTGGATGTACGTGTAGCTGGAGGCGGCGATATTCATTACTACGGCAACCCAGCTGATATTAAGTCAAAAATGGCGGGTTCAGGAAACCTGATCAAAGAACAGTAAAATTAAGTGTCACGCAAACGTTTGCAAATACAGAAGCCAGCTTTTGGGGTTAGAAAAGGGGCCATATTGAACAAAAAAGAAGGAGACTTTGTTCTACATTTGCAAAGGTGACCCGTTTTTAAATCCATCTATTCCAAAGAATGAAATGAACTGGTGCCTATTGAAGATGAACAAACGAGAACCCTTGTAAAATTATTTTTCTACCTTTTTGGAAACGTTCGCTTTTTCATGATGATTTTTAGTTAATGAACAGGAAGCTCAGGCTTCCTGTTTCGGTTTTATAAGTCGGCATATTTCACCGTTATTTTTATATCCCTGTTTCTCCCTTTATCATCTGTACAGGAAATTTTCACCACGCCTTCTGCCGGTATAAAGAATTGTTTGCTGCCCGCATCGGTTGCTTTATAAAATTGATTGTTGATATACCAGAACACCCTGCTTACATCATTCCCTGTTTCACAAACCAATTGCAAAGGCTCAGGATTTTTTTTACTGATGAGATATTCTGTTCCGTTAACCGGCGAAGTGATTGATGGGGCACCTTCTTTAAAAATTTTTTCACAGTTGGGATTATGCGGAGGAATAATTTCAAAAGAAATATTACTTGCCTGCATCCAGTTCTGCAGTTCAGGTGCTATGAGCTTGTAGGATTTCCGTTTAAAACCGGAAACAGGCTCACAGCTTTTGCAATAGCTTATTTTCTCATCAGGGCTCACCAATATCTCAGATAAATTATTGCATGTTTGTCCAGAAGAAATGCCTGCAATAAAATAATCAAGCACAAGATTAGTACATTGGGTGGCAGGAGGTAACCCGGTTTCACTGCAAATCATCCGCTGTTCTAAATCTTTGGGTGGAGTAAACCATGACCTGTCGGCGTCATAATCAAGCGTATTAAAAATGCGGAAGAGTAAGGGTGTTGCAGTTTCTGCTCCACTTAAATGTGCTGATCCAACTCCTGAAAAATTTCCAACCCACACACCAACTGTATATTTTTTATTGTAACCAATGCTCCATGCATCACGCCTGCCATAAGAAGTTCCTGTTTTCCATGCAATGCGGGGAAGGCGTGCAGTGGCATCCCAGGAAATGGGAAAGTCGGGGCGGTTGATGCGACTGAGAATATCTGTGATCATATAAGCCGCATCAGCAGAAAGAATTCTTTTTCTTTGTGTTGATGAATCCTGAACTATATAGGAAGGTTGATAATAAACACCATCTATGGCAAAGGAACTGTACATGCCGGTTAACTGTTCAAGTGTTGTGCCACAGCCGCCGAGAATTAAACTCAGGCCCAGGCTTTTTTGTTTTGCCTGTATCTGTTTAAAACCAATCCTGCTTAATGCGTCAATCAACTTTTCCTTTCCCAGCATGTTCAATGCTTTTACTGCCGGAATGTTGAGTGAATGTTCCAGCGCATATTCAACCGTAACAGGTCCGTTGAAATTTTTGTCATAATTCTCAGGTGCATAACCGCCATAATTTACCGGCACATCATTCATCATCTTTTTTGGAGTGAGCAAACCTTCATCGAAACACAAACCATAAAGCAAAGGTTTCAATGTACTTCCGGGCTGACGAACAGCTGCTGCACCATTCACCTGTCCGCCATCAGTTGTGTCTTTAAAGTCGCCGCTGCCTACATAGGTAATCACACGGTGGGTTTCATTGTCGATGATGATCACACTTGCATTGCGGATATTGCTGAGCCTTTGTGTACGCACATAATCCTCCACCAGTTTTTCCATCTTCTGCTGGGTATTGAAATCAATCGTTGTCTGAATATTCACATCACCGCTTTGCTTGAGTTTGTAAGACAGATGCGGCATCTGTTTGGGCACAACCAGGCGTTTGGCAGTTAAAGGTTCAGCTAAAGCATCTTCAATTTCTTTTGCAGTGAAGATCTTTTCTTTTGCAAAACGGTTCAGCCATTTGTTTCTCTGTTTGATGATCTCGTCATTATTTTTACCCATCACCAACGTTGAAGGTCGGTTGGGAATGATGGAGAGTGCAGTAATTTCAGCCAGTGAAAGATGATTGGGATTTTTGCCGAAGTAAAGAATGGAAGCCGATTTTACTCCTTCTATATTACCACCATAAGGAACAAGGTTCAGATAAAATTGCAGGATTTCAGCCTTACTGTATTTCAGTTCCAGTTGCAAAGCCCGGAACATTTCAATGAATTTGTTGGGAAGGCTTCTCCGCTTGGGTTCCAGTGCTCTTGCCACCTGCATGGTAATGGTGCTGGCTCCTGATGTGCGTTTCAGGTTAAGCACATTCATAAAGAATGCTCTGCTTACCGCAAGCGGGTTAATGCCGAAGTGATAGTAAAAGTATTTGTCTTCTTTCTGTACAATGGTTTTTCGCAGCAGGGGAGAAATTTCTTCCAGTTCGGTTTTCATCCGCCATTTTTCATCCTTGGTTAAAAAGGCATGAATTACTTCTCCTTTGTTGTCGGTAATTAAGGTGGAGTATTCAATCTTATCAGGCAAAGGAAAGAGCAGATGCAGAATGAGCAAAAGCAGAAAACAGGCTGCAACAGTAAGCAGAATTCTTCTGCCGGTTTTTTTCCAGTTCGGTCGTTGCAGTTTCATCAGAAAGTTGTGAATGATTTCTTTTTGATAAATGTATGATGCAAATCACGAGTTTCCTATGAAGAGTTTTTCTGTAAGCAAACATTTTACATCATTTATAAAATATTTAATAAATACCTCTTGTTTATATGGCTCACTATGCATTAAATTCATATTCAAATTCTCACTTCCTTCAAATCTCTTTTAACCTTTCAAGTTTATGCGTAGCCACCTACAACTGCTGATCTTTACAGCAGCAGTTAGCCTGTTGATCTCCTGTAACAAAAACGCCGTAAAACTCAGTGAAACCAATGCCAAAGGCGAAGTGCCACCACTGGGAAACCTCGTTTTCCGTTTCTCCAAACAATTAATGCCCGACTCCTTACTCAACCGCTGGGATTCCATTCCTTATGTTGAGTTTGAGCCAAAGATTACCGGAAGGTTTCGTTGGGAACATGGCGATGAGTTGATCTTTTCACCTTCTGCACCGTTAACTTCAGCAACTTCTTATACCGCTTCCATAAGCAGTGAAGTACTTGCTTTCAGTAAGTTTAATAAAGTAACGGTTGAAGATCAGCTGGAATTTCATACGCCTGATCTGCAACTCGAAAATTCAAATATCACCTGGGTATCGCAGGATGATGCAAAGAACAAAGCAGTGCCGCAGGTTGATCTGTATTTCAATTACAGCGTCAGCCCGGATGTATTGAAAGAAAAGCTGGAAGTAAAGGTTGATGGTGAGAAAAAAGAGTTTACTGTTCAAACGATCAACAACGATAAAAAAGTTTCTATCAGGCTGCTGCAGGTAAAGACAGAAGATAAAGATTATACTACTGTTGTTACACTTGCAAAAGGATTGGTGCCCGATGGTGGAAAGAATGGAACCAAAGAACCAATTGAAGAAAAATTTACCATCCCTTCACCCTATAATTTAACCATCTCCAATGTAGAGTCAAGACATGATGGATTGTCAGCTACAATTAAAGTGTTTACCTCCCAGCAGGTGGTTGAAGAAAGTTTAGCTTCTTTTATAAAGATCAATCCTGTAACAAAATATGCAGTAGAAGCTGTGGATGATGGATTTCTGATTACCGGCGATGCATTTGATGTACAGAAATCGTACGACTTGCTGCTATCAAAAGGACTGCGTGGAAAATTGGGCGGAACACTGAAAGAAAATTACAGCGGAAATATTGCTTTTGGAGAACTGGAACCTGCAATCAGTTTTGCCAACAGTAAAGCTGTTTATCTTTCTTCCAACGGGTTGAAAAATATTGAAGTGAAGATCACCAATATGCCGAAGGTGAAAATTGTTGTGTCAAAAATTTATGAAAGCAATTTGCTGGCTGCACATCGTTATGGATATTATCCGCAGGAAACTAAAGGGGGCGAGGACGATGGCTATTATAATGAAGAAGGTGGTGATGCAACGCTTGGTGATGTTATCTATGAAAAAGAAATTGATACACGTTCTTTACCAAAGCTGGGAGGAAGCAGGTTGTTCAATTTCAATATCGACGATAAGGTAAAAGATTTCAAAGGAATTTATCACCTGGTCATCCGCTCAACAGAAGATTACTGGATCAAAGACAGCCGCTTTGTTTCATCAAGCGATATTGGATTGATTGCAAAGGAAGGAAAAGATAAAATGTTTGTGTTTGCCAACTCCATTAAAACAGCTGAATCATTAAATGGAGTAAATGTAACAGTATATGGTGCCAATAACCAGGTGCTGGGTATAGGTACAACCAATGGTGAAGGTGTTGCTGAAGTGGAGTATGCAAGAAAAGAATTCAGCGGATTTAAACCTGCTATGGTGATTGCAAAAGCTGCAGATGACTTTAACTATCTGCCTTTTCATTCAACAAGAGTAAATACAAGCCGCTTTGAAGTGGGAGGTAAATCATATAATGCAAGTGGCATGGATGCATTTATTTATGCTGAACGTGATATTTACCGTCCGGGTGAAAAAATTAATGCGAATGTTTTATTGAGGAACGGCGAATGGAGAAGCCCCGGAGAAATTCCGGTGAAGTTTAAGTTCGTAATGCCCAATGGTAAAGAATTGAAAAGTTTCCGGAAGATGCTGAATGAACAGGGCTCAGCAGAAATATCAGTTGATCTGCCGCAAAGTGCCATCACCGGAAGTTATCAATTAGAATTGTATTCAGGCAATGATGTATTGCTGAGTACAAAAACATTCAGCGTGGAAGAATTTGTGCCCGACAGAATTAAAGTAACGGCGCAATTGGGTAAGCCTTCTTTAGTAAGCGGTGATTCAACTTCACTGAAAATTAATGCAGTCAACTTCTTCGGTCCGCCTGCTGCCAACAGGAATTATGAATGTGAAATCCAGTTCAAACAAACCTATTTCTCTCCGGCCAAATATGATAAGTACACTTTTGGTTTAGCCAATCAGCAAACCTTCTTTGATAAAGTAATGCGTGAAGGAAAAACGGATGGCGATGGTAATGCAACAGAAGGAGTAGGCGTTCCTGATATCTATAAAAATATGGGTTTACTCACTGCCCATATTTATACGACTGTATTTGATGAAACAGGAAGACCTGTGAGCAAACTCACAACAGCTGATGTGTACACACAAAATGTTTTTTACGGATTGGGTTATGATGGGTATTATTATTATCCGTTGAATCAAACCATTCAATTTCCTGTAATAGCACTCAGCAAAGAAGAGAAGGTAGTTACAGCACAGGCAAATGTACAGGTGATTAAACATGAATACAGAACGGTGCTGAGTAAAAGCGGTTCTTATTTCCGATATGATTCACAGCAGGAAGATATTGTTATGCGGAATGATATGGTAACAATAAGCGGAGAAAATTTTAAATATAATTTCGTTCCCCGCAAACCGGGCAACTATGAAATACGCATCTATACTCCCGGAGCTTCAACCTATGTGAGCCGCAGTTTTTACAGCTATGGTTCTTGGGGAGGCGATAACAGTTCTTTTGAAGTAAACACAGAAGGGCAGATTGATATTGAACTGGATAAGAAAGAATATTTCACCGGCGAATCTGCAAAGATTTTATTTAAAACACCTTTCAGTGGTAGAATGCTGGTGACACTGGAAACAGATAAAGTGATTTCTTACCAGTACATCAATGTTGATAAACGTTCTGCATCAATGGATCTTCCTTTAAGTGATGCACATCTGCCGAATGTATATGTAACAGCAACACTGATCAAACCGCATACAGTGAGTGACATTCCATTAACGGTCGCTCATGGTTTCCAGTCTTTGAAAGTGGATGCAAAGAACAGGAAAATTGATGTGCAGATCACATCTGCCAAATCAACAAGAAGCCGTACACATCAGAAAGTAAAAATTAAAGCAGCACCGAACAGCTATGTAACGCTGGCTGCTGTTGATAATGGTGTACTGCAGGTGAGTAATATGAAAACACCTGATCCTTATGGATATTTCTATCAACGGAAAGCATTGGGTGTGGATGCGTTTGATCTGTATCCGCTGTTATTTCCCGAACTGCGTGCAAGACTCAGCAGTACCGGTGGTGATGGAAGTGAAATGGACAAACGCAATAACCCCATGCCGAACAAACGTATTAAGATCGTTAGTTACTGGAGTGGTGTGAAACAGGCAAATGGAAATGGCGAAGTGAATTTTGAATTTGATGTACCACAGTTCAGCGGTGAAATACGTTTGATGGCTGTTTCATATAAAGATGACAGGTTTGGTGCAGCAGAAAATAATATGACTGTTGCTGATCCGATTGTGATCAGTACTGGATTGCCAAGGTTTTTAAGTCCGGGTGATACCGTACTGGTTCCCGTTACACTCAGCAATACAACAAAGAATGCAGCACTTGCAAAAGTACATCTGAAAGTAAGTGGCCCATTAACAGTTGTTGGAGTTGCTGATCAGCAGACAAACTTGTCAGCCAATGCAGAGAACAGGGCAGTGTTTAAAGTAGTGGCACAGCAACGAATTGATTCAGGAAGCATCCGTGTGGAAGTAAATGCAATGGGTGAAAAATTCTTTGATGAAACACAGATCACTGTACGTCCACCATCAACGCTGCAAAAAGAAAGTGGCAGTGGAAGTATTGCTGGCGGATCATCCCAAACCATTTTTATTCCTGTTAACCGTTTTATACAGGGCAGCACAGATTATCAACTTGTCGTGAGTAAATCACCTGCATTGGAATTAGGTGAACAGCTGAATTATTTAGTGCAGTATCCTTATGGATGTACAGAGCAAACTGTATCAGCTGTATTTCCTCAAATGTATTTCAGTGACCTGGCCGATGCGATGAAAAAAAATAAATCATCCACTTCAACATCTGTTTATAATATCAATGAAGCCATCCGCAAAATAAAAATGCGCCAGTTGTACAATGGTTCTGTTACATTATGGGATGGTGAAGGAACAGCGAGTTGGTGGACGACCGTTTATGCAGCGCATTTCTTAATTGAAGCACGTAAAGCAGGTTATGATGTTGATAACAGTTTGATTGAAACTATGCTGGGTTATCTTATCAACCGTTTAAAAACAAAAGAAACCATTGATTATTATTATAACCGAACCTTCAATAAAAAAATCGCACCAAAAGAAGTGACTTATAGTTTGTATGTACTTGCATTGGCCAACCGTTCGCAGGTAAGTGTGATGAATTATTACAAAGCCAATCAAAATATGCTTGCACTCGACAGCCGTTACCTGCTGGCAGCGGCTTATGCATTGAGCGGTGATAAAAAATCTTTTACTGCTATGCTGCCTTCAACATTCAGTGGTGAAATAAGCGTGGCACAAACAGGAGGAAGTTTTTACAGTGATGTGAGGGACGAAGCGATTGCCCTGAATATATTGATTGATGTTGATCCCGGCAATGCCCAGATTCCGTTGATGGCCAAACATATTTCTGGTTATTTGAAACAGCGTGAATGGTTAAGTACACAGGAGCGTTCATTCGGCTTTCTTGCATTGGGTAAACTGGCACGTACTGCAGCAAAGAGTACTGTAACAGCTGATGTGAAAGTGAATGGAAAAACAGTTGGAAAAGTAAATGGAACTGACCTCAAACTTTCAGCAAAAGAATTAGGCGGAGCCAGTATTGATGTTGTTACAAAAGGCAGCGGACGATTATATTATTACTGGGTGGCTGAAGGTGTAAGTGCAACAGGTGCTTACAAAGAAGAAGACAGCTATATTAAAGTGCGCCGTCAATTCTACAGCCGCACAGGTCAGCCGATCAATGATAACAGTTTTCAGCAAAATGATTTGGTGATTGTAAAAGTAACCATTGAAAAAAGTTTTGCAACAGCAGTAGAGAATATTGTCATCACCGATATACTGCCTGCAGGATTTGAAATTGAAAATCCACGTACCAAAGAAATTCCGGGAATGGACTGGATCAAAGATGGCTCAAGCCCCACTGCACTGGATGTTCGTGATGACCGGATTCATTTGTTTGTTGATCTCAGCAGCAATAAGCAGAGCTATTATTATGCAGTAAGAGCAGTATCACCCGGTTTGTACCGTATGGGTCCTGTAAGTGCCGATGCGATGTATAATGGAGAATATCATTCTTACCATGGAGCAGGAGTGGTGGAAGTGAAGCAGTAATTGACCCGATGTCTGTTCACCCGAAGGGTGACTGATCATCACATATAATTTTAAGTGTGGTCTGCAGGGATCTATTCAGAAAGTTGTGCAGTCACCCTTTGGGTGAACAAACAACATCTGCTAACGTTTCTTTGCCACTTCATGATAAGCCGTTGTTAACACATCAATTAACAACGGCTTTTTTATTTTAGCAAGGTTAATCAATGTCCATCCCTGCTGGCCCCATTTGTTGGGAACAGGATATATGATTTCTTTGTCAATCAAACAAAAAACATCCTGATCAGCTGCAGAAAGCTTTACGCAAACTATCTTCTTGGGTTCATCTAATGTGGCAAAGATTTTTTTATTTACCCTGAACGAAGTTTTCTCAAAATGCGGCTCCTCCGTTGTTTCAGGAAAGGAGAGGGAAAGTTGGCGGAATGTTTCAGTTGAAATCATGAATTAAGATAATAACTGCTGCTGATATTTTCTGAATAAAAATGGAACACTTACCATTCGTACAGAAGTCACCAGTTTCAGTAACTTCTGAGATATGCTGCCCGTCTAACAGTTAAATTGTGGTTAGTGGTTGTGCAGGTTGTTCACTGGTACGTAAACTAACGGCTGCTGATTTATTTTTGGATTGGAATTAAACCTTATGTCCTCATCATTTCCGGTTAAGCTGTTAGTTGCAGCGGCCTGTATCCTGGCCGCTGTTGATGGTATGGCTCAATCTCCTGCCGGAAAGGATTCCTCCAAAACAGTTTTATCGTACAGTAGTGATGCAGTCAACCAGGTATTTTCTTCTGGCTCATTCGGAGCCGATCCTGTTGTTGTAACAGATACTGTTGATTTTATTATTCCTTTCAGCCGTGCAGGTAACCTGATTCTTATCAAAGCCAAGGCAGATAATATTGAAGGCAGTTTTATCCTCGACACCGGTGCTCCGGGTTTAATTCTCAACATGACCTACTTCAGGGATTATCCATATACAGAACCAAGTCATGGTGAACAGGGTGGGGGCATTACCGGTACAGTAACTGATAACGGACGAACAGAGGTAAAGAAGTTTTCATTTGGAGCAGTGAATTATTATAAAGTAACAGCCGACCGCATTAATCTTGGTCATATTGAAAACAGTAAAGGGATCAAGATTTTTGGTTTGATGGGTGTACAGCTGTTCAAACAGTTTGAAATGATTATTGATTATGAAAACAGTGAGATCCATCTTCATCACGTTACCAAAAAAGACGGAAAGAATTACCAGAACAGGATGCTGAACGATACAGCAGCTTATTCTGTTTTCCCGATTACACTGGTTGATAATAAAATTCTAACCTTTGGAAAAGTAGGGAACAAAAAACTCACCTTCCTTGTTGATACAGGAGCTGAGTCAAATGTAATCGACAGCCGGTTATCAGAAAATGTACTCGGCAATGTGGTCATCACCAAACGTATTACCCTCAATGGTGCAGGCAATTCAAAAGTGGATGCTTTGTATGGCGATATGAGCAATCTAAAAATCGGCGACCGTGATATTTCAACTATGCCGGTACTGGTAACCAATCTCGCCAAAATGTGTTTTTCTTATGACCGCTGTTTAGACGGAATGCTGGGATTTGATTTTCTCTCGATGCACAAAATTGGGTTTAACTTTGTAAAGCGTAAAATGTATATATGGAAATAAGACGTAACATCCTTCTCTTCAGAAAGCTTGTACAGCAGTTGCTGCCTGCTTTGCTGTTGCTGTTTGTTACGGTCAACGTACACGCACAACCGCCGGTAAAATCATTGGTGGTGAAGAACGGGCATATTTACATAACGCTCAGCAAAAGTCTGCCGCAGGCTTCACTCGACAGTTTTATTGTAAAGTATGATCTGCAGGAACTGGATCTCAAAACATTTCTCAAAACCAACCGCCCCGATTCATTACTGAAACTCGGCTGGCAGGTTCAATTGAATAATGGTGAACTGCTGGTGCTGAGCAAATCAATGCAGCCGGTTGAAAAAATTAATGACCCTGTTGAAAAGATCATGTTTTCACTGAAAACTTATCTTGGCTTAAACGGAACTGCCAATAAAGAACCCATGTATGGTTATAATCGCTTCATCAGGAAATATCCGTTTGCTGTAAAAGATTCACTCGTTACGTTCTTTTTACGGAACAATAAAAAAGCAGGGAGGGTAATGCTGGCAGGTACATTCAACAACTGGAATCCCGATGCATTTGCTATGCGGCAGGTCGACAGTGGATGGATTGCTGTTGTGAAACTTGGTGCAGGTAAACATTATTACAAATTTATTGTGGATGGCAAATGGACAATAGATACCGATAACCGGATTGTTGAAAATGATGGAGAGGGGAATGATAATTCAGTGTATTACAAAACAAATATCGTGTTTGCACTGGCTGGCAATACACAGGCAAAAAAGATGATGGTGGCAGGCAGTTTCAACAACTGGAACCCGGGTGAAATTGCATTAGAACGTACAACTTACGGTTGGGAAAAACCGGTTTATTTGGCGCCGGGTACACATACTTACCGTTTTATTGCAGACGGACGCTGGTTTGCTGATCCTGCCAACCAGGAACGTTTTCCCAATGAAATGAATGAATATAATTCTGTAAAAACAGTTGGAGATCCATACCTGTTTTCACTGAAAGGATATACTGCTGCAAAGAAAGTAATCCTGATGGGTTCCTTCAACCAGTGGCGGAATTTTGAACTGCCGATGAAGAAAACAAACAGCGGATGGGAACTGCCTTATGTACTCGGTCATGGAAATTATGAATACATCTATGAAGTGGATGGAAAGAAAATCGCAGATCCTGCAACAGGGAAAGAATGGCCCAACCAGGTACTGGTAATAGCGCCCAATCAAACCTTCCGCTTGAAAGGATATGCAAATGCCAAAGCAGTTTACTTAGCCGGTGATTTTAATAACTGGTCGCCCAATAGTTTTGCCATGAAGCGGGTGGGCGATGAGTGGGTGATACAGCAGCATCTTGCTTCCGGCAAGCATGTATATAAATTTGTAGTGGATGGGAAATGGATTGTTGATCCTGCCAACAAATTAAGAGAGCCGAATGAATTTCACGAAGAAAATTCTGTGATCTGGATGAAAGAATAAAACGCACTTGATTATTCATCCGGGTATGCAATACCTTTTTACGGTCAGTTTATTTTCCCATTGCATACCTGATCCCACCAAGTACATGTTTTATAAAATTCTCTTCACTGTACGATTCTTCTGTATGACCTAAGGCTGTATAAAAACTTCTGCCACCGTCAAACGCATGGTACCACGACATGGAATGATGATCCGGCTCTGTTCCACCTTGGTAGCTTTTTTCATCAATGCTGAGCAGCACTTTTACATCATTGTTCCTGTTTTTAAAATTATACCATTCATCAAAACGTTCCCATGGTTGGGGCAGATGTTTGGTTGACAGATGAGTTGCATCCGTTACATGCAGTGTTGCTTTCTGCGGTTTTGGATGACTGGCAAAATTAGCGCCCACCAGCTTGCAGAACCAGGGCCAGCTGTATTCAGTATCGGTTGCTGAATGAATACCCACAAAGCCTTTTCCTGAACGGATATACTGTTCAAATGCTTCCTGCTGTTCTTTGTTGAGCACATCGCCGGTGGTATTTAAGAACACAACAGCAGCATATCTGCTGAGTGTTTTACTGTTGAAGTAAGTGGAATCTTCTGTTGTATCCACAGCAAAATTGTTTTCCTTACCCAGTTTCAGAATTGCTGCTTTTCCCTCTTTGATGGATGTATGCCTGTAACCGGCTGTTTTAGAGAACACAAGTATTTTTTTCTTTTTCTTTTCCGCAATGCTGTTCGATAAAAAGAAGGGCAATGCAAAGAGGGTGAGCAGGATGAAATAATTTTTATTCATGAGAGTAAACTTACTTCTTTTTTTGATTCGGTGGGTAGAGGTTGATTATATTGAAGTTTTGTTGGCAGGGATAGCAACCGTTAAGAAAAAATCTGCAAACCACGGCGTTGGCCTTATGTTGTACACCTCTTTCCTTCTAACCAAAAACTGCAGTTTTTTATTTGCTCTTTCTCTGGAAAGCTTTGAAAGGTATCCTCTATTAAGCTATAACTAAAGTCGAAAATAGTTCTGTTGTCATGTAATCCAATCAATTTAACTTCCCTGTCCAACGAAAATTTTTCAAGCAGGAAATAAGCTGTCCATATATTGATGTAGTATTGACCCTCCTGTAAATATTGGTAAAATTCTTGCAGCTTATTTGTATCCCTGTAGCTTGTTGCAATTTGCTCTAATTTCTTGTAGATGGGGTTTTCAGATTTATCAAACTGAAACGGTAAAATATTATTGACATAGGCAGATCGGCAAGTAAGAATAAATGTATCGGGATTAATTTTAATATCATGATACATTTTTTCAAGACTCTCCCAATAACGTTTACTCATCCATTTGAACATTTGGTAAGTTGCTTCAACCCCAATGTTACTAAGTTTGGTTTTAGTTTTTAGCCTAGTTGTTATTTTTTCTATTAGCCAGGCTTCATCAAATCCTGCCCACACCCCAGCGACACTTAACAGGTTTACATGTAGTATCGGGAAAACCTCATACTTGTTGATTTTTTTCACTTCGTCTAATGTGTAGGGGCTTTCTATAATTGTCAGGGCAATGTGTCTAAAGTCTGAGTCTTGCAATTCGGTGTCAAGATAAAATTCGGAGAGTGCAATCCAAATTGGTTTCCGGTCTTCAATATTAAACGACTCTGGCATAAAGTGATGTATAGCATTTATATTAAGCCTAAGCCCCGGTTCGTGTCTTCATGAATCGGAACAGTTTGATTTTTCTAACTTCTCAAAATCTTCTCCATTTTTTTCCCTTTAGCTAATTCGTCAATCAGTTTATCCATATAGCGGATTTTTTGCATCAGCTTATCTTCAATGACTTCCACACGGTAACCGCAAATTACACCGGTAATTTTCGACACATTTTTATTCAGTTGAGGTGCCTGGTCAAAAAAGGTTTCAAAATCAATTTTTGTATCAATTTGCTTTTGCAGTTGCTGTTGTGTATACCCGGTCAGCCAGCAAATGATCATGTCTACCTCTTCTTTTGTGCGCCCTTTCTTTTCTGCTTTCAGAACATAATGCGGATAAACACCGGCAAAAGACATTCTGTACACTCTTGAATTATCCATTTTAGTTGTAATTGGTGCAAAATTAATTTGTCAGGGCCGGCATTATTGCGAATTGTTATTTTCTTAGCAGTTTGTGAGACAGCATCCGATAAGAATAGCTAAAATATTAATTATTCAAGCTTAAACACAAACCGTTGTCTTCTCCATGCTTTAACAGGCAGGTTAAACTGTATAGCAGGGTTCCATTTTTTTGAACCCTGTATTATTGAGATTACAGCACCGGCGAGTAATTCATTATTATGATCAATGGCTTCAACGCTGACTGCTTTTCCATCTGTATCAATAATAAACTGGATATTGCAATAACCTTCATAACTGGCTGCATTTTTTAAGTTATACAGTTCAGAAAGCCGCCTGCTTAAATAGTTGTTCCATGCTGCTTCTCCTCCTTTATATTCTGCTTCTATTTCAGAAATTGTATCTTTCTGGACTCTCCCTTTTGTATCATAATTGATACCACCCATGATTGAATCCTTTTCATATCTTATTTCACTTGCTTTAGTTTGGTCATCACGAAAAAATGTCCATATGCCATTCCGTTTATTATTTTCATAGTAGCCACTGTCTCTTAATCCCCCGGAAAAATAATAGTGCCTGTAAAGGCCATTACCTTTTCCATCCTCATCAAAATTTCTCTTAATCATCACT
The DNA here is from genome assembly GCA_964580775.1 of uncultured Chitinophagaceae bacterium. Lineage (GTDB taxonomy): Bacteria > Bacteroidota > Bacteroidia > Chitinophagales > Chitinophagaceae > Lacibacter. The sequence goes on along the minus strand of CAZOLW010000009.1, from coordinate 27,252 downwards.
TTGCCATCTTCATACCATCCGGTTGATTCACCAACCGGTGCTCCTTCTTTGTACATCACAGAATCTCTGAGTCGGCCATCTTCATACCACCATCTCCAGAGCCCGTTATATTTTCCATTACTATACGAACCTCTGCCGGAGGTCTTTCCTGTCTTTGAAAAGTATTCAAAGGGACCTTCTTTTATTTTCAAACTGTCATCTGAATAATATCCCCTCATTTGTATTTTATCTGTTAAGAGGAATAAGTCAAATACCTGCCAATAATTATTCTGCCTTATGGCCACCCTGTAATAGGTAGCCGTTTTTTCATCAACCTTATTTCCAGGCCCATTAATATAAAACTGAAGTGTATCTGATTGAGCAATTGCAAAAGAAAAAGAGAGAAGAAGCAAAACGGATCCAATGATTTTTTTCATATGATTATTATACTGTCAAAAATATTATAAAATCCGATATACCGGGTACCTCATATGCACCGGTTCATAGTAAGTGGAATTCTGAAACACAAAATTTAATTGAGCAGAACCGCTTTTGGCAAAAGCTGTATCAGTTGCCCTGCGCTGCTCTAATTTTTCTTTTACAGCCGGGTTTTGTTTTAAATATTCTTCTGCTGTTTCTTCAAACACATAACTGCTGTATCCTTCTTTTTGTCCAAGAATGGCATCAAAAAAATTCCAGGCGAAATAACTGTCATCAGCAGTTGGTTCAAGTACCTCCATTAAAAAATGATTACCTGCCTGGTTCATAGGAATAAACCAATCACCTTTTCTGAATTTTATTTTCTGTACACTCTTGCTTGTTTTTACTTCAGTATTCACATGATGTCCTTCGTAAGCTCTTGCACTGCTTTTGAAATCTTCAATACGGTACACTTCCACTTCAATAGTTGTATCTGTTTTGAATTGCCTCATAGAAATTTTATTGGCTTTCAGCAACTCAATTACTTTCTGCCATCCCTGCGGAATAACATACGCTGTAGGTTTGTCAATAAATATTTTTGGCTGAAAGAAGTTGTAAAACTTCACCTGTTTTACAAATGGTTTATTGCGGTCGTAATATAAACGGGGTAAACCGGAAACATTGCTGGGCTTCCGTCCTGCTTCATAACCTTTGAAAGCAATTTCAGAAACCTGTGTTTTATCAACTGTAAATCCAAAGGGGAACTGTTGCTTTGTTAACTGATCTTTCTGCTGCTGTTCTCTTACCTGCTTAATAGCTTTTTGATTGGCTGAAGCAAACTCAATAAATGTTTCCATCAGTTTATACGTTGCATCAACTCTTTGTGCATAAGGTTTCAGCATATGCGTTTCAGGAACAAATGCAAATACATTCCAGGCAGCAGCATAACCGCTGCTGTAGCGTGGTCCGTCCCAGTAAGCATTCCAGCCGGTTTCAGGACTGTCGCCAAAATTATTTACATAAGGAATCAGGTCAATGCCTTTTTGTTTCATACCTGCATACACAGCAGGTTCCATGGTCTTGTTAATGTATTCACCCATTACTCCGCCCAGCTTATTATGCTGGGTGGTAAGCAGGGTCATTACATGCTGGTAATCGGCGCCATTGCTTACATGATTATCGATTAAAATATCAGGCTTTACGTATTGAAAAATTTCTGCAAAGCTTTTCGTTTCTTTTGAATCACTCTTGATAAAGTCACGGTTGAGATCAAAGTTTTGTGAGTTGCCACGAAAACCTTTTTCTGTCGGCCCATTCTGATCAATGCGGTAATTAACAGAACGGTTTAAACTTCCGCCAATATTATAAACCGGAATAATGGCAAGCACAACATTCACGGGTAACAGTTTTTTCCCTGTAACAATATCTTTCACCAATCCAATACTTGCATCAATGCCATCTGGTTCGCCCGGATGAATTCCATTGTTGATGAGCAGTACCACTTTATTTTTTTGCTTCCATTGCTGCGGGTTGAATGTTTTATCACTGCTCACCAGAACAAGATGCAATGGTTCATTGGCATCGGTCGGTCCCATGGTAAGCATGGTTACATTGGATGAAATTATATCCAGCTGTTTGTATGCCTGGATTGCTTCCCAATAGGTAACAGACTCTTTTCCTTTTGATGTTTCGTAACGTGTTACCGGAACCTGTGCAAAACAGGCTGCTGCAGTAAGAATGAATATTGATACTAAAAAAATCTTCATCGCACAAAATACCAATAAAACCAAAAGAGCCCCGCATAGCAGAGCTCTTTTATATGATCGGTACAGGATTGATTACTGTAACACAAATGTTTTTGTGATGATTCCTTTCGATGTATTAATCCGGATAGAATAAATGCCTGCAGTTAATTCATTTACCTGCAGTTGAATCGTTGTTTGTCCGGCTCTAATAGTTTGATGTTTTAAAACTCTTCCCATCATATCAATTACCTGCAGCGAAACAGTTTGTGTAAATGGCTTTTCCAGTTTCACGGTTGCTGTTTTATTGACTATTGGATTGGGATAGATCCATACTGCTTTTTGTGAAACACGCAGCAGGTCATTGATGCCGGTTGCTTCGAGTAAACCTGTGCAGGTCCATACTGTACTTACCCATTCTGGATGATCGATATAAGGGTTGCGGTTTCCCTGTATGACGAAGACAGAATCATTACGATTGATTTCTTTCTGACTAACGGGATCCTGCAGATGCCATTTATACAGCAGTTTCAAATACCAGTCATCAAAACCCTGGTAAGAAGTTCCATTGAGAACATCATTGGCATTTCCATTGTTCTGCCAGGAGGCAACAAGATTTTCATAACGGGTAACCATGTAGAACTGTGCTCTTGCAAAATCGCCTTTGTATTCATTGATGGGCTCAAACACAATACCTGCATAACCCTGGAATGAACTTGTTCCCAGCTTACTTCCATTTTGAGAAGTATAACTGGGTGAAGATGTTTCACCATACGGGTAGTTATCACGTACTCCGTTTACTTTGCCATCAGTAGGGAACAAATGATTAATATCTGAATACATTGGATAAATATCACCTCCAAACCAGCTTTTGGGAAAAGAATGTTCCCGGTTATAGCAATCACCTTCTTTTGTATAATTGCCGCATTGATTGGTTATAAAAGTAAAACTGTATGGTTCAGTACCTGTAGGATTATCACTATACATATCCCAAACAATGTCAGCGGTATTGGCATCATCTCTTCTTTTGTCAGTTTTTGCAAAAGCATCCCATAATCCCGGTGTGTAGGATAATTGAGTTGCACCTGTTAAAATTATGTTTGACAAAGCTGATTTCAGTGATGAACAGGTTAAGCCGTTTGCTGCATTATAATAAGTTGGAGGAAGATTCGACAGTTCTGCGGGGCCCTGAGCCAGGGATGCAATGCAAATCAAAACAGACGCTAAGGGGAAAGTAAAAAATTTAATCATAAGAACCGGTTAGTACGATTACAAAGCTAAAAATAAAAAAACCCATCTGTTTAAGATGGGTTCTCAGAATATGTTAATAACAACTTATTGAATTAAGCTACTATTGCGTTCACTTTCTTTGTAAGCTTGCTCTTCAGGTTTGCAGCTTTGTTCTTGTGAATGATACCACGCTTAGCGAGTTTATCAATCATAGATGCAACAGCCGGTAATTGTTCGCCTGCTTCTTTTCCTTCTTTAATCGCCTGCAGATCACGGATTGCATTACGGGTTGTTTTGCCGTAATAACGGTTGTGGTCTCTGCGGGTTGCACTCTGACGAACATCTTTTTTGGTAGCCTTATGATTTGCCATATCTTAATTTTTCGGACGGCAAAGGTAGGGGAAAAGTTGAGAAATTTTCTATCGGATTTGAGTTTTTTTTGAGCTTTTGTACATATCTCAGGGCTATGTTTCAGAAAAATGGCCATTTCAGGGGCCATAACTGCTGAACTTCATCAGCTTTCCGACCGTGAAGATACCCTCAATCTCCTGTTACATCCGGGGAATTGAATTGAAATCACCAAATTCCTGATACCAGAGCCCTTACCCGTCTGTAAGGAATGTACTCTTTGCACCGGAGCATATACATGTTCCGGTTTTTAAAGGACTGTTTTCAGGCTTATCAAAACCGGCAAGCAAAATGAAAGTTTCCCGGAAAGTATTTTTTTTGCTGAAAATCTTTCAATGAATCGTTGATAATTCAATGAAATGATGAACGAACCTGCTTTTCCTTTGAGTAAAACAACCGATATTTGCTTCTCTTTCTTAACGACCGCCAACCAACAATAAATGAAAGATTTTCAATACATCACAGGTTCTCATCCACAATACATCGAGAGTCTGTACAATGATTTTGTGAAGGACCCGAACAGTGTTGATCCTGAAATGAAAAAATTCTTCGAGGGATTTGATTTTGCTGTTTCTTCAGTTAAGCAAAATGACACTTCGACTACACTCAGTGCTGCAACGAATGCTTCGACTTCGCTCAGCACTCCGCCTTCAGGTATAGACTGGATGAGGGAGATCATGGCCTACCGTATGATTCTTGGTTACCGCAATAAAGGTCATCTGCTGGCTAAAACAAATCCTATCCGCAAACGGAAAGACCGTGGTGCCAATATTGAACTGACTTTTTACGGATTTTCAGAAGCAGATCTCGATAAAGAATTTCATGCCGGTCAGCTGATTGGTTTGGGTACAACTACATTAAGAAATATTCAAACTTATTTAGAGAACTGCTATGCTTCTCATGTAGGTATTGAATTCAAATACATCAGTGATCAGAAGAAAGTTGATTTTCTCACCAATGCAATGGAGAAAGAATTTCAAACACCATTGTCGCTTAAAAAAAGAAAGCGCATACTGGAGAAACTGAACCAGGGTGTTATGTTTGAAAAATTCCTTCACACAAAATATGTTGGGCAAAAACGTTTTTCATTAGAAGGTGGTGAAACAACCATTGCAGCACTGGATGCAATCATTAATACCGCTGCAGATAATGATGTGCATGAAGTGGTGATTGGTATGGCGCATCGGGGAAGGTTGAATATACTTGCCAATATCATGGGCAAAACTTATGCACAGATATTCAGTGAGTTTGAAGGAACTGCCAAGCTTGATCAAACGATGGGCAGCGGTGATGTAAAGTATCACATGGGTTATGGCAGTGAAGTGGAAACATTAGAAGGTAAAACGGTGCATTTGAAATTAATGCCCAATCCTTCGCATCTTGAAGCGGTTGATCCGGTTGTGGTTGGTTTCAGCAGGGCCAAGGCTGATATCATGTATCACAGTAATTATGATAAAATTCTTCCCATCTTAATTCATGGTGATGCATCTGTAGCAGGACAGGGTGTTGTGTATGAAGTATTGCAGATGAGTTATCTCAAAGGTTATTATACCGGGGGAACAATTCATTTTGTAATTAACAACCAGATTGGTTTTACTACTGATTTTAATGATGCAAGAAGTGCTGATTACTGTACTTCACTTGCTGCAATGGTACAGGCACCTGTAATGCATGTAAATGGTGACGATGCAGAAGCGGTTGTGAAATGTGTTGAAATTGCAACACGTTATCGCCAGGAATTTAACAGCGATGTATTTATTGATATGGTTTGTTACCGTAAGCACGGACATAATGAAGGCGATGATCCCAAGTTTACACAGCCGCATTTATATGCTCTGATTGAAAAGCACCCTAACCCAAGAGAAGTCTATACCAATTATTTGCTGGAGAATGGCGAACCCGATGCAAAAGAATTGGCAAAGGAAATGGAGAAAAAATTCTGGAGCGATTTGCAGGAACGTCTGGATGAAGTAAAACAAAATCCGCTTCCTTATCATTACCAGGCACCTGAGCTGGCATGGAAAAGTTTACGCAGGGCAACAGCAGATGATTTTATTCAATCGCCCATAACAGCAATCAGTGAAAGTGATTTTGATAAAATATTTCAGTCGATCATGAAATGGCCTGCTGATTTTAAGCCATTAAAGAAAGTAGAGAAAATCATTTCCGATAAGATTAAATTATATAACGACGAAAAGAAGATTGACTGGGCTACCGGTGAACTGATGGCTTATGCAAGTCTTCTGCTTGATGGAAAAGATGTGCGAATGAGCGGACAGGATGTTCGCCGTGGCACATTCTCACACCGCCATGCAGTATTGCGTGATGAAGAAACCGATAAAGCATACAACCGCTTAAATCATATTGAAGGAGCAACGGGGCATTTCAGAATTTATAATTCATTGCTGAGTGAATATGGGGTACTTGGTTTTGAATATGGTTATGCTATGGCCAATCCAAATGCATTGGTATTATGGGAAGCACAGTTCGGTGATTTCTGCAATGGGGCACAAACCATGATCGATCAGTTTATTGCAGCCGGTGAACAGAAGTGGAACCGTATGAATGGTGTTACGATGTTATTGCCACATGGTTATGAAGGTCAGGGCCCTGAGCACAGCAGCGCAAGAATGGAACGCTTCTTACAAATGTGTGCTGAATTAAATTTAGTAATCACCAACATTACAACTTCATCAAACCTCTTCCATGCATTACGCCGTCAAATTGCATGGCCTTTCCGTAAACCGTTGATCAACTTTGCACCAAAAGCAAATCTCCGTCATGCAGGAACTTATTCACTGAAAGAAGAATTCTTAACAGGTGGATTTAAAGAAGTACTTGATGATCCAACTACCCCTGATGCAGCACAGGTTAAAAAAGTATTTTTCTGCAGTGGTAAAATGTATTTTGACCTGGCTGAAAGAAAACAAAAAGAAAACAGAACAGATATTGCAATTGTCCGGTTGGAACAAATTTATCCATTGCCTTATCAGCAACTGGAAAACCTGTACCACAAATACAATAAAGCAACATGGTTCTGGGTACAGGAAGAACCGCAGAATATGGGTGCTGCCTGGTTCCTTCAAATGAACCTGAAGAATTTCAACTTCGGTGTAATCAGCAGACAGGCTTCTGCATCAACTGCAACTGGATATAATAAAGTGCATCAGCAGGAGCAGGGCGAAATTATTGATACAGCATTCAGTATTTAAATGGCATTTATAAATTCAGCAAATCTTATTTAGAAATAGAAACAGGATTATTATGATTGATATAAAAGTTCCCGTAGTAGGTGAGTCCATTAGTGAAGTAACCTTATTAAAATGGACCAAGGCCGATGGCGCATGGGTTGAAAGAGATGAAGTGATTGCAGAACTGGAAAGTGAAAAAGCAACCTTTGAAATCAATGCTGAAAAAGCAGGCATTTTAAAACATGGCGCAGCAGAAGGCGATACTATTAACATCGGTGATGTTGTTTGCCAGATTGATGAAACTGCTGTAAAGCCTGAAGGTGCTCCTGCCGCAGAAGAAAAGAAAGAAGCTGCTGCACCCGCTCCCAAAACGGAAACATCAGCGGCTCCTGTTACCGCTGTTCCCAATGATATCAAAGCATCACCTGTTGCAGCAGCAATTATTGCAGATAAAAAAGTTGATCCGCAAACCATCAAACCATCAGGAAGTGGCGGAAAAATTATGAAGGATGATGTGTTGCAGGCAATTTCTAATCCCGGAAAAATTCAATTCAAGGGAGCTGAAATCAACAGCCGCAATGTGCGCAGGGAAAAAATGAGCAACCTGCGTAAAACCATCAGCAGAAGATTAGTGGAGAGCAAGAATACAACGGCCATGTTAACCACTTTTAATGAAGTGGATATGAGCCGCATCATGGAAATACGTACGAAGTATAAAGACAAGTTTAAAGAACTGCATGGCGTTAATCTTGGCTTTATGAGTTTCTTTACAAAAGCATGTGCCATTGCTTTGAGTGAATGGCCATCAGTAAATGCATACCTTGATGCGGAAGAACTGATCTATCATGATTATGCTGATATTTCTATTGCAGTATCAACACCACGTGGATTAACTGTTCCTGTTATTCGCAATGTGGAAAGTTTGAGTATGGCAGATGTAGAAAAGAAAGTGGTGGAGCTTGCAGGAAAAGCAAGAGATAATAAATTAACTATGGAAGAATTAACCGGAGGTACGTTTACAATTACCAATGGGGGTGTGTTTGGTTCTTTAATGAGTACACCGATTATCAATCTGCCCCAGAGTGCTATTCTGGGTATGCATAAAATTCAGGAACGACCAATGGCTGTAAACGGACTGGTAGTTGTTCGTCCTATGATGTATTTAGCTTTAAGTTATGATCACAGAATAATCGATGGAAGAGAGAGTGTGAGCTTTTTAGTGAGAGTAAAAGAATTGCTGGAGAATCCTGAGCTGTTGCTATTTGGAAATGATCCGGTAAAAACTTTGCTGGAACTTTAATTTTTTCTCACTGCCAATATTTTAAAAGAGCGTTCTGAAAAGAGTGCTCTTTTTATTTAAATCTCAGTACATCATTTATTCCTTTCCTTTGCAGACATGAGCAGGTATCATTCATATATTAATTCATCTAAAGAAATCCTGTCGGCTTATACCGGTGGTGAACCTTTGGCGACTTATCTTAAAAAACATTTTGGTGCCAATAAAAAATTCGGAAGTAAAGACCGCAAACAGATCGCCCATCTTTGCTATTGTTTTTTTCGCTTGGGAAAAGCATTTGCATCAGTTACTGTAGAAGAAAGAATTTTGATCGCTGTTTTTCTTTGTTCAACAGAATCAAATAATGTGATGGCAAATCTGAAACCTGAATGGAATGAGAAAGTAAATCTTAGTATAGAAGAGAAATTATCATTGATCAATAAGTCTTTCGATCGTACTCAGCTGTTCCCTTTCGCTGCTGAATTGAGTGATGGAATTGATGTGAATACTTTTGCTGAAAGTCATTTCATGCAGCCTGATCTTTTTTTACGGATCAGGCCGGGGCAAAAGGAAAAAGTAATCAGCAAATTAAAAGCTGCAGCTCTTTCTTTTGAATTGATTGCTGAAAGCTGTATTGCATTACCCAATGCAACAAAAATTGAAGAAGTTATTCTGCTGGATAAAGAAGCGGTAGTTCAGGATTACAGTTCGCAGAGAGTTGGAGAATTCCTGAACCCAGCAAAAGAGTTGTTATCTAATTCTCCGGCTAAATTAAGAGTGTGGGATTGCTGTGCAGCAAGTGGCGGCAAATCAATGATGGCTTATGACCTGATGCCCGGTATTGAATTAACGGTGTCAGATATCAGGAATTCAATTCTTACAATTCTGCAAAACCGTTTTACTGAAGCAGGAATCAAAAAGTATAACAGCTTTGTTGCTGACCTGAGTGATTCATCCTTTGTCTCGCATCACTCGGCTTATGATTTAATGATTGCCGATGTTCCCTGCAGTGGCTCAGGTACATGGGGAAGAACCCCGGAGCAATTGCATTTTTTTAATGCAAAGAAAATTGAAGAATATGCATCACTTCAAAAAAAGATTGTAACGAATATTGCTCCTTACATCCGGGCAAACGGATATCTTTTATATATCACCTGTTCGGTATTTAAAAAAGAAAACGAAGAAGTTATTTCTTACTTGCAGGAAAATTTGCAAATGGAACTTGTTGAAATGAGTGTATTAAAAGGGTACGATGTAAAAGCAGATACCATGTTTGCTGCTTTGTTGAAAAAGAAATAGGGCTCTAAAGTTTCAGAAATTCTTTTGCTGCATATTTCTTTCCATCCTTTCTTATTACAAGAATATAATTTCCTTTTGCTAAACGGGCAACGGGAATTGTGTGAGTAATTGTGCCGGTTGGTTTGCTGTAATCCTGTGTGAACATAAGCTGTCCCTGCCGGTTATAGACCTGTATTGTGAGGCCGGTCATACTGTTCAACTCAGTAAATTTTAACGACAATGTTGTTTGTACAGGATTGGGGAATAACTGAATTAAATTCTGTTCAGGATTGTTTGTTGAACAAACCGATGAAAGAATAATGGTTGCAGAGTCAATAGCATATTCGTCGAATGTTGCGGCGCTTGTATCAATTACCTGTTTAATGCGGTAACTCACATTACCCGCAGCACTGCTGGTGATTACATCTGACAGCTGATAATTTTGATTGCTGAAAACTGTTCCTTTTGCTGCAATGGTTTTGATCTTTGTATATACCGTTTCTCCTGGAAGCTTCCGTTCAATATCATAACGCATCGTTTTAATGTCCTTGCTGCTCCAGCTGATATCTGCTGTGCAATTTGCAACGGATGCATTCATTGTTGAAAGATCTCCCAACAAAAAACCAACGGCTTTTTTCATATTGGGTAATCCATATCCGTATTGTTCAGCGGGAGTTTCAAACCGATCACTGCTCTTGCGGAGTGTAGTGATGATTTTCCAGTTATTAAACTCTGGAAATAATTGCCATAGGCAAGTAGCAAGTCCGGCCATATTTGGTCCGGAAAATGAAGTGCCGCTCCCGCTGCCCACGGTACCGCTTGCAGTAGAGATGGTTGTTCCCTGGCCAACAGATACAACATCCGGTTTTATTTGCCCGTCACTTGTTGGTCCAAAGCTTGAGAATCCGGCAATCAAACCACTGCTGTTCACTGCACCAACACTTAATACACTATCCCCATCTGCTGGCGCACCAATATATTTCCATGGATCATCGCCTTCATTACCTGCACTGATTACAACCAGCATTCCTTTTTTTGCAGCAAGATCAGCCATGCGAGTAATAATGGTTGTATTGCCATTCATGTCTGCATAAGTATGATTGAAAGCAGGGTCATCAAATGTTGTATAACCTAACGATGAGGAAATGACATCAACACCTGCACTGTCTGCATACTCAGCGCCAAGCACCCAGTTATATTCTTCAATGATCTGTTCTGTGGGCGCATCTTCTGTACGTAGTAAAAAGTATTTTGCTTCAGGTGAACTGCCGACAAAACCGCCGGCTTTATATGCTGCAACAGTTGAGAAGCATTGCATGCCGTGAGCGTTATCTTCATTTACACCTGCTTCGTTTTGTACAAAATCCCATGTGGCAAGAATTTGATTTCTTATACGGGCGCTGTCAAAAAACTGGTTGGTTTGGTAACCGAAAAAACCGGCATCCAGAAAAGCCATAATCATACCCTGGCCTCTTGCTCCAATATTATGAAGAAATTCGCCTTTATGAATTTTTACCTGGCTGGCAGAAGATCCGTAATTAAATGTATCAGCAAGAAGTTGCTGGTTTCGGTTTGAAATAAATGGAGCAGGTGACGCCGGCAGTTGCGAGAACTTATCCGGAACAGCAGTATTGCTTTTTCGCAGGGCAACTCCTGAAACAGATTTTACAAAAGGGAAGGAATTGATTTTTGTAATGGCAGCTGCATCGTTGGTTTGAATGATGACTGCATTCAGCCATCTGGATCGGCCAAGCAATGTAACTGATCCTGCTTTTACAATACTGTCTACATATCTTGATATAGGGGGAATATCGGTACTGTCAACAGCAATGCTGTACTTTGTTCTTCTTTCAACTGCTTTTGGAGATAAATAAGCAGATGGGTTTGTTAATGTAAAGGGAGTCCCATTCTTATCTGTAAAGAAAATAATACGTTTAGTCAACTGACTTTTGCCATGCATCAGGAAAGAAAACATCAAACAAAACAAAAGAAGAATTTTTTGCATGGAGTTGATTGATGCAGTAAAATAAGATTTAATTTTTGTCGACCATCCACATCTTTACTCCAAAGCCTATGCGAACAGGATCATAAAGAATGGTATCTCTTGGTGGAAATCCTATTTTAACTGTTTTTGGGCGGGGTTGGTTTTCCCATAACTCAAATTCCCTGTAAACAAGGCCAAGATTCTTTGCATATTTTTCTATTGAAAACTCCCGTGATGCAAATGAAGTGTCTTTTATAAGAGGATAGTTTTCTGATTCGTCAATATGTGTGATGGTTGTTACACTGTCCACATCAACCGTTCCAATACGTTCTTTTGTGTCAATTGTTTCGTAAGTGAAATCCCATAAACTCATATTCCCGTCAATGCTGATCGGGTAATCAGGATTGTAAGGACGGTTAGGTAAGTATGTATTTCCTTTCCAGCTGAAGCCTTCTTTTGCAGGCAGCTGAATTTTAATCACACGCAGATTGTTTTCATTTACTTCCACCCGTTTATCAAGCGGGGTAACAATGTAAATGCCACTTGTAACCCAGGGACCTGCAGCAAGTGAATCATTGATATAAGTTCTTACACGCCATGCTGCACGGCCAAGATTATCCGTTGTTTGTGCTTCCACAACATGTTTCATCTGGTACTTATGAATTTCGGTAATTTTTCCTACGTTCACAAATACCAGGGAATCTAAACGGTAAGTAATGTATTTGCCTGCTTTAAGCGGAACAAATTCTTCAACTGAAATGGTTGAAAGTGTTTCTGTTTTATTACAGGCGCTGAAAATTGCAAGCAGAGTTAATGCGAAAAAGAGTTTTTTCATGTGGTGGGTGGAGGATATAATGAATTTCATGACTGCTAAGTTAGTTAAAGGTTCCGGTTTTTATTGCTATTGAGAGGCGAAATCAATCAATAACATCGCATAAAAAAGGTACGCTTTGCGTACCTGATAACGTTTTTTTTCTGAAATCATTGTATCAGATAATGGGCTGACGCATGATTATTCCACCGCCAATCACATCATCCCCTTCATAAAATACAGCACTCTGGCCGGGGGCAATACCTTTAGCATCTTCATAAAACCGGATGCTCACAGTTCCATCATCATTCGGGAAGAGATTGGATAAAGTGCCCTTGTCCTTATACCTTATTTTGGTAACAGCTTCCATGCCGGGTGTAATCAGGTCGTACTTCAGCAGGTTGATCTTGCCCACTTTCATTTCCATTTTGTTGAGGTCTTCTTCATCGCCCAGCACAACGGTATTGGTTTCGGGAACAATTTCTGTTACAAAAACCGGTTTGCCGAAAGTTATATCAAGCCCTTTCCTTTGCCCAATAGTATAAAACGGATAGCCTTTATGCTGTCCAAGAACTTTCCCTGATTTATCAACAAAGTTTCCGCCATTCACTCTTTCTTCCAATCCTTCAACTTTTCTTTTTAAGAAACCCCTGTAATCATTATCGGGCACAAAACAAATTTCATAACTCTCAGCTTTCTTAGCCAGTTCGGGATAGCCATAATCAAATGCCATCTGCCTGATTTCTGTCTTTCGGTAGCCGCCTAATGGGAGTAAAGTACGCTCCAGCAAATCCTGTTGTAAGCCCCACAAAACATAACTCTGGTCTTTTGTTTCGTCCACACCTTTACTGATGAAGTACCGGCCATTATCCTGCTGATGAACTTTTGCATAATGCCCCGTGGCAATAAAATCACAGTTCATGGCATCAGCTCTTTTCAATAGGGCTCGCCACTTAATATGCGTATTGCAAAGAACACAGGGGTTAGGTGTGCGGCCATTGAGATATTCTTCCACAAAATTCTCCACTACAAAATCGCCAAACTCATCCCTGATGTCAAGAATATAATGAGGAAACCCATGCTGCACAGCAGCTGCACGGGCATCATTAAAACTATCGAGGTTGCAACAGCCGGTTTCCTTTTTTCCCTGTGCGCCTGTTCCGCTGCTGGCATAATCCCATGTTTTCATGGTAATGCCCACCACTTCATATCCCTCATGGTGCAACATGAGAGCCGTAACAGTACTGTCGATACCGCCACTCATTGCTACCAAAACTTTTCCTTTTCGGCTCATGATTTATTGATTTACAAATGACCTTTTACAAAAAGGCAAGCTGCAAATTTAAGACAAATCAGCGGGTTATAAATACCTTGATAAAGGATTAGAAATATTCAACTAAAATCCTGTATTTTGGCTGCTTAATTATTTATTCAGCACTAAACACGAAATTATGATCAAGTTACAAGTCATTGGAAACCTCGGAAAGGATTGTGTGATGAACACAGTGAATGGAAAGAATGTGATGAATTTTACGGTTGCACATACTGAAAAATTTAAAGACAGCAGCGGAGCACAACGTGAAAAAACAATTTGGGTAGACTGTGCTTACTGGAGCGACAGAACCGGTCTTGCCCCTTATCTCAAGAAAGGAACACAGGTTTATGTAGAGGGTGCACCTGAAGTGAGGACTTACCAGACACAGGATGGTAAAAGCGGTGCTTCACTTTCATTAAGAGTACAAACAGTACAGTTATTGGGAAGCCGTGGTGGTGAAAGTACCGGCGGTGGAGGATATAGTTCAGGTGCAAGTTCATCAGCCCCACAGGCAATGAATGAGCCGCCTGTTGCAAGTGATGTTGCAGACGATCTTCCGTTTTAATAATAACTAATTGAATCAGGGCCTCCCGGTTTACCGGGAGGCTTTTTGTTTTCAGGAAGATGAAGCTTTTATTTATCTACAGAATCATACACAATCACCTTGCTCCATAAATGGGAGTAATCTTCAATAAATTTTAAATGGATTGGATCAGTCTGATAGCTTGCCTGCTCATTGGCATTTTTAAATTCAACAAACCAGGATAACGCATAACCTTTTTCAATTACATCCCTGTTTGTTTCTGCGGGTTTGCCAATATGAAACTTCTGAATGGTCTTCACTTCTGAAAGTTTAAGAAGACCCTCTGCTAATTTATTACTGTCTTCAATGCTCCCCGGATTTTTCAGCCAGAAGTAAACATGATGTATAAAAACATTTTTCAATTGCCTTTCGGTTTGTTTGTTTTTAAAAGAGGATAAGCCTGTTATTGAAAAGAGAGCAATGCCCATTTTTGAAAGAAAGTTTCTGCGGTTTGATTGCATATGTATGTAGTTTATCTGATTTCAAAAAGAAAACATTATAATATTCCTTCGTCAGCAAAACTGTAATAGCCGTCTTCGCTTACAATAATATGATCAACAACTGTCATATCCAAAAGCATAGCTGCTTCTTTTATTTTTTTGGTCAAAGCTTCATCGGCCCTGCTTGGCTGTAAACTGCCTGAGGGATGATTATGGCATAACACAATATTTACGGCATTATGCTCCAGCGCTTTTTTCAGAATGATTCGTGGATCTGCTACTGTACCGGTAATACCGCCTTCACTTACAATTTCTATGTGGTTTATTTTATTAGCCCTGTTCAAAAAGGCCACTGCAAAAACTTCATGCTGTTTGTCTTTTAACTGGGCCTGGAAGAAATGGGCAATATCAGCGCTTGTTTTTACGCTTTTTTTCAGTGATTCTACGGCCTGTCTTCTCCTGCCGAGTTCCATGGCAGCAGTGATCGTAATGGCTCTTGCTTCTCCAATTCCATCAACCAGCATCAGTTCTTTTACACTGAGTTTTCCAAAATCATTCAAATTGTCCTGAGCCTTACCCAGTAAAGCTTTTGCCACATCCAGGGCCGACTTTTTTTTAGTGCCCGATCCAATTAAAATAGCAATTAATTCTGAGTTGCTGAGTGCTTCAGCGCCCTTCAAAAGAAGCTTTTCACGTGGCCTGTCATCTTCGGCCCAGTCCTTTATCGTCTTGTGGTGTTCTTGCATGCATCAAAATAATGCCTTATTTTCACTTTACCAATATCCTAAAATCAAAACCCAATGAACCACAACAATCAAACCGTAGGGGGTTTCCTACGTTCGTCTGCAGTATCATTAATTATTCTCGGCAATCTTTTTTTCTCTGTTATTTTTCTGATGTCACTTAGTGTTCACATAGTGAAACCAAAGGATAAATCTGAATTGGTATCAGATGCAAAAAAGGAGCAGCCCAAAACACAGAGCATTGTAACTCTGGCTACTATCCAGCAGTAAATATCTTCTGATTCTTTCACCCCTTTTCAATTGTTGAAAAGGGGTGAATTGTTTGCCCCATAGCGAAAACACAGAACGCTTATCTTCGCCGCAAATCTTCACCTCTTTTTAAACAGTTATAATGGTCAATCCATCTCCCAAAATTTTTTCGGGTACAGCTTCGATTTATCTTGCTGAACAAATTGCAAGGAAATTTGGTATCCCTTTAGGAAAATGTATTACGCAACGTTTCAGCGATGGCGAAATTCAACCCATGTTCCAGGAAAGTATCAGGGGCGATATTGTTTTCCTGGTGCAGAGCACTTTTTCTCCAGCCGAAAACATTCTGGAATTATTACTGATGATTGATGCAGCAAAAAGAGCATCGGCTTATAAAGTTATTCCGGTTATTCCTTATTTTGGGTATGCACGCCAGGACAGAAAGGATAAGCCAAGGGTGGCAATTGGTTCCAAATTGATTGCCAATATGCTGGAAGCCGCAGGCGCAAACAGGGTTATTACCATGGATTTACATGCAGCTCAGATCCAGGGGTATTTTGATATACCTGTTGATCACCTTGAATCCTCCTCCATTTTTATCCCTTACATTGAGAGTTTAAAGCTTGAAAACCTTACCTTTGCGGCCCCCGACGTAGGAAGTGCCAACAGGATCAGGGAAATTGCCAGTTATTTCGAGGTTGAAATGGTGATTTGTGATAAGCACCGCAAGCGGGCAAATGAAATTGCCAGCATGGTAGTAATAGGGGATGTAACAGACAGGGATATTGTGTTGATTGATGATATATGTGATACAGGCGGTACTTTGGTTAAGTCGGCAGCTCTTTTAAAAGAAAAAGGTGCAAGAAGTGTAAGGGCACTGATAACACATCCGGTGCTGAGTGGGAAAGCATACGAAAATATTGAAAACAGTGTGCTGGAAGAACTGGTTGTTTGTGATACGATTCCAATCAAACAGCAAAGTGGAAAAATTAAGGTGCTTAGTGTTGCGGATTTATTCGGTGTAGCATTGCGAAATGCATTTGAAAACAAAAGCATCACCAGTTTATTTATCCATGCACAAAGAAGGGATAATAAAAACAAGTAAGTAAATTTTTAAATTAAAATAAGAATGAAAACAACAATTACAATTGAGGGTCACTTGAGGACCGAAAACGGGAAGAAAGCCGCCCGTCAACTTCGCTCTCAGGAAATGGTGCCTGGTGTAATTTACGGAGGCTCAGCAGAAGTTAATTTCTACGCTCCCGCCAAAGCATTTAAAACTTTGGTTTACACACCTGATTTCCAGATTGCAGAAGTGATCGTAGACGGAAAAAGCTACAGAACAATTTTAAAGGACTTACAATTCGACAAAGTATCTGATGCTTTGGCACATGTGGATTTACTGGAACTGGTAGATGACAAAAAAGTCATTGCTACTATTCCATTAAGATTTACAGGAATTGCAAAAGGTGTGAAAGATGGCGGTAAGCTGATTACCAAAATCAAATCACTGAAAATTAAAGCGCTTCCTAAATACCTGAAGGAATCAATTGAAGTAGATCTTACCCCGCTTGAACTGAATGGTAACATTCGTGTGGAAGATGTAAAGGAAGAACATATGGAAGTGATGAACTCACCACGTATTCCTATTGCTTCGGTTGTATTAACCCGTCTGTTGAAACAGGAAGAATCAACTGCACCAAAAGCAGCAGCAGCTCCAGCTCCAAAGGCAGAAGCAGCCAAGAAGTAATTATTCACAACTACTTTATATATCCCCCTGTTTCAGCAGGGGGATTTTAGTTTTTGCTAACTTTCATTTTTAAGGCGAATCAGATATGAAGTTTTTAATCGTTGGACTGGGAAATATGGGAAATGAGTATGCTCATACACGGCATAATATCGGCTTTGATGTAGTGGGGGCATTAGCGGAAAAGCATAAGGCTTCTTTCAGAATGGATCGTTTGGCAGCAGTATCGGAGTTTAAACTGAAAGGAAAGACGCTGATCTGCATTCTCCCATCAACTTTTATGAACCTGAGTGGCAAAGCGGTAAAATACTGGATGGATAAAGAAAAAATAGCTGTTGAACATATGCTGGTTGTTATGGATGAACTGGCGATTCCTTTGTCAAAACTTCGGTTACGTCCCAGCGGTAGTGATGCCGGGCATAATGGATTAAAAAGCATCCGGGAAATTCTTCAAACTACAGAATACCCCCGTTTACGTTTTGGAATCGGTAATAATTATCCAAAAGGAATGCAGGTGGAATACGTACTTGGCCGATGGACTGCTGAGGAAACCCCCTTGGTAAAAAAGAAAATTGATGCAAGCGTGGAAGTGATTGAAAGCTTCGTTTTATCGGGAATTGACCGGACAATGAATCAAGCAAACAAAATTGAAATAACACTTTAAATTTCAACTTTCTCACATTAACTTCGCTATCCTGCCTCTTGATACGTTTCAGTATAAATCCACTGTCCTTTTAAAGACCAATAACAAACCTGATTTCTGAACCAAATCACATCAACCAAATGAAAATCTTTTGCGTAGGACGTAACTATGTTGACCATGCCAAGGAACTTGGCAACGACATACCTGATGAGCCGGTTATTTTTTTAAAACCGAAAAGTGCATTTCTGCAACCGCACATGCCTTTTTATTATCCTGAATTTACCAATGAACTTCACTATGAAGTGGAGTTGGTTTTACGTGTTTCCAAGAACGGGAAATACATCCAGGAAAAACATGCCGGCAAATATTATAACGGCATAACAGTTGGAATTGATTTTACTGCACGGGATATTCAGCAAAAGCTGAAAGAAAAAGGATTGCCCTGGGAAATTTCTAAAGCATGGGATAACTCTGCCGCTGTTGGAAAGTTTACAGACATTAAACCGGGCCTGAACCTGCATGATATTAATTTCTGTATGTATAAAAATAAGGAACTGGTACAGCAGGGAAATTCAAGCCAGATGATGTTCAGCTTTGATCAGATTGTTGCGTATGTGTCACAATTCTTTTCACTGAATATTGGCGACCTTATTTTTACCGGTACGCCGGCTGGCGTGGGTGAATGTGTTGTTGGCGATCAGTTAGAGGCATTTATTGAAGATGAAAGTCTGCTGGAAGTAGAAGTGAAATAAGTTAACTAATTGATACAATTGAGCCATTCTTAAATAAGAATGGCTTTTTTATTTCAGTTCCTATTATTTTGCATCCTAATTGCTTGCAAATGCTGAATCAGGAAATCTTACAAAGAGCTTACCGGCTCATGTGTTATACCCAACACATGGCAGATATTTATGAAAGCAACCGTTCCATTTGCAAATATGTGCATTCCACTTCCCGTGGACATGAAGCAATTCAACTGGCCACTGCATTTCAACTGAACACTGTTGATTGGGTGAGCCCTTACTACAGAGATGAAAGTTTATTACTTGGTCTTGGCTTTGAGCCTTACGAATTAATGCTGCAGTTACTTGCAAAAGCCGATGATCCTTTCACCGGAGGAAGAGAATATTATTCGCATCCAAATTATAAAGGAAACGATCATCCAAACATTATTCATCAGAGCAGTGCAACAGGTATGCAGGTGATACCAACAACCGGTATTGCACAGGGGCTTCAGTATTTAAAGCAAATCAAGTCTGAACTTTTTCAACAAACGGCAGATGGAAAAAATCCTGTTGTCATCTGTTCATTGGGTGATGCAAGCATAACCGAAGGAGAAGTAAGTGAAGCCTTTCAGTTTGCTGTATTAAAAAAGTTGCCCATTATTTATTTAATTCAGGATAATGGCTGGGGTATCAGCGCTACTGCAGAAGAAACAAGAGTGATGGATGCGTATGAATATGCAGGAGGTTTCCCCGGCATGCACCGCATCCGTTGCGATGGAAGTGATTTTACAGAATCATTTGAAACCATGCAGCATGTTGTGGATTATGTAAGAGAGCATCAAACTCCCTATCTCATCCAGGCTTATGTTCCATTGCTCAATCATCATACCAGCGGAGTACGCCAGGATTTTTACAGAACTGAAACTGAGCTGGAAAAATCGTTTGCTGATGATCCGTTTCCAAAACTGTACCGGCAATGTACAGACGCAGGAATGAATGAAGTTGAACTGGATGAAATGAATGTTACAGTAAAACAGTTCATAAAAGAAGAATTTGAGAAAGCGGTTGCAGCTGCAGAACCTGATCCTTCAACAGTTGAGCAATTTGTTTTTGTATCAACTCCGGTTACTGAAGAAACCGGTGAACGTTCACCCGCAGGAAAAGAAAAAATAGTGATGGTTGATGCGGTGCTGTTTGCCATCCGTGAAATCATGGAAGATTATCCGGAAGCTTTATTATACGGACAGGATGTTGGCAAACGGTTAGGAGGTGTTTTTCGTGAAGCAGCAACACTGGGCGAACAGTTTGGCGATCATCGTGTATTCAACACCGCCATACAGGAAGCATATATCACCGGCTCAACCGTTGGTATGAGTGCAGTTGGGGCAAAGCCAATTGTTGAAATTCAGTTTGCCGATTATATCTACCCGGGGTTGAATCAACTGGCAACAGAGATTTCCAAATCATCTTATTTAAGCTGTGGAAAATTTCCGGTTCAGACATTAATCCGGGTACCGGTTGGTGCTTATGGCGGTGGAGGTCCATATCACAGTGGAAGTATTGAATCAACGTTACTTAGTATAAAAGGAATTAAAATAGTTTATCCTTCCAATGCTGCTGACATGAAAGGATTAATGAAAGCAGCTTTTCTTGATCCCAACCCGGTTGTGATGCTGGAGCATAAAGGTTTGTACTGGAGTAAAGTGCCGGGAACAGAAGAAGCAAAAACAATTGAACCAGCAAGAGATTATATATTGCCTTTGGGTAAAGCAACCATTGCTTTAAAAGCTGATGAAGATGTTGTTGACGATGGGGAGAGTTGTTGCATTGTTACATACGGCATGGGGGTATATTGGGCAAAAGCTGCAGCATCCTTTTTTGATGGGGCAGTAGAAATTGTTGATTTACGAACCTTATTCCCCTTAGATGAAGAGTTTGTTTTTAATACAGTAAAGAAACACGGGCGCTGCCTGGTATTAACGGAAGAGCAGCAAAACAATTCATTTGCTGAAGCATTGGCGTACCGGATTACATACAATTGCTTTCAATGGCTGGATGCTCCTGTTGAAGTATTGGGTGCACTTAACCTGCCGGCAGTACCTATGAACATAGCATTAGAAGCTGCTATGCTGCCGAATGCTGTGAAACTTAAACATAAAATAGGGTTATTGCTTAATTCTTAACAGGGAACTTACTGATATTGATACTGATACTTACCAAGTAATTCTGCAGACTGCTGAGTTTTTCCACCTGATTATTTTTTTTCTGATACTTTGGCCTGTTATTTTCTGTTGTTTATTCTGAAACCGCATGATTAACTGCAAAACGTATTCTATGAAAAAGTATTTATCTAAAGGAATGCCCGCACTGTTTGTAAGCATCCTCTTAATCACTTCCTGCAAAAAAGAACAAAGCAAAGATTTACAACTGCAGCAACCAACAGAAGAAACTATGTTAGCCGGGGCGCAGCAGCTTGTAAATGAAAAACAGGCAGCTGTCGCAAATTTTGAAAAAGAATACGGCAGTATAATGGAGGAATCTGTGGCCGCACGTACAAATAAAAATGTATTGCAGGTATTACAGCATCCATCCATTTTTAAAACATTTCTTGCCGCCGTTGCAAAAACTGATCTTACATCAACTTTATCGGCATCAACTTTACATGCAACAGTTTTTGCGCCAACTGATTTTGCTTTTTCAAAGTTGCTTCCGCCATTTAATAATGCAGCAAATATTGCCGGCATAACTGATCCTGATTCGATCTATGCATTGCGGAATATGATTCTGTATCATTTGCTGGGTACAGAGAAATTGCGTCAGCAGTTTGTGTTGGGCAGAAGTTCTGCCATTACACTCAAACCCGAAGAGAGCCAGAATGATAACCTGGTTTATACATCAAACAGTTTTGGTTTGTTGTTACTGAATGGCAAATCACTGGTGCTTTGTTCCAATATGAAAGCATCTAATGCCGTTATTCATGTAGTAGATGATGTGCTGCTTCCACCTGCTGAAACCATTGCGCAGGTGCTGATGACTTACCCGGAATACTCATCACTATATGCAGCACTTATACAAACGGGGCTGTTTGGGGTATTCACCGGGCCCGGGAACTTCACTCTTTTTGCACCTACTAATACAGCTTTTTCAAAGTTGCCTGCACCATTTAATAATGCAGCCGGTATTGAAAATATTTCTGATCCGGTCAAAATTGAAGCACTTGCAAACATTCTTCAATACCATATCTGTGAAAGCCGCTTTTTTTCCTGGGATCTGGGCCACTACAATGCAATAGCAACCATGGCCCCTGCACCGAATAACAGACTTACCGGTTTAATGGGTTTAAATAGTGGATGGGTAAAGGGGAACCGGAATACCTGTTTCTCAAAAATAACTCCCGCCAATATTTTTACCTGCAACGGGGTAATGCATGTAATTGACCAGGTATTGAAACAATAGAAACTTATTTTTTGCAAAATATAATCTGAAAAACATCCCTTTTTTGAGGGATGTTTTTTTTGTGTATAAAGCCTTTCTGAAACAAGTTGAATCCTTATCTTTGCCGCCCGTTAGCCGGGGTAGCTCAGCTGGTTAGAGCATCGGATTCATAACCCGAAGGTCGGCAGTTCAAGTCTGCTCTCCGGTACTGAACAGGGCTTCTCATGTTTGAGAAGCCTTTTTTATTTATTTGCTGCCTGACTGAAAAATATAGTAAAGTTGGTCCCAATAATCCCCATTCTTAATTATAAGAGAGGGCTAAACTGATATTAAAAAAATCACTGTTTCATTAATGTCTAACTGGGGTTCGGTCAGTCTTTTTTCTTTCAGAAAATCAAGCTGACTTATTTTTCACGGGAACGTTTGCGTAAATTAAGAAAGGAACATAAATGTGCATTTCGGCAAAATATGATTAGTCTTGTTCTGTTAACCAAACAATCTGGCTTGCTGTGAGTTCATTTTTTGTATGAAGTGCAGAAACATTATTTATTTTTGTACAGCCTGCCGGCGTTGTTTGTGTTAGTAGATAACGATATTGCTGTATAACCATGCTTTCTACATCTCCATATGATAATTATGAGCTGCTGCAAAACGTTGCTCATGGAAATGCCGGTGCATTCAGGGAACTTTTTTCCCGCTATCATGATACAGTATATGCCTTTTCACTCCGCATTACTCATTCAGTTTGCATGGCTGAAGATATTACCCAGGAAGTTTTTTTGAAATTGTGGCTGCACAGAGAAAAGTTAGCAGAACTGGAAAACCTTGAAGCATGGATTATAACAGTTGCCCGTAATCTTTGTTTTAACCAGTTAAAAAAAACAGCAAGGGAAAAATGTATCATGGGTTTTCAACCCGAACTATATGATGGTGCTGATGTTGTTTCAATTGAGCAAAAAATTGAACAGCGGGATTTATTGCTGAAACTGAGAGAAGCATCTGCACAGCTTACACCCAAGGAACAAATAGTATATCGCCTCAATAAAGAACAGGGACTCAGGAAAGAAGAAATTGCACAGGCTTTGAATATATCACACAACACAGTTAAAGCACACCTTACTAATGCCCTGCGCAAAATCCGTCATTACATGGAGGGTTATTCTGCCGCAGGGTTACTGGTTCTTTGCATCTTCAAACTTTTTTTTAAAAACATCTAACCCTTTTTCTACTGTCAGTTGTCTGCTATAGAACGGAATGCCATAATTCTGCTTCAACTTATCTATGACAACGGAACGATTGCACTATTTACTTGATCTTTATTTATCTCTGCGTATGTCTGCAGGCGAAGAGCAGGAGTTTTACTCTGCTGTAAATGCCGGTGAGCATGACGAAGATCTCAAAATTTTTCTCGGAGAAAAATGGGATGAACTGAAATCGAACGCTCATATGAATGAGGAGCAATCGCAACGTATTTTTAATTATATCCTCGAGCAAAGACCTGCATCTGCTTTTTCTTTCTGGAAACAACATCATGTCCTTCGTCGTTTGGCGGTTGCAGCTGCCGTTGTATCTCTCCTGTTTATTTCTGTTTTCTATTTTGTCTCAAACAATAAAAATGCAGGGATTTCTCTTGCAGATAAGTCCATAACAAGCCCTGCAAAGAATGACATAGCACCCGGACAAACCGGTGCAATTTTAAAATTGGCCGATGGCACATTACTCGTACTTGATAGTATGAAGGATGGTGTGTTGTCTCAACAGGGAAATGCCCTGGCGCTAAAACAAGGTGGTGAACTCAGTTATATTCATGACGAAAATACTGCGAATCGATATGGATATAACAGTGTTGAAACTCCACGTGGACGCCAGTTCCAGTTAACATTGGAAGATGGTACACATGTTTGGCTGAATGCAGCATCTTCAATTCGTTTCCCGTTAGCTTTCACAGGGCAGGAGCGAAGGGTGGAAATTACAGGCGAAGTTTATTTCGAAGTAGCAAAGAATAAAGCGAAACCATTTATAGTTAAAACAGGTGATATGCAGATAGAGGTACTTGGTACCCATTTCAATGTAAATGCATATGCTGATGAAGCTGATATTAAAACCACTCTTGTTGAAGGAAGTGTACGAATCATCAACGGAAAGACTGCCGGAATTCTAAAACCCGGTCAGCAGGCACAGGCATCAGGAACTGGCAAGCTGCAGATCAGCGATCATGCTGATCTTGAAGAAGTACTTTCATGGAAAAACGGCCGGATTACTTTTACCAACGCCGGGCTCGAATCGATTATGCGTCAGGTAAGTAAGTGGTATGATGTGGATGTTGAGTATGCCGGTTCTGTTAGCAGTCGAACATTTACCGCAGATATTTCACGAAACACCAACCTTTCAGAATTTCTGAAAGTGCTGGAGTTGAGTAATATACATTTCCGGATCGATGGACGGAAACTAATCGTACTACCCTAAGAAAAGGCTGTTGTTTACCAATGAAAAAAACTTAATTACCGGGCATACCTGCCAAAATGAAAACCGCCCCGGGTTGCAGCCGGAGCGGAAAGAATTCAGGTTACCCAGTAATACAATCGTGTAGGATCTTTTATTGTTTAACCCAAACTGAACAAAAGTATGAAATTGTTTGCTTCCGTTTTGCCCCGGTATCGCAGTTCCCGGGGTTTCATCAAAACATTACTGATTATGAAACTGACTGCTATTATTTTATTGGCTTTTTGCCTGCAGGTAAGTGCCAGAAGTGATGCTCAGAATGTTAGCTTGTCTGAAAAAAATGTTTCGCTTGAAAAAGTTTTTAAATCAATCAAACGACAGACCGGCTATGACTTCTGGTATGAAACCAGGCTGCTTAACAATGGGCAAAAGATTACGATTATTGTCAACAATCAGCCATTGACAGAGGTACTTGATCTTTGCTTCAAAAATCAGCCTTTTACATGGTCGATTGTAGGTAAAATTATTGTTGTTAAAGAAAAGGCCCTGGCTATTTCAAATGAACCGGCTCCAATGCCGCCTGCTCTTCCTCCTCCGCCTCCGGCTATTGAAGTAAAGGGGCGTGTAATGAATGAAAAAGGTGAACCGCTTGCTTCAGCTTCCATTACTGTAAAGGGCACAAATACGGGAACTACAACTGGAACAAACGGAGATTTTTCAATTTCTGTTCCTGAAGGGAAAAAGACATTGATTATAAGCTCTGTGGGTTATCGTGATGCGGAAGTTAATATTGGCAGCGGAGATTTCCTCACTGTAACCTTAATTCTTAAACCCGTAGTAACAGAAGAAATTGTGGTGGTGGGTTATGGTACACAACGCCAAAAAGATCTTACAGGAGCAATCTCAGCTGTAAGCAATAAAGATTTCAACCAGGGTATGGTGATGAGTGCACAACAAAGTATCCAGGGAAAACTGGCTGGTGTTAACATTGCCAAGAACAGCGGTAAGCCCGGCGGTTCTAATACTGTAAGAGTTCGTGGTGGTACATCACTTACTTCAACCAACGATCCTTTATATGTTATCGACGGCGTACCTATTTCAAACAGTGCAGGTGTAGGGCAGGCAAACATCAACAACTATGGTATTGATGTGTTTGACGAAGAACCTACTAATCCGTTGATGACGCTGAATCCTGATGATATTGAATCAATAACAGTTTTAAAGGATGCTTCTGCAACAGCTATCTATGGCGCAAGAGCTGCCAATGGTGTAATTGTTGTAACAACCAAAAAAGGGACAACAGGCAAAGCAAAAATCACAGTTGGATCATCTGTTGCTGTTTCAAAAATTGCAAAGACGTATGATGTTCTCTCAGCTGATGAGTATCGTAAAGGAATTGCATCTCTTGGTTTAACCATTGATGATAAAGGAGCTAATACTAACTGGCAGGATAAGATCTACAGAACAGGTTTTTCACAGGATCATTATCTTTCTATGTCAGGAGGTGTAAATAAAACAGTGTACCGTGCATCACTTGGTTTTGGTGACCAGCAGGGTGTAATGCTTGCTTCCAGTCTTAAGCGTACAAATTTACGCATCAATATCAATCACTCCGAGCTGAACGACAGGCTCACATTTGATATGCGTATGAACTATGGTCAAACTTTTTCCAAACAGGCTCCTGTATCAAACACAGTGGGAAGTGAGTTTGGAACAAGTATGAATTACGAAGCAATGGTGTTCAACCCAACATACCCTGTTTATGATGCAAACGGTAATTACAATTTCGTTGCACCTTACAGGGTGAACCCGGTTTCTTATTCTGACCAGATATTAGATCAGTTAACCAATAACCGTTTCCTGGGTAATCTTTCTACTACATTAAAAATTATCGAACCGTTAAGTGTTAATGTAAACCTTGGTTATACCAACCAGAATATTAACCGTAATTCCTACATCAGTAAGAATAACCTCATTGGTAAAGGAACTAACGGTTATGCAAGTGTGCAGAAATTGGAAGACTACAGTAAACTGCTTGAAACAGTTGTGAAATACAATCAGCATTTTGGTAAACATGGTGTAGAAGCCATGGCTGGTTATTCATGGCAGTATTTTGTTAATGAAGGCGACCGCACAACTGCAACTGGCTTTCTGTCTGATGAATTCAAATGGTACAGTTTGCAGGCAGCAAGTTCTATTACAAGCGTAAATACATTTAAGGTAACCAATACGTTGATCTCTTTCTATGGAAGGGCCAACTATAATTATGACGACAGGTTTCTTTTAACCGGAACACTACGTCGTGATGGTTCAAGCCGTTTTGGATCCGGTAACAAATGGGGTATGTTTCCTTCAGGTTCAGCAGCATGGAGAATTTCAAAAGAGAAGTTCTTTCATGTAAAACCCGTATCAGATCTCAAACTTCGTGTAAGCTATGGCGTTACAGGTAACCAGGAAATTGGGAACCTTGCTTCACAGCAAACACTGGGTGCAACTTCTGCAGGTTATATCGTGGGCGGACAACGGATCACCACTGTGTTACCACAGCAATATGCCAACCCGAATTTAAAATGGGAACAAACTGCACAGTTTGATGCCGGTATTGATTACT
>CAZOLW010000008.1:89539-113939 GCA_964580775.1 uncultured Chitinophagaceae bacterium | reverse complement strand
GTTCTTTTTGGATTTCAATAGCGGTGGCTTCGGATGCTTTGCCTTTGAGCAGCGTGGAAGCGGTTGTTTCACTGATTAAAGACTTTGCTCAAAAGAATGGGTGATAAGAATTAGCGAAGACTTTTATTCCTGAATAATTTCTTTGCTTCTGTCAGTGTGTATTTTTTGCTTATACCTGCAAGACGTTTCTTTTCACGAAGTCTGATTTCTTCTTTTTCGGTGTATGCATTTTTTCTGCGTTCAGAAGAAGTCATAAAAGCCTTTTTTCAAAGTTAGTTTCTAGGTTTTAATTTTTATCTATATCCTTAATAAACTTAATATCAGGCTAAATGGGGCTAACAGGCGTTAAATACGGCTATTTTCGGCCATAGTGCTGAACATCCTTCCCTCCATCACCCAAAAAATCCTTTTCTTTGCAGCCGGTTAGTAAGTAAAACATTATGTCTACAATAGTTCCTTTCAAGGCTCTGCGCCCGCAGGCTCAGTTTGCAAAACAGGTCGCAGCACGCCCTTACGATGTATTAAACAGCAAAGAGGCAAAAGAAGAAGCACAGGGTAACCCGTATTCTTTTTTACATATCACCAAACCAGAAATTGATTTGGCTGATGATGTAAATCCTTATGCCGACCAGGTATATCTCAAAGCAAAAGAAAATCTGCTGGCCTTTATTCAGCGTGATGTATTGTTTCGTGAAAACAAATCCTGTTACTATATCTATCAGTTGATCATGGATGGCCGCAGTCAGACAGGTTTGGTTTGCGGCAGTACGGTTGATGATTATAATAATGATGTCATCAAGAAACATGAATTCACCCGTCCTGAAAAAGAGAATGACCGTATCAACCATATAAAGATCAGCGGCGCACAAACAGGCAATGTATTTCTTGCTTACCGTGATGTGGCTGAAATGAATGAACTGATTGCAAAATGGAAAGCAGATAAAAGCCCCATTTGCAATTTTACAGCCGATGATGGTATTCAGCATACGATCTGGATTGTAAATGATACTGCAACTATTAAAATCATTTCAACCATTTTCGAAACACAGGTTCCGCATACATACATAGCTGACGGCCATCACCGTGCAGCATCTGCAGCAAAAGTGCATGCAGCATTGGGCGACCAGGCAACAGAAGAAAGCACTTACTTTTTAACAACACTGTTTCCTGCAAGCGAATTAAAAATTCTTGATTACAACCGCCTGGTAAAAGATCTCAACGGATTAACGCTTGATGAATTGATTGAAAAACTTTCAGCTGATTTTGATTGCAGGTTAATTGGAAAAGATCCATTTAAACCCGATCAGTTACATGTATTTGGTATGTATGCTGAAGGCAACTGGTACCAACTCACTGCGAAAGAAGGCACTTACAGCAAAGACCCGATTGGTGTATTGGATGTAACCATTCTCGCTAATAATTTATTAGATAAACATCTCGGTATTAAAGATCAGCGTACAGATAAACGCATTGATTTTGTTGGCGGCATCCGTGGATTGGGTGAATTGCAGAAAAGAGTTGACAGCGGTGAAATGAAAATTGCATTCAGTCTTTACCCTGTAACCATGGATCAGTTATTTGATATTGCCGACAGCGGTAATGTAATGCCTCCCAAAAGCACCTGGTTTGAGCCTAAATTGAGGGATGGTTTGCTTACGCACCTCATTTACCAGGAATCATAATTAAATCAAAATATAATCGGGGCGTTCTTACAGACGCCTCTTTTCGTTTACTTTTGAAGTCAATATGAAAAAACTACTTTTTACACTCAGCATGTTCTTTGTTTCCCTTGCTGTAATGGCACAGGAACCAGATGCTGCGCAGTTGCAGGAAACCGCTAAACAATTTATGCGTGGCGGCGACTGGACCAATGCTGTACTTGTACTGAATAAAGCACTGGCAAAAGATCCCGGAAATGTATCCATTCAAAAAGATCTTGCACTCACTTATTATTACCAAAGGGATTTTGCAAAAGCAAAAGAAACTATCAAGCCACTGGTTGAACGTGAAGATGCAGATATACAGGCGTACCAGATTGCCGGTAATATTTATAAAGCCTTACAGGAAGCAAAGGATGCAGAGAAGATGTTTAAGAAGGCGCTGAAAAAATATCCTAATAGCGGAGCATTATATGCAGAGTATGGCGAACTGTTATGGATGATGAATGAAAATTTCAGCTGTATTGAACAGTGGGAGCTGGGAATTAAAAATGATCCGGGATATGCGGGCAACTATTATTATGCTTCCCGTTATTATTCCTTTACTGCCGATAAAGTATGGGCGCTGGTATACGGAGAAATTTTTGTGAACATGGAAAGCTACAGCAGCAAAACAGCAGAGATCAAAAACATGCTGCTCGATGGTTATAAGAAATTCTTTGTGAATGATCCCAAAGCAAAGCCATCCAAAATAAAAAATGAATTTACCGAAGCATTTACCGCAGTAATGAATCAGAACAGTGCTGTGGTCAACAGTGGTATTACAACTGAATCATTAACGATGCTGCGTACAAGATTTTTATTAGACTGGAACAAACAATATGCAGCAAAATTTCCTTTCCGTTTGTTCGATCATCAGAAACAGTTACTGCAGGAAGGAATGTTTGATGCTTACAACCAGTGGATTTTTGAAGCGGCAGGTGATTTGGCAAAATATCAAAGCTGGACTAAGCTGAATGCCGATCAGTATAACGAGTTCACCCGTTTTCAGAAATCGAAATTATTTAAAGTGCCTGCGGGCCAGTATTATAGAATTGCGAATTAACGGAAGAAATCCTGCTGAAAAGCGGGATTTTTTTATGAATTGCATTGCTTAAATCTCCTTAACTTGATTACCGGAACAGGCGCCACCTGTTATTATTTTCTACTTAATTGCATGCTATATGAACCCAAAACGATTATTTGATTGCATTGATCTGCAATTGGAAAAATTTCACAAAGAGGATATGTTTGCCGCTAAAGAAGAAGGCGGCATCTGGCACAAGTACAGCACTGCCGATGTAAAAGAAATTGTTGATAAGCTGGCAGCAGGCTTGATTCATCTCGGCATCAGCGGTCATGACATGAGTATTGAACGCAGGGATAAAATTGCCATCATCAGCAATAACCGCCCTGAGTGGATGTTCCTTGATCTGGCTGTACAAAAAGCAGGAGCTGTTCTCGTACCTATCTATCCAACACTGGCTGTTGCTGAACTGGAATTTGTTCTGAATGATGCAGAAATAAAATTAGTTTTCGTGAGCGACCAGGAACTGTATGATAAAGTACAGCATATGCGCAGTAAAACTCCAACCGTACAGGCGGTGTACACATTCAATAACCTGCAGCCGGCACTGAACTGGAGAGAGATCATGAGTAAAGCAACGGCAGAAAGTCTTGCTGCATTAGCATCCATTGCTGATAAAGTGCGTTATGAGGATCTGGTAACAATCATTTACACATCGGGCACAACCGGAACTCCAAAAGGTGTAATGCTGAGTCATAAAAACCTGCTGAGTAATGTACTTTCCAGCAGCGAAGTGTTTGCTGAGTTCTGCACACCCGCAGATAAAGCATTGAGTTTTCTTCCGCTCAATCATATTTTTGAACGAATGGTAACTTATATCTATCTCTTTAATGGTGTTTCTGTTTACTACGCACAAAGCCTCGATACAATTGGAGATAATTTAAAAGAAGTGCAGCCTGCTGTTTTTACAACTGTACCAAGATTGCTGGAGAAAGTATATGAACGTATTATGGGTCGTGGACAGGAATTGGCAGGAGTAAAGCGAAAATTATTTTTCTGGGCCGTTGATGTAGCAGGAAAATATGAGGTTGGTAAACACCAGGGCTTTATATACAATACAAAACTTGGCATTGCCAATAAACTCATCTTCAACAAATGGCGTGAAGGATTAGGTGGAAAAGTTAAAGCAATCGTTACAGGTGCAGCTGCCTGCCAGGTACGGTTACTGAGAATATTTTCTGCCGGGAAAATGCCAATCATGGAAGGATATGGATTAACTGAAACCTCACCTGTTATTTCAGTAAACCGGTTTAATGAAAAGAACAGGAGGTTTGGAACTGTTGGTACGGTGATTAAAGGTGTGGAAGTAAAAATTGCTGAAGATGGAGAGATTTGCTGCAAAGGTGATAATGTAATGATGGGTTATTATAAACGCCCTGATTTAACTGCTGAAGTAATTGATAAAGATGGTTATTTCCATACCGGTGATATTGGTATTATGGAGGATCAGAAATTTTTAAAAATCACCGACCGTAAGAAAGAAATCTTTAAAACAAGTGGCGGTAAATATGTGGCACCGCAGCCCATTGAAAATAAAATGAAGGAAAGCCCTTTCATTGAACAGATGATTGTTGTTGGTCCTGAACGGAAATTTGCCGGTGCATTAATTGTTCCTTCATTCGAGAACCTGAAAGAGTGGGCCAAACAAAACAAGATCAGCTTTGGAACCATTCATGATTTAGTGCGTCATCCCGCAGTGCTGGAAATGTACAAGCATGTGGTGGAAGAATTCAACCAGCAGTTCAATCATGTGGAGCAGATTAAAAAATTTGAACTCTGTCCCACTGAATGGACGGTTGATGGCGGTGAGTTAACACCCACACTTAAACTGAAACGGAAAGTAATTACCGAAAAATATAAAGATGCGATTGAACGCATTTATGATTAACAGAATCCTCCCGTTTACGGGAGGATTTTTTTTAGAGATAAACCTTTTTTCACAAACTCAAATCATTCTATCTTCGCAGCATGCTTCCAAAATTTAAACGCATCCTCCTCAAGCTTTCCGGCGAATCATTAATGGGCGATAAGAACTTCGGGATGGATTCCAAAGTAATTACACAATACGCCAAAGACATCAAAAGTATTATTGAGCTGGGCGTACAGGTAGCCATTGTAATTGGCGGTGGCAATATTTACCGTGGTATGAACGAAGCAGAAACAGGAATTGAACGGGCACATGGCGATTATATGGGTATGCTGGCAACGGTTATCAATGGAATGGCTTTACAGGCTGGTTTGGAAAAAGCAGGTGTATACACCCGTTTGCAGAGTGCCATCAAAATGGAACAGATAGCAGAACCCTATATCCGCCGACGTGCCATCCGCCATTTGGAAAAAGGCCGTGTGGTGATTTTTGGTGCAGGTACAGGTAATCCTTATTTCACAACTGATACAGCAGGATCATTAAGAGCCATTGAAATTAATGCTGATGTAATTCTGAAAGGAACAAGAGTTGATGGAGTTTATACTGCTGACCCTGAAAAAGATCCAACTGCTACAAAATATGAAACCATTACTTTCCAGGAATGTTTAAGCAAGAATTTACGGGTGATGGATATGACGGCGTTTACACTTTGTATGGAAAACAATCTCCCGATCATTGTATTTGATATGAATAAACCTCACAATCTGAAACGTGTAGTTACTGGCGAGCAGGTAGGAACTCTTGTAACCGGGTAACTATACACAGGTTTTTGCCGGTTGGGGAAAAATTTTTCCAGAATCAGTTTCTGCGGTTCTTCTTTTGATGCTAACTTACAATTGCAGGTTTTTTCTGCTATTTTGAATTAAACACGTTCCCATGCCAATCACTTTACTTGCTATCCAGATTTCGCTTGCAGAAATGATCATGTTCCAGATTGGCGCATTGGTGTTGGGATTTGTGATTCATTATTTCTGGAATATGCGGCATGGCAGCCAGTTTGATCATGAAGTGGACGTAGAAAAATATGAGAAAGAGGCACATGACTGGAGAATGAAATATTACAATATTCTGGAACATCAGAAAGAAACAGGGGGTCATTTGCAGAAGGAGCTGGATGAAGCAAGGGAGAATGAAAAAATTCTGATAGAAGAACTGGAAGAAACTAAGGCATTGAACCGGGAACTGATACAGAAACAAAAAGAAACACCTGTTATTGTAAATACTGCGCCATCTGCCGATGAAGTTTCACCTGCTCTATATCTTGCCCAACTCAAAGCGGCACAGGATCATTTGCTGCAGCACAATCAAAGTATTTCTCAATTACTAAACCAGGTTGATTTACTGGAGAAAGTAGAACAGCAGCATCAAAACACACTGCAGCAAAACCAATACCTCTCAGATGAGTTGCAGCAACTGCGCCGCACCATAACCGAAAAGGAGAGTGAGTTGAACAACATACGTCAGCAAACAGAGTTGACAATGGAAATGAAAGAGCGGCTTGAAACGGCTTATGATGAATTCAGCGAAATTCAAAGTAAACTGCAAAAAGTGGAGCAGCAGCTTACTGTGCCACAGGGGAATGTATTCAAGAATGATGAGCTGGAAGAAGCCAACCACATGTTATCGATAGAGCTGAATGAACTGAGAATAAAACAAAGAGACCTGGTGGAAGAAAATTCGAAACTTTCGCAAATGGTAACAGAAGTTGAAAGTAAACTCAAAGAAGCAAATCTGCAACGTCAGCAGCTCAACAAGCGGAATGAATTCCTGGAACAGCTGAACAGAGATCTGCAGCAGGTATCTGATCATAATAAAAAACTAGAATCACAATTATCCCGTCTCACTGAAATTGAAGCAATGCTGGCCCGTATTTCCAGCGGCGGAAATCAATAACGACCTGCATTTTCAACGTTTACATCAGAAGCGCTGGCTTCATAGAAATAAAAAAGACGAAGCATTCCTGTAAAGAAATACTTCGTCTTTTATCTGTGTGTACTTACGCTTTTTTCTCTTCTTTTTTCGGAGCCGCTTTCTTCACAGCATTTGCAGGACGGCTTTTGCCGAATGATCCTTTAAAACGCTTTCCTTTTGCTGTTTTTTTATCACCTCTACCCATAATAATGATTATTTGATGTTTAATTTAAAATGAAGGTAACAGAATTACTGCGTTCTTCAAAAACCTGTAACAAAAAGAGCAAGAAACGCACTGCTTCTTGCTCCTTTTTAAGAATGTCAGAAATTAGAGTTTTCCAGCCAATTCCTTACCAGCTTTAAATTTGGCAACTTTTTTAGCTTTAATTTTAATTGTTGCACCTGTTTGAGGGTTACGACCTGTACGTGCAGCACGTTTGGTAACAGAAAATGTTCCGAAACCTACCAGTGTAACTTTACCACCACCTTTTAATGTTTTGGTAACAGCTTCAATTAAAGAATCTAATGCAGCATTCGCTTGTGTTTTTGACACGCCGGCATCATCGGCAATCTTTGCAACTAATTCAGCTTTGTTCATAGTGAGAATTTTTTAAGTGGGACAAATATAGATGCTTTTACATTGCAACAAAATATTTTTTAAACGCAGTATTATATGGTGAAATCAGCTAAAAACCTTATTGGGTAAGGGTTGCAATGAAGTTTTAAAAATAAAAATCAGGGGCTAAAAAACCGGAAATCGCTGAAACCCTTTACCACAAAGCATTTCAGGATGATGGCTGCAAAAACCTTGCCTGTAAAGGGTTTAAGAGGAAGTGAGCAGGGATTCAAAACAAAAAAATCACCGGGTTATTTTCCACAGTCAGTTAATAACTTGCATAACACTCCGGAAGGAAAGTATGTGGTTTGCCCACCTGTCAAATGCTTTTTGTCTCAGGTTAGGAGCATATTGATCAATATATAATTCCTGCAATAGTTTGTTTTCTGCAAAATATTGTGCTGCATAAGTCGGGCCTTCTTCTTCATCTGTTTCGAGTATGCGCAACAGTTGATAGTGAGTAAAACAACCTGTTGCAATTACTTCGGGCATATGTTCTTCATGCATCCATTTTATCCATTCATCGTGAATAGACCAGTCAACTTTGGAGGTAACATTATAAATGATCATTCTATTTCAATTTTAATTCAAGGTAAACAGGACAATGATCACTGTGTTTTACATCAGGGTAAATTTCTGCATCTTTCAGATTCTTTTTCAACGGCTCAGTAGTAGCGATATAATCAATCCGCCATCCTTTGTTGTTTAAACGTACACTTGGGAAACGCTGGCTCCACCAGCTGTAACGGTGCGGTTCCGGATGAAATTCACGGAAAGTATCGATCCAGCCACTGCCGAGAAATTTCGTCATCCATTCTCTTTCTTCGGGTAAGAAACCACTTGATTTTTTATTCCCTTTTGGATCATGTATATCAATTTCGTTATGGGCAATATTATAATCGCCGCATAAGATCAGCTTTGGATGTTTCTTTTTTAACTGGTTGAGCCATTTAAAATATTCATCGAGCCATTTGTATTTAAATGCCTGACGCTCATCACCACTGGTACCACTTGGAAAGTAGGTATTGATTAAACGGATATCTCCAAAATCCAGCTGAATTATCCTTCCTTCATCATCACTCGGGCCATGACCATTGCCGTATTCAACATTGTCGGGTTTTATTTTGGTGAACACAGCTACACCACTGTATCCTTTCTTTTGTGCACTGAACCAGTAGTTGTAATAACCAAGCTCATGAAACGCTTCATGATCCACATCTTCTTTGGTTGCTTTTGTCTCCTGTACGCAGATGATATCAGCAGGATCAGTTTTCAGCCAGTCGATAAAACCTTTTTTTATTGCAGCACGGATACCGTTGACATTATAAGAGATGATACGCATAAACTACGTTGACATTTTGTGAGCAATAAAAGTAAAGAAGATTCATAATCAAAATACAATAAAATGAAGAAAGGGCTGGCAAAAACCAACCCTTCCTGATAAAAACCAGAACAGCGTTCTTATTTAGGTAATACAACGGCATCAACTACATGAATAACTCCATTACTTTGATATACATCTTTGATGGTTACAGTGCTCATGCCACCCTTCTCATCTTTAATCATCAGTTTATTTCCTTTCATCCAGAGCCATAATTTTCCACCCTGCACGGTTGTTAATTCAGCTTTGCCCATTCCTTCTTTAATTAGGCGTGCAATTTCTTTTGAATCGAGACGACCAGCTACAACATGATAAGTAAGTACAGCAGTAAGTGTGCTTTTGTTTTCAGGTTTCAGTAATGTTTCAACGGTGCCGGCAGGTAATTTTTCAAAAGCTGCATTGGTTGGTGCAAATACAGTAAACGGACCTGCGCTCATTAATGTTTCAACAAGACCTGCAGCTTTCACAGCAGCAACCAATGTGGTATGATCTTTTGAGTTTACAGCATTTTCAACAATGTTTTTAGAAGGATACATTGCTGCACCGCCCACTTCCACTGTTTTTTCTTTCATGGTTTTAGGAGCCATTGTTTGTGCGCTGATTGTGTTGGCGCATACGATTGCTGTTATGGCAAGTGCCATCATTTTTACTTTTTTCATTTTTGTTTGATTTTTTTAATGATGATTGATATACGAAGCGGAATAAACTTCGGTTTCCGGTCAGCAAATATTTTTTTTTGAACGGGAACAGATACACTTACGGAAGCAGAAGAAGACTGGATTTCAAGGGGAGAAATATTTTTGAAATGAAACCCTGGTGTTTACAGATAGGGGAAACTATACGGGAAAAAATAGATAAAAAAAAACATGTATCCTCTATTCTTCTTTCTTATTACATTAGCAAGTAAATTAGAATATGGAAAGCACACATCCTGATTTAAAATCTTCAGAAAACTCAGAGACATCTAATCAACAGGCTACTATTTTTAACAACTTGATAGATACAGATGAATATGAGAAAAAATTTAAAAGTGCCCGTACCTGGATTTATGTAATAGCAGGGTTTCAATTTGCTATGGGCATCTTCGAATTTATAAAAGAAGAAGAAACTGTAGCATGGATTGCATTGGGTATTGACTGGACGGTAGCTTTGATTTTTCTTTTACTTGGTTTGTGGAGCCGGAAAAAGCCTGCTGCTGCATTCTTAAGCGCACTAATATTCTATCTTCTAATGGTTACGGCTTTTGCTGCAATTGATATATCCAATGTGCTCAAAGGCATTATATTTAAAATACTCATTGTTATTGCTTTGGTAAAAGCCTACAATACTGCGAGAGAATATGAGAACATGAAAAAAGCTATTTAAGATGCCGGTTTTTTGAAGGCCTTACTCCAAAATCGGCCTCAACCATCTTGTTGCATCTTCCATACTCATGCCTTTCCGTTCAGCATAATCAGTAAGCTGATCCTTTTCAATTTTACCAACACCGAAATATTTTGATTCAGGATGTGCAAAGTACCAGCCGCATACAGATGATGCAGGATACATGGCCAGTGATTCGGTTAAATGAATACCGGTTGCTTCCTCTCCACCTAATAAGCCAAACAGTTTGTATTTTTCTGTATGATCAGGACAGGCAGGATAACCCGGTGCAGGACGGATACCCATGTATTGTTCTTTAATGAGATCTTCATTGCTGAGTGTTTCATCTTTTGCATATCCCCAGAATTCTTTTCTTGTACGCTGATGCAACACTTCTGCAAATGCTTCTGCCAAACGATCGGCTAATGCCTGCAGCATAATTTTATTATAATCATCATGTGCAGCTTCAAAAGCCTTGATATGTTTTTCAATTCCCTGTATGGTTACTGAAAAGGCGCCGATATAATCCTGAGTCGTGAGTGGTGAGTCGTCAGTGGCTGCCGGTTGAATAAAATCGGCTAACGAGATGTTCGGTTGTCCTTCTGCTTTTTTAATCTGCTGACGAAGGAATTGCAAATGCACCACTTCATCAGGTCCTTCTTTCTGATTCAGCACTGCAACAGCATCTTTACCATCACTGTTAGCCGGCCAGAAACCAATGGTTCCTTTTGCAGCTAACCATTTTTCTTTGATGATCTGATCAAGCAAAGCATTGGCATCATTGTACAATTTGGTTGATTCAACACCAATCACTGTATCGGTTAATATAGCAGGGAATTTTCCGTGCAGTTCCCATGCAATAAAGAATGGTTGCCAGTCAATATAGTTTCTGATCTCAGCAAGATCATAATTGTCGAATTGTTTTACTCCGGTAAATGTTGGAGTAGCAGGAGTGAAGCCGTTCCAGTTAATTTTTGTTTTGTTCTTCTGTGCATCAGCCAGTGACAAATATTGCTTAACTGTTTTCTTATTATTGAAATCGTCTCTTAATTTTTCATACTCAGCCTGTATGCCCTGCAGGAAAGCAGGTTTCTGATCCTGGCTCAGCAAACTTCCTGCAACTGTTACACTACGGCTTGCATCCAGTACATGAATGACACCTTCATTATACTGCGGATTAATTTTTACTGCTGTATGCATGCGTGAAGTGGTGGCACCACCAATCAGCAATGGCTGTTTCATTCCACGGCGTTTCATTTCATGCGCCACATGCACCATTTCATCAAGAGAGGGAGTGATCAGACCACTCAAACCAATAATATCAACATTTTCTTTTACAGCAGTATCTAAAATTTTATCGGTTGAAACCATTACACCCAGGTCAATTACATCATAACCATTACAACCGAGTACAACACCAACAATATTTTTGCCGATATCATGTACATCGCCTTTTACTGTTGCCAGTAAAATTTTGGCAGCGCCTGCACTTTCTTCATTCACTGTTCCTGCTGCGAGGTGTGCATTTTTACGATCTTCTTTTTCCTGTTCGATGTAAGGAGTAAGGATTGCCACGCTTTTCTTCATCACCCTTGCACTCTTCACTACCTGTGGTAAAAACATTTTACCTGCACCAAACAAATCGCCCACTACATCCATACCTGCCATGAGGGGTCCTTCAATTACGTCAAGAGGTCTTGCATATTTCAGCCTTGCTTCTTCTGTATCTGCATCAATATAATCTGTAATTCCATTTACCAATGCATGTTTCAGTCTTTCTTCAACTGAATTGTTTCTCCACTTTTCATCTTTTACTTCAACCTTGCCTTTTGCTTTTACTGTTTCTGCAAAAGCAATCAGTTTTTCTGTTGCTTCGTTATTATCATTGTTGCGGTTGAGAATTACATTTTCACATAACTCTCTCAGCTTTGGTTCTATTTCATCATACACTACCAATTGACCTGCATTCACAATGCCCATGTCCATTCCGGCTTTGATAGCATAATACAGAAAAATGCTGTGCATGGCCTCACGTACATGTTCGTTACCACGGAAGGAGAAAGACAAATTACTTACACCACCGCTGATCTTTGCAAGTGGCATTAATTGTTTGATTTCTTTAGTTGCTTCAATAAAATCAACACCGTAATTATTATGTTCTTCCATGCCTGTGGCAATAGCGAAAATATTCGGGTCGAAAATAATATCCTGCGGATCGAAGCCAACCTGTTCGGTAAGAATTTTATATGCTCTGTGACAGATCTCAACTTTACGCTGCTTGGTATCAGCCTGCCCTTTTTCATCAAAAGCCATCACAACTACAGAAGCACCAAACATGCGGCAGATCTCAGCCTGTTCAATAAACTTTGCTTCTCCTTCTTTCATGGAGATGGAGTTCACAATACTTTTTCCCTGCACACATTTCAAGCCGGCTACAATGATGTCGAACTTCGATGAATCAATCATCACCGGAATCTTTGCAATATCAGGTTCGCTTTGCACAAGATTAATGAACGTAGTCATGGCCTGCACACCTTCCAGTAATGCATCATCCATGTTTACATCAATGATCTGTGCACCACTTTCCACCTGTTGACGTGCAACGCTTAATGCCTCTTCATATTTATTATCCCTGATGAGGCGTGCAAATTTCTTTGAACCGGTAACATTGGTACGTTCGCCAACGTTAATGAAGTTGGTTTCAGGACGAACGATCAGTGGCTCTAACCCGCTGAATCTTGAATATGGTTTGATGACACTCATTTGTTATTCTTTATTCTGCAGTTAATTCTAATTCTACTGTTGGTAATGCTCTTGGCTTTATTGTTTTTACATGATCTGCAATATGCTTGATATGCTCCGGTGTTGTACCACAGCAACCACCAACAATATTTACAAAACCTTCTTTGGCCCATTCTTCCAGGTAATGACCGGTATCTTCCGGGTGTTCATCATACTCACCCATTGCATTTGGTAAACCGGCATTAGGATATGCAGATACATAACAGGAAGAAATTTGTGAAAGCTCTTCAATATGCGGACGCATTTCATGTGCACCCAACGCACAGTTCAAACCAATACTTAATGGCTTGGCATGCATCATGGAAATATAGAAAGCTTCTAGTGTTTGTCCACTTAATGTTCTGCCACTTGCATCCGTAATGGTTCCGCTGATCATGATCGGAAGCTCAGGCAGTTTTGTATCATGATAAAATTTCTTAATAGCGAAGATGGCTGCCTTGGCATTGAGTGTATCGAAGATCGTTTCAATGAGAAGCAGATCAACACCACCATCAACCAAACCTTTTACCTGTTCGTAATAAGCATTGGCTACTTCATCAAATGTAACTGCACGGTAACCTGGATTATTTACATCGGGTGAAAGAGATAATGTTTTACTCATCGGTCCGATAGCTCCTGCAACCCAAGCCCCCTCCCGACCTCCCCCGGTGGGGGAGGAGAGAAATTCAGCCACTGCTTCCTTTGCCACTTTTGCGGAAGCAACATTTAATTCATAAGCAAGACTCTGCATTCCATAATCGGCTAATGAAACAGCCTGGCTGTTGAATGTATTGGTTTCAATAATATCGGCACCAGCTGTTAAGTATTGTTTGTGAATATCCCTGATAATATCGGGACGTGTAATTGATAGGAGATCATTATTTCCCTTTACATCGGTAGGCCAGTCTTTAAACCGTTCACCACGGTAATCAGCTTCAGTAAGTTTATGACGCTGAATCATGGTGCCCATTGCCCCATCAATAATGAGGACTCTTTTTTGAAGTTCCTGTTTGATATCCATAGTTGTATAATTTAACCGTAGCGGTGCAATG
Organism: uncultured Chitinophagaceae bacterium; assembly: GCA_964580775.1. GTDB lineage: Bacteria > Bacteroidota > Bacteroidia > Chitinophagales > Chitinophagaceae > Lacibacter. Next base: position 100,125 of record CAZOLW010000008.1, on the reverse strand, counting down.
ACTTAAAGTAACTGATGAATAAAATTACTTTAAGTACAAGAGAGCGACGCAACGGATTCACCATCGAATTGCTATTGCCTGGACCAATTAAAATAATTTGAACTATAAACGTTGTAAAAAACCGGGAGAGTTTCGTTGACGTTTATTAGTTCTGTAATGGCCGAACAATAAACAAATCCGCCTGATGTAGTGCAAATGTAACTGAAAAAGCCGCACCAACAAAGAGATGTGGCCGTAATAGCTTGTTAGGAAGGATATGGTTTTAAGATGGGTTAGTTTTTTACAAAAAATAGTTGGTCATCCTGGGATGGGTTATCATCTTTTAACTTAATACTTGTGACGGTTTTTTCGGTTTTGAGCCAGTCTCCATTCATTTTGGACAATAAGGGATCTGATGCGAAATTGATCGTGAGCCTTGTGACGGTTTCACTCCAGGTGCCGGTGATCATGTTGCTGGTTGTGTGCCCCATAAAAGAGCCATCGGTATTAAACATGAAAATGTATGCGTTGTAATTGGCTGTCTGGTCGGTTTTGTCCCAGTAATAACTGATGCGCCAGGTTCCTGTTGTAATTGCCGGATCAGCCGGATTATTGTCTGCTTTCTTTGTACAGGAAAACAAACTCGCCGTTAGGAAAAGCACCACCGCAATATTCAATTTCATAGCACATCTGTTTAATGAAGTAAAGTTGCCTGAATCATTTCTGATGAGCAAGCATACCTGTATGAATCGGATGTTCTGTTGTTTGAACAGGTATATTATTCACCTGCCAGCCACTTTTTAAAATCGGCAGAACGTTCTGTACTCACAATGGTTTCAAGCTTTGTAGCCGGTTTCAGTTTAATCATAACCCGGCCTTTGGTCCAGGTTGCCATTTCATCAATTGAATTAATGGAAATGATAAACTGCCTGTTGATGCGGTAGAACTGTGCCGGGTTCAGCATCTGTTCCAGCTGATCAAGATTAAAATCAACTACATAACGTTTTGCATCCTGTGTTACTAAAAAGTTGGCTCTTGCTTCCGTATAAAAATAGGCAGCATCTTTTGTTTCAATGGTTTTAATGTGTTCACCATAACGGATCACAAAACGCTGTCGGTATTTATCAGCAGGATTCTGCGTCATTGCTACCAGCAGCTGATCAATATTCATCTGTTGTTTTGTGCTGAGGTTTGCAAATTTTTTCAATGCCTGCTGCAGCTCATCTTTCTTAATGGGTTTGAGCAGGTAATCAATGCTGTTGAGTTTAAAAGCCTGCAATGCATATTCATCGTAAGCCGTTGTAAAAATGATGGGACAGCTGATGTCTGCCTGTTTAAAAAGTTCAAAACTGATGCCATCGGCGAGGTGAATATCTACCAGCATCAATTGCGGATGCTTGTTATTTGCCAGCCATTCTTTAGCAGCGCTGATACTGTCGAGTACCGCTAACACTTCCACTTCTTCTGTTGTTTCGGTTAAGAGTTTACGGAGGCGTTTTGCTGCCGGTTCTTCATCTTCAAGAATCAATACATGGATCATGATCGTTTAATTAAGGGGAGTTTAACAATAAAGTGAGAGGTCGTTGTTTCGATCTTCACCTCTTTATCTGCAATCAGTAAAAACCTGTTTTTAATATTCTGCAAGCCGAGCCCTTCACTTTTTTCTTTCGTTGCTTTTTCATTGATATTATTCTGTACAATCAGCATTTCCTGCTCAACAAATAATTCCAAAGTCAGCGGTTTGTCTTTTGATACAATATTGTGCTTCACGGCATTTTCTGCAAGCAGCTGTAAGGCAAGCGGCGGAATACTGTAGATTGTTTTTTCTTCTTCTGTTATCCTGTTAACAAACAGCAATGCATGACCGAAACGTTTTTTCTGAATAAAGAAGTAGTCGTCAATGATGCTTAATTCATCGCCCAGTGAAATCAGATCCTTTTCACGCATGTTCACAATCCTGCGGTAAAAATCACTCAGGTGTTCCACATAAGCTTCTGCTTTTTTTGGATCTTCTTCAATGATACTGAGCAGCGTATTAAAACTGTTGAACAGAAAATGCGGATTTACCTGGTTCTTCAGTGTTTCATATTGCGATTTCAATTTTTCTGTTTGCAGCTGCTGCCAGCGTTTAACCGTTTTCTCCCGCTCTTTAATTACGTAAACAAGAAAACCGGTGAAGCTCAGAATTGAAAGAATAATAAACCACCATTGCTTCCAGAAAGGTTTGCTGATGGTAAATGTATAAACAGCCTCACTTGCATGATCGAAGTTTCCTGTTGCAGAAGAACGAACACGGAATGTATAACTGGCGGGTTGCAGTTTTGGAAAATTTACTTCATCATTCCTGCTTGCCTGCCATTCATTATTATAGCCTTCCAGTTTATACTGGTATTGCACCAGTGCCGGATCAGAAAAATATATGCCTGAAAAAGAAAAGGAGAGATTGTTTTCATCATGTTTAAACTGATGTTCAAGCTCTTTATTAATTTCTTTCAGAAAAAGAGAAACAGATGTAATAGCAGTTTGCGGCTGATTCATTTGCTGATAGGAAGGAGATACATAACGAAAGATGCCGTTGCTTGTATGAAAAACAACTCCCTCTTTTGTATGATCTGTACTGTTAAGATCAGTATTGAAAATGCCCAACTGCTTTTCATTACCCGGTATGATGACAGCCTGTGTTTCAGCATCAATTAAAAAATATCCTGAACGGCTGATGCAAAAGAGGTTGCCTTTATTATCAGTATCAAGTGATGAAATATCCAGGTCAGGAATTCCTTTGTCTGTTCCAAAGTTGGTAAATGTTTTTCCGTTAAACTGGAACAATCCTTTCTGCAGAGCTGCACACCAGATAACACCTTGCTTGTCTTCTGCAACAGAATAAATAACCTTGCCTGTTAACCCTTCTTTTTCACTAAAGTGTGTAAAGCGTTTGTTTTGCATCATGGCTAAACCTTTGCCATCTGTTGCAAACCAAACCCTTCCTTTACTGTCTTCATAAATATGATAAATATAATTGATGCCGATGCCCGACAGTTCTGTAAGATTTTGAAATGAAAGCGGCTCACTGGTGGTTGTATGAAAAATACCCTGCAGTGATGAGATCCAGATATTACTGTTTCTCCCTGTAATAGATAAGATGCTCATGCTTTCGTTACCGGGTAAATTGTTGAGATGGGTAACAGTATTTGTTTTTGTATGCAGCAGGTAAATACCATTACCCATTGTGCCGATCCATAAGTTTTGATCCGCATCCTGGTAAAGACAGGTAATGTCTGTTTTATTGTCAAGACCCGGCAAACGGATAATTGTTTTAACGGTCGAATTTGCTTCCTGTTTAATAATGCCGCCGCTTGTTGTGTACCATGTATTATCCTCCTCATCCTGCCACATATCATGTATTTCGTTCAGCGCCTGGTCAGAAGTTTTTACAATCAGCTGTAATTTTTCACCGGCATTTTTATATAAGCCCGTTTTGCAGATCAGCCAGCCATTTGCCTCTTCATCAACAGATAGCTGTGTTGGATTATTAAACACCTGTGTGCTGATGAGTTTACTGTTTCTGTGCAGTTGTACAAAACTATTTTCTGTTGTTACCCATACCTGCTTATCAAGTACAAGAATATCGTTTACCTGTTTGTCTTTAATTTCAGGTGCAGGGAAAATGGTAACCTGTTTTGTATTCAGTGAAAACCGGCAAATGCCTCCCTGCTGAAATCCCAACCAGATAATATTCTTATCGATTCTGTCAAGGCTTACACAACGGATGATATTATCAGGTAAACCATTATCTGTGCTGAAGTTTTCAATCATTTTCTTTGTTCCGTTAAACCTGCAAAGACTGAGACCTTTATCGGTTGATGCAGCAATTGAATTGTTGGGTAACAACTCAAGATCGTAGATATAATTATCACCCAGTCCATCATCTGTATTGATATTGTACAGTTTTTTATTGTGCTGCACATAAATTCCTTCGCCCTGTGTGGCAAACCAGAGCCTGCCTTCTGCATCTGTCAGTATTTTGCTGATGGCGCTTTTGGGTAATCCTTCTTCCGGTTGAAAGAGGGTAAGCTGTTTGTTTTGTAACTGTGCAATACCTCCATTCTGAAAACCAATCCAGAGTGTTTGCTGTTTATCTTCATACAAAGCTGTAATGTTTGCCTGCAGGATTGTATCAAAGGAAACACGTGTTGTTTTAGTTCCGTTGTAAAGGAACAAACCGGATGATGTACCGATGTACATAAAATGATCTTTTGCAAAAAGGATACACTGCAGCCTGCCCTGAATCTTTTGCTCTGCAATTTGTGTTTGCCAGAAATCAAAGGGCTGTTCGTTTTTTACCTGTGCAGTAAGGGAAGTGCAAACTCCAAAAATAAATATGAACAGGTACATCTTCATGCAGTGATCTTATTTTGCAAAGAGTTCAGTATTGATACTGACATGAATTTCATTGGCCAGTTTTTCTTTTACAACTCTTGGTATAGGTATATTATGATCCGACAGCAGAACACTGAACTCACTGCTGATGCGGATGCTGTTACCGGTTACTTCAATTTCACTTTTAATGATTCTTTCCTGCTCCACTCCATGCACCATCAGTTTTCCTTTTGCCCTGATGGTATATTTCCCTTTCACGCTGTAATCAATTGTTTCAATGATCTTACCGCTGAAGCTGGCTTCGGGAAACTGTTCGCTCTGCATATAGTTTTCATTAAAATGTTCTTTCTGCAGCGGGCTGTTGAATCCTTCAAAGGAACGGATGCGGATACGGAAGGCGAAATTATTTTTAGAAAGATCAATGGCTCCTTTCATTTCTTTGCTGGAAGCATTGATCAGTTCAAAAGGAGCATCTGACCGGAAATTGACAACACCATTATTGGATGTATAAATAACCGGTTGTACAAATGATGCACACAGAATCCATGCTGTTATGGCAAGCCAACTGATTTTCATCGGAATAAATTAGGACTGGTAAATTAACCAAGATGCTGTTGTTGAGCAACTCTTATTTTTTCTTTTGTTTCTTTAAGGTAAACACTCTTGAGATATTAAAACCAAACATAATGTCGCCCTTGCTCCATTTGCCGGCTGTTTCACTGATAAAAGTCCTCTCTGTCATGCCTCTTGAATTGGTCATGTGCAGCTGAAACACATGGCCGCCTGTTTCAATATCAAAACCAAAAGAAAGCGAGTTTTCAGTATCAGGCATTTTATAGCCTGGTAACTGGTAATAGTATTCAACATTAACTGAAACACGGGGCGAAATTTTTTGTCTGCCTCCAATTCCAATGGCGATGATATCATTCGGGTCTGCGATATATTTTACAGTATTGTAATGTACCAGTGTGGGCATTATCTGAATAGAAGTGCTTTCTGAAACCTTACGGGCCACTATTAACTGGTGTGCATACTGCACACGGGAAGAAAAATAATTGGGGCGGGTCGGGTCGGTCCACTTCATTGTGGTTACCATTGCTGACGTCATTACGGCAAGGCTCACGGGCATATTCCGTTTGCCTGTACTCTGGCGCAGAAGTTTATATTTTGCAAATGCATCGTATTGTTTCTGGTAAGTGCTCCTTCCAAATCCAAGCATTAGACGGGGAGTAATACCAAAATCAAAACCCATCCTCATGCTTGCATTATCAAGACCAAATAATTCATAAGCTCCACCATTAATCGTTCCAAAGCGGTGTGAGATCCTGAAATCCATAATTCCTTTCTGTGTAGTTTCAATAGAATGACCATTGATAAGTCTTGTTGTTTTAAATGTGGCTTCGGTGTACTTCACTTTGTCTTTCTCTTCTTTTTTCTGTTCATCTTCCAGCATCTGGTTCAAATCAATATCCTGCGCCTTTATAAACAGGAATGAACAGGTAAGAAAAGCAAGAAGGAATAATTTTCTCTGTGGCATGGCTTTGGATTTAGAAATCAGGATTTGGGCTGATAAAGATCGTAACTGCAGGTAACGGTTACTTCTACCACATCGGCAACCTTCGATGCTACAATAGCAGGAACAGAAATTTTATAGTCAGCCAGTTTGATTTTGAATTTAGAGGAAGTACTGATCCTGCCTTCTCTTACTGAAATCACCCCTGATGTTTTTAATTTATTGGTTACCCCATGCATCGTCAGATTTCCTTCAACGGTTACCGGGTAGTTTCCATCTTTCTTAAAATCAACTTTACTCAAATCGATAATTGTTCCTTTGAATTCTGATTTGGGAAAATTATCCGAATCCATATAGTCTTTCCGGTTGAAGTGCTCCTGCATGGCTGTTTTCTTAAACTGGAAACTTTTGATAAGGACAATGAATTGCATAGCACCGGTTTTTGTATTGAGTATACTGGATGCTTCGTTGTTGGCGGCCCTGATATTTTCAACAGGTGTAGTGGAAAAAAAAGTAATCTGCCCGTTGCGGGTGATATACATATCCTGTGCCTTGGAAACATGAAATGAAACCAGGACAATAAGCAGGAGCAATATGAATTGTTTTTTCATCATTCGTTTATTGTAAGATCAATTAATTAGCCAAGGCCCCATTTCTGACCCATGTTCTGATTTCTGCAATACGGCACTCAGATAATTGCGGAGCATCTTTAGGCATGGGTGAAAAACCGGCAGAGTGGGTTAATGCGCCTATTAATTTTCCATTCAGCGCAAGGCCTTTAACTATATTATAGTCGCTGAGCTGAATGCCGCCGCCTGCTGTTGCCGTTCCGCCATGACAACGCAGACAGTTGGTTGAAATGGTGCTTACGATCTGTACACTGTATTTGATATTGGATGTATCGCAGGGGGCAATGCCGTAAATTTTTTCTTCTTTATCATAATAGCAGGAGGAGAAAAAAACAGTTGCAGAAAGAATGAGTAAACAATTTTTCAGTTTCATATTTACAATATCAATTATTGGGTGCACCAACCTGTATCCATTTCCTGATCTGTGTAATCTTACAATCCGGTAATTTGTTTCCACCGTTCGGCATTGGTTTAAAGCCGGTAGAATGCGAAACAGCGCCGATCAGTTTTCCACTCATGGCAAGTGCATAAGCATTTGAATAAGTTGTAAGATCAATATTACCCGATGGCACTGTACCACTGTGGCAGCCGATGCAGCTTGATTGAAGTGTTGGAAGAATAGTTGCGGAATAAGTAAAGAAAGTGGTATCGCAACCGGTATTGCAATTGGTTGTATTTAATGCTCCCTGCACAATCCATTTATAAATTGAATCTTTTTTTGATTTATCCAGTGCAGCAGCAGGCGGCGGGGGCATTCTTTTGTCGGGCTTGTCCTCCATGATGGTTTTCCACGCTTCACTGTTTCCGGGTTCATTTACTTTAATGGTTTTCATGATTTCTGCATAGTTATCATAGCGTAATCCTTTGGCATGTGTTGTAACATCATGGCATCCGGTTTTTGCACAGTTACTTACAAAAACGGGGAGCACATCTGTTTCAAAACAAATGGTTGAAGCGCCAACTGCAGGAGGGGTAATGCCGGGAGGAGGTGTGCCGCCGGGTATAAGTGAATCATGCTCGCATGCAGCTATGAAAACAATTAACAGGAAACCTATGAAACGGATTTTCTTCATTACTATATTTTATAACACCTGATCAATACAACATCGGTTAAATAGCCGGTACAGATGCCTTTAATTGATACATGGTCGCCGGTGTTGATCTTTGCATCTTCTTCCATTGTACAATTTACACCAAACATTAAATCATCTGTTTTCAGCAGCACCACAGTTTTCCCTTCACTGTTTTTTGAAACACTGCTTACTTCGCCGGTTACTTCAACAATCTTGTCAATGTATTTTGAATTCGCTGTTTTTTCATTTGTATTGTATTCTGTAAAAATAGCGGTTGCCTGTACCGGAATTGCCCTGGCATCTTTTACATCCTGTTTGGGTTTATTCCAGATGAAAAACCAGGCATACGCACTTCCAGCAATAGAGAAAATAACAATAAGAATAATAATAAGCCGGATCTTCTTCATAACAGGGGAAGTATAATTACTCCAAGGTAAGTTTCAAATTGCTTGATGGGTACTGTAAGCAACCGAACAGGTAAAATCAATGATTGAACCGGAAAAAGGAAAGATTAAGCGAAAACAGATGCAGGAGATGTTTTACTTCATTGAAACATAGTTTGCAACCGGCTGGCGATTTTGCAGGCTTCTTGCCAATGTCAGTTCATCAGCATATTCCAGTTCACCCCCAAAAGCAATACCTCTTGAAATGGTGGTGATTTTTATCGGCAGATCTTTTATTTTTTTGCTGATGTAAAAGAGTGTGGTATCGCCCTGGATGTTTGGGCTCAGTGCAAAGATGAGTTCTTCCACTTCATCTGTTTTTAAACGGTTCAGCAGGGGTTCAATCGTCAGTTGATCAGGACCAACTCCATCTAATGGAGAAATGATACCACCCAATACATGATACAATCCGTTGAATTGCTGCGTGCTTTCAATAGCTATCACATCCCTGATGTTTTCAACCACGCAAATGATTTGTTTTTTACGGGAGAAATTGCTGCAGATATTACAGATCTCTGTATCAGATACATTGCAGCACTTACTGCAGAATTTAATTTCTTTCCGCATCCGTGAAATGGTATCAGAAAAGAATTGCACATCTTCTTCCGGCTGCTTAATGAGATGAAGTACAAGCCGCAAAGCCGTTTTTTTACCAATACCGGGGAGTTTGGAAAATTCATTAACAGCATGCTCAAGTAAGGATGAAGAAAAAGACATACGGCGAAAGTACGAAGGATGAAGGATTAAAAATTTCTGCCGGGAGGCCCTGCAGGTTTTTGATTTTTATCAGCCGGTGGCTGCTGATTATTTAAATCAATCACCAGTTCATTGTCCCAGTTGTCTTTTACTGTTATGGTGTTTACGAGTTGCTGAACAATTTCCGGCTGCCGTTTTGGTTTTGCAAAAAAATCGCCTGCATCCCATACCCCATTTTGATTGGCATCATACAAAATACCTAACTGGTAGTTCCCCGGTTTAAACAACTTACGGTACCATTTAAGATCAGTTACCGGGTAGCTTGCAAAAATCTGGTCGCTTGTATAAAAGATCAGTACAGGGTGTAAAGAAGTATCGAGGTTTTTAAAAGTGATTCTGACAGATCCGTATTCTTTTTCTGTTTTAACACGGAAGGAAATGGTGTCATTCTTTGTTGCAGATAAACCGGAAGTATCGGTTGCATAATCCTTATTCAGAAAAAGTTTATATGTGCCTCCGGGTTTCCATGCTGTGTAAAGAATCAGTTGTTTATTCAATGAATCATTTTTGATCAGCAGATCGGTCACCTGTTTCGTTGAATCAACAAAGAGAATGATTTTGCTGCTGTCGAAATACCTGATTGGTTTCTGATAGCTGAATTTGAAACTGTCTAAAAAATCCTGTGCCCCTGCTTCCAGGTTATTGGATGAAAGAAGCATTTTTGATTTATCGTTTTTGGCTCCTGTTCCTGATGAGCCTGCTCTTTTCTTTTCTTTCTCTGCAGCAAATGCATAAAGCTTAACGGGCTTTGTGTTTGCATTGATCAGTATGGGAGAATCAAGAAATGCAAACTGTTCTATTGGCTGACTGTATTTTTTATCTCCATCTTCATCCTTCAGTGCATAGATATAAAATGTTCCTTCGGGCAAATTGGTAAAACGGAAGTTGCCCTTGCCATCAACTCTGGCAACATACTTTGGTTTTTCTTTTGCAACCGTTGAGTCCTGTTGCTTTGTATATAAAACGGCAAACATAGTACTGTCGGTTTTACCGGTTTCTGCAAGAACTATCCGGCCTGTTAATTCGCTGCTGTCAATGGTTGAACCGGTTGAAAAAGTATACCGGAAGTTTTTCAGCGGGTTGCCTTCATTCAGATCAACAATGGCATCGCCAAAATCAATACTGTAAGTTGTATTAGGCAGTAAGGAATCTTTTAAGCGGATAGTAAGTGTTCGGAGTTTTGATTCAATGACCGGATCCTTTGTGGGGTAGGGTGAGATCAATACTTTCTCATTGGCACTTTTCAGTTCAATATATTCATCAAACGTGATGGTGATCTTTTGCTCATTTGCATTCAGTGCAGAATCTTTGGGAGTTGCACGGACAGGAACAGGGGGAAGACTATCCCTTAGTCCGCCACTGGGCGGAACAATATTGGCACAGCCCGGTCCGCTGAGGATGCTGAAAAAAAGTAGTCCGCTGATAAGAAGAAAAGAAATGAATTTACCCATTGTCATAGAAGCTGCAAACTTAAGCTGATTGATTTCAATAATATCTTAATATTCCTGTAAATCATGTTCATCATGGTTCAGATTCCTCCTCATTCAACTCATGTAAAGCCACTGCCATTTCATTGTTCTTAACAAAATTGCACCAGTGACAATCTTCTTTGCCGCAGCCAATATAAAATTCCCGGTTCTGAATTTTATTCCATACAGATGATATCTGCTGACTCACTGTTTCAATATCAGAAGGAGTAATTATAATCTTCTCTTTATGGTATTCTTTCTTTTTATCCGGTTCCACAAAATCAAACTCGGAGCTGGTTACTTTCCAGTCTTTCTGTTCGTAATTGTCAACAAGAATTTTATAGAAG
>CAZOLW010000008.1:2049-89439 GCA_964580775.1 uncultured Chitinophagaceae bacterium | reverse complement strand
GCTGGTTACTTTCCAGTCTTTCTGTTCGTAATTGTCAACAAGAATTTTATAGAAGACTGCCTGCCGCCAGTAATCACCACCATCCGGCTGTTTATCGCTCGGCCCTTTTAGTTTGTCTTTGGCTTTATCAATATCACCGGTTTTATAATCCACTACATTTACCGATTTGCCATCAAACTCCAGCTTATCAAGCTTTCCTTTAATGGGAACTCCCTTGATCATTACATTGCGGATATTTCGTTCAATGGCAACAATTTTATTAAAGCTATTGATATATTTATCATAGTAATTGCTCAGCACTTCCTGCCCGTATTCCAGCCTGCGTTCAAACTGTTCTTTCGTAAAACTTTCACGGTGGCGGTGCATGTACCATTCAAAGTCGGCAATGAACTGATCTTTGGAATGAAAGGTATCTGCTTTGCCATCCTGCATTTTACGGAACAGTTGCTCCAGTGCATAGTGAACAGAAGAACCAAATTCGGTTGCTTCATTTTTAGGTGATGGAATGCGGATAAGATTCTTGAAGTAAAATTCCAATGGACATTTGAGGTAGTTGTTCAGCGCCGTTACATTCATCACAAATTTTTCAAGAATAGGTTGAATAAAGGCTTCTTCAATTTTGTCGATCTCCGGTGCCTGTGCTTCGCCAAATAAAAGGGCTGCAAATTCACTCATCACTTCAGTTGAAACGATCACGGTTTGTGTTTTGATGTCCTGCTCATCCTGAATTTCTGCAAGGAACATGGAAGGTTCCAGTTCTTTGCCATCGTTTTTGAATTTGCTGTAGGAAATGCTGAGATGAGTTTCTGCTCTTGTGAGGGCAACATAAAATAACCTGCGCAGCTCTTCAACATTTGTATCTTTTGAATCGGTTGAAGTGGCAAACAGGTTATCGGGTAATTTATATCCGCCTGCAGGTTTGCGTTTCTTTTCCCAGAAACCTGAATTACAACCCGGAAAGAACACCTGTTCAAACTCCAGACCTTTTGAACCATGAACAGTGAGCAGGTTTACTCCTTTATCACTTCCGCTTACCTGTACTAATGGTAAAGTAATTTCTTCTCTCTCCATCAGCTCAACAATACTCACCAGCTCTTTTAAAGAAAGAAATGGGTTGCGTCTTGTTTCTTCCTTTACAAAATCGAATAAGCCGGTTAATACTTTCAGCAGCCAGTGTTTGTTTTCACTTTGCATAATGTATTTTAAAATACCTGCTTCCCGTATAATATTTTCAAACAAATGCTGCAGAGTAATATTGGGTACATCAGCAATCAGTTTTTCAAAAACAAGTGTGGCATTTTTTAATCCATGATGAATACCCTGTGAAAACAAATCTTTTGCAGGAGCATGTGCTTTTTCGTGCAACAAACGGCGCATGGATGTTTTGTTTTCGCTGAACATAGTGGAAGCCACTTCTATACTCAGCTTGGCAATTTCAAGAGGGGGGATATGAAACCAGTTGAAATGCAGAATTTCAAAAAACATTTCATCACCACCATAAGGCTTATCGTGTTCTGCTGCAAGGTATTTTAGAATAAGAATGATTTTCTGCGCCAACGGTATTTCAAAAATGTTGAGGTTGCGTTTGCTGTAAAAAGGAATCCCAAGATGGTTGAAATAATGCGTTAACTCTTCACCATATTTATTCTCTTTATAAATAACTGCAATCCTGCCGGGAGGAGTTCCTTCAGCAATTAATTTCTGCACCTGCAGAGTAATGTCAATCATTTCCTGCCGTTGTGTTTCATATTCTTTGATTACAGGAGTATGTGTAAGATGATTGATTTTTTTATTGGAGGCAAGCAAATCCTTACTGAGTCCGTCAATTTTTTTGATCAACCGTTCCTCATTGCGACTGATGACTGATTTTGAAATGTCGAGTATCGGTTGTGTAGAACGGTAGTTATTGGTTAATACAACAGTGAACAGATCATCCTTATAACCTGATGCAAACTGGATCATGTTCTCCACGTTTGCACCCTGGAAACGAAAGATGCTCTGGTCATCATCACCAACCACAAATACATTCGGCTTATCCCAATAGCTGATGAGTAATTCTACAATCCGGTTTTGTGTACCGCTTGAATCCTGGAACTCGTCTACCAGCACATACTGAAACTGTTCCTGGTAATTGGCGAGTAGATTTTTATTTTCTTCAAAAGCTTTGATGACCCAGGTAATCATATCATCAAAATCATAGCGGTTTCTTTTGCGCATCAGCTGCTGAAAACGATCAAACTCATTCACCGCAGCACGGAGTTTTTCCATGCGTTCGGTTTCTTCTTCCAGTTTTTCTTTTTTGAGATCACCGGCATTGAACTGTTTGTACTTTCTTTTATAGACAAATTCGTCTCTTGTTGGGAGTTCCTTCAAATATGCTTCAATCTTTTCGAGGATGAAAGCAGGAGTCCATCCTTCTTTTTTCATGGTGCTGAAAAGCCGGTCGAGATTATTGATCTCGAAATACACATCGCCACGGTAGCGTTTCAGCGGATGATTTTTGGGAAAGGAATCAATCAGTTCTTTGAACAGTTCAATTTTCTCCAGATCAGAAACTGGATCGAGAGCTGTTTTTTCAAACTGTGAAAGATTTTCCTGAATTACATCATTACAAAACGCATGATAGGTGTAGATATTTACTTTGTATGCATCAGGACCAATGAAGCTCAACAGTCGTTTACGCATGGCCACCACACCTGCATCAGTATAGGTAAGACATAAAATATTCTGTGGAAGCGTATCTGTCTCTAATAAGATTTTTCCAATGCGGCTCGCAAGGATCTGTGTTTTCCCAGTGCCGGGTCCGGCAATGACCATTACAGGACCCTCAATGGTATCTACTGCCAGCTTTTGTTTTTCGTTGAGCCTGTTGTATTCCTCAAGAAATTTCAGTTCGAGTTTTTCTTTGTTGAGCGACATGGATCAAAGATAATTCTCTCTCAGGGAGCAGGTAATTTTTTAATAACAGTTATCCGGGAAGAATAATTGCAGAAAAAACAAATAATAATCAGGGGAAAAATAGGGAAATATTAATTTAAATCTTACTTTCCTGTTGTAATACTTACAACCCGTTTTTAAAATCCAGCAACAGCCGTACTGAATTTGACCGTTTCCCCAAAAAGGAGGCGGTTTTTCTTATAATTAACCACCTATATACCCTGTTTGTGGTATTTTTTGAATAGGTGTATGCACTTAATTTTACGAAGTCAAAGGTTTTAGCCGTTGTTTTTCCTAACACCCGCTGATCTATCAGCTTTATGAAAATAACTCCTAAGGAGCAGAAAATTTATAGCTAATCTATAAAAAACACCATTTCTGCTCCTTTTTTTATTTTATCCCGGAAGTCTTGAAATGTATTTTTCCATTTGTTTGATCTGGTCGGCAAGTTGGGCTGTACTTGGTTTCAAAGCTTTGGCCTTTTTGAAATAATCTTTAGCAGCCCTGAATTCCCGCTTGTTCATCATGATACTGCACATCTGCAGGTTGGCAGCTGCCTGGTTTTCTTTATCGGGTAATCCTTTGCGGAGAGCCTGACGGATATAACTTTCAGCCTGTTTAAAGTTGTTTTTCTGCATGGCCAGCATCCCCATCTGTAATAAACTGGCCCCTTCTGACCCCTGCATCATGGATGAACCAGCACCAAGTTCAATTCCTTTCTTCATCATTTTTTCAGCTCCGTCGAAATCCTGTTTCATCATGGCCATATTACCCTTGAGTGTGTAAAATACAGAACGGATGGGTTTGAACAGTAAGGCAGGAAATTTTACCGAATTAAGGATCTTTTCAGCACCTTCCATATCGCCGGCTTCCATATATTCCTGGATAAGGCGCAGCGGACCGAAAAAGAAATGTCCGAAAATGCTGATGATGGCCACTAAGTAGATAATAAACGAAGGCCAGAACCCTGTATAATAGTTAACTGCAATGGCTGCAATTAAGAAAACAATTCCAAGGATCAGCCTGTAGCGGATGTAGATGTTCAGAAACTTCATGTGTACTTATTTTCAGCTCTTTTTTAAAAAAATATTCGGGGAGCAAAGGTAGGGATAAGGATGAAGTTGCCTTTGAAGATTTGAAATTTGCATTTATGAAAGGATTGAAATAACTATTTTTGCCGCCCTGTCGGCAAAATGATTCTGAAATGGCAGTTTTGGTCCCGTAGTTCAATGGATAGAATAGAAGTTTCCTAAACTTTAGATACAGGTTCGATTCCTGTCGGGACTACCAAACTTCACAGCAAAACCTTGCAGTATTCAATGCCGCAAGGTTTTTTTATTTCCCAAACTGTCTGTTTCTTAACGGGTTAATATAAGACCATCTGTTTCTTTCTTTACTTTGGTAATGCGTAAAACCTGATGTCAGGGTTTTGCGGACCATTAATTCCTATATTAGCCGATAATTTTAATAGACAATGAGTGAGGACATAATACTTCCAAATAGGGGCATTTTTAAACGCAAACTGGCAAAAGCAGATGCTGAAGAATCTTTTACAGAAAGATCAACAGGGAAGTATTTCTATTATGCTGAAGGGGCAGGAGAGCCGCTTGTGCTTTTATATGGGTTATTTGGTTCAGTAAAAAATTACAGCAAAGTAATCACACATTTTAAAAAGTCATATACAGTTATTGTGCCGCAATTACCAATTTATGATCTTGGATTAAATGTTTCAGTAGCAGCATTGTCTGATTATGTTTATCAATTGATCCAGGCTCTGCATCTGGAAAAGATACACCTGGTTGGAAATTCACTGGGTGGTCATATTGCTTTACTGTATTGTTTGCATCACCCTGAAAATGTAAAGTCATTAATATTAGTTGGCAGTTCCGGTTTGTTTGAGAATGGTATGGGTGATACATTTCCAAGACGTGGCGATTATAATTATATCAAAAGGAAAGCAGAAATAACTTTTTTCAAACCTGAAACAGCGACAAAGGAATTGGTGGATGAAATTTTTGAAACTGTCAACAACAGGGTAAAGGCTCTGAAAATTCTTTGTCTGGCCAAATCAACGATTAAATATAATTTGAAAAAGGAATTGACAACAATCAAATGCGATTGCTGTATTGTGTGGGGCAGGCAGGATGCCGTTACACCTCCGGAAACTGCAAAAGAATTTAATAAATTAATACCACAATCAAGTTTGTTCTGGATTGATGACTGCGGTCATGTTCCCATGCTGGAAACTCCTGAAACATTCAACCGTATTCTTTCCAATTTCCTGGAGAGCAGGAAACAATAAGTCTGCAGTCTTTTATTTGAAGGAGTCGAAATTGACTTTTATCACTTTTTTTATTTCGGGTAATCCCCGTTTCCAATACTGGTAATGTAAGCCACTTGAAACGGAGAATCATTCAATGAACATGACAGGAATCAGTTTTATAAACAGGGTTTTCTATTTCTTGTTTTGCTGAAATTATAAGATTTGATTACTTTTATTGTCGATTGCCATCATGAAAGAGTATCAGTTATATAATAATCAGATGCTGTTAGATCTGCTTGCTGAGAGTGACGAGTTTGCTTTTACTGAGTTATACAATCGTTATTGGAAAAAATTATTCGCTATCGCTTATAACAGGTTAAGCGAGGCCCAGTCAGCTGAAGATATTGTACATGATGTGTTTGCCAGCCTCTGGGTAAACAGAGAAAAGAATCAAATAGAATCGCTTGAAAATTATTTAGCCACAGCAACGAAATATATGGTGCTGGCAAAAGTTAAAGTGAAAGTCAGAGAACGTAATTACAGCAACGCATTTCAGCAAACCCCCGTATTCGAACTTCCGGTTGAAGCTTCGCTTCATTATAAGCGATTGCTGGAAATTGTTAAGATAGAAGTTGAAAAGTTGCCTGAAAAATGCAGGCTGATCTTTAATTACAGCCGCAACGAAGGAATGCCCATACGCCAAATTGCAGAGACATTACATCTATCTCCCAAAACGGTTGAAAACCAGTTAAACAAAGCATTGAAACATTTAAAACTGGTTACCAGAATGTTTCTTAATTCCTTGCTGATTATTCTCTCCAGCTCACTTTTCTAAACAGGAAAATTATTTTTTAACTGTGCATGGGTGCTCTGCCTGTGTTCATACACTTATTATATATTATGCAAATTCCAGAAAACATACTGGCGCTGATAGAAAAGTACCAGAGTGGCAGAATCACAGCAGACGAGCAAAGTCAGTTGAATGATTGGTATCATTCATTTAATGATGACGAAACCGAATTTAACGGAAATGAAACCGAACAGCAGCTGGCTGACCGGATTAAAAGCCGTTTGCTCGAAACAATTCGTCATGAGCATATAGAAATAAGCCGCCGTCGCAGATGGCAAATACCTGCTGCTGCAGCTACTGTACTTCTTCTGCTCTCCATCGGAGTATATATGATGATTTCTTCAAAGCCTGCGAAGAAAGAAATTGCAAAAAACAATACACCTAACGCCAGGTATACGGGTGATATAAAGCCGGGAAGCAATAAAGCCCTGCTTGTGCTTGCAGATGGCTCAACAATTATATTAGACAGTGCAGCTAACGGAACGCTCAGCGAACAGGGAAATATTAAAGTTCAGAAGTTAGACAATGGGCTACTGGCCTACTCAGTAAATGGAAAAATGATCACCGAGAAAGATGAAGCATTTTACAATACAATCTCTACACCCCGTGGTGGCCAGTATCAGGTTACATTATCAGATGGAACAAAGGTTTGGTTAAACGCAGCATCTTCCATCAGGTTTCCTGTAGTATTCACAGGTAAAGAACGCAAAGTAGAAATAACCGGCGAAGCCTATTTTGAAGTGGCCAAAAACAAAACCATGCCATTTAAAGTAAAGGCAAGTTCATCTGAAGTTGAAGTACTGGGTACTCATTTTAATGTTAATTCTTATGATGATGAAGCATCCATTAAAACAACCCTGCTTGAAGGATCAGTAAAAATATCAGTTTCTGCTTTGGGGAAAGACCAAACAGCTAAATTTTTAAAACCCGGACAGCAGGCTGGTATTAGCAAAGCAGGTAGAATTGATGTAATGAGCGGTGCAGATACAGAAGAAGCAATTGCATGGAAAAACGGTCTCTTTATTTTTAACAGCACCGATGTAAAGTCAATCATGCGGCAAATTTCCCGGTGGTACGATGTTGATGTTGAATACAGGGGAAATGTAAACCTGCATTTTACCGGTCAGCTCACCAGGAATGAGGATGTAGCAAAAGTATTTGAGAAGATAGCCTTAACCGAAGAAGTACATTTTAAAATTGACGGTAAAAAAATAATTGTTTCACCATAAAAAGTGTAATCATGAAAATGGTCAATCTCAGCTTTTTATTCCCTTTTGGCAAGGATGGCTGAAAAGGAATACAGGACCAAATAAAAACCGGATTCCGTTTGCAGCGAAACCCGGCGAAGATTTGAGTCTTGTAATAAACAAAATCTGTTTCAGGAACTGCTTATTATTTAACCCAATTAATACAAATTTATGTATTTAACTGCTCTTTTTAAATCCAACTTTAGCAAAGGAGGATTTTTAACCAAAACGATTCGGATTATGAAACTTGTCACAGTTTTAATAATCGCTGCCTGTCTCCAGGTTAGTGCCAGAAGCTACTCCCAGAAAGTGAGCTTAAAGGAAAACAACATTTCACTGCAAAGAGTATTTGAAGAAATCCGGAATCAAACCGGCTATAACTTTTTGTATGCAGATGAAGTTTTATACAAAACAAAAAATGTTTCTGTTAATGTAAAGAAAGCAAGCATAGAAGAAGTGCTTGATCTTTGTTTTAAAGATCAGCTGTTAACTTATAATATTTCAGAAAAGACAATCATAGTAAAAAGAAAGATTGCAGCGCCTGAAGTAATTATACCTCCAATACCAATTGTAACTGCCTTTGATGTGAAAGGAAGAATCACTGACGATAAAGGTGTACCTGTTATGGGGGTAAGCGTTATTAATGAACGTACAAAAAGCGGCACTGTAACAGACGTAAATGGATACTTTACCATCCAGGCAGAAAAAAATGATCTGCTTCGTTTTTCATATATTGGAAAGGCTTCCCAATCAGTAAAAGTGATTGAGAATAAACTGGAGTACAATATTGTACTGGTAGATACTTACCAGGAAATACAAGACGTAGTCGTTACTGCCCTCGGCATAAAAAGGGAGGAAAAAGCCCTTGGTTATTCTGTTCAAAAGGTTTCAGGAGAAAGCATACAAAAAGTTTCCGGTCTTGATGTCGCTACTTCTCTTACCGGGAAAGTAGCAGGTGTATTGGTAAGAAATTCGCCAGATTTTGCTTCTGTTCCCGTTGTTACAGTTCGTGGAGAGAACGCTTTATTAGTAATCGATGGGATTGCTTATCAAAATAAAACATTGGCTGATATTTCTTCAGAAGACATTGAGTCAATCAGTGTTTTGAAAGGAGCAACTGCTTCGGCTTTGTATGGTTTTCGTGGTGCAAACGGTGCCATTTTGGTTACAACCAAAAATGGCAGTACCAATAAAATGGGATTATCTGTAGATCTTACATCAAATACAATGTTTACTGCAGGTTTCCTGGCTATTCCTGAGAAACAGTCAGTGTATGGTCGTGGAGGCAGTGGTATTTATGCCCTCAATTCTGATGCCTCATGGGGTGCAAAAATGGACGGATCCAT
Organism: uncultured Chitinophagaceae bacterium; assembly: GCA_964580775.1. Classification (GTDB taxonomy): domain Bacteria; phylum Bacteroidota; class Bacteroidia; order Chitinophagales; family Chitinophagaceae; genus Lacibacter. Next base: position 80,796 of record CAZOLW010000008.1, on the reverse strand, counting down.
GCAAAATCAATGGGATCCGATTACGAAGACTTTTACAGTAAGGCCCTACCTGCCTGTTGGTAAAGACAATTTCAAAAACTTCCTGGAACAGGGTTATGTAACCAACAATAATTTAAATATTGGTTACCGTAAGGACAATCTTTCACTCAGGAATTCATTTAACTGGGTGGAAAATAAAGGCCGCTATCCGAATGCAAGGCTGCAAAAATATACGTACTCTTTTGGAGCTGATCTTAACCTGGATAAGTTTAAAATGAGCACGAATTTATCGTATGCAAAAAAAGCCTCTAAGAATATCGGGTCCAATGGTTATACTTCCTATGATCCGATGTACAGTATTTTGATCTGGTCGCCTTCTGATTGGGATCTTCGTCTCTACAAGAATAATTACTGGATTAAGCCGGGTGAAATTCAAAACAACCATTTTGGATTAGTAGCCGGCGGTACAATTGATAATTATGCCGGTAACTCTGAAAACAATCCTTATTTCGACCGGTACGAAAAAACAAATGAAATTTCCCGTGACATTTTTAATGCTGATTTAACCATGAGTTATCAATTAACGAACTGGTTAAAAGCAACCGTTCGTTCAGGTGTTGATTTCTACAAAGAATCAGGCCAGTTAAGGTCTTCATGGGGCTCATATCTTTCTTCCGGTAATACAGGTGTTCCCGGTGCTGATTACAGCGGTTGGAATGGCGGAAGAAAAGGTCAGTATAATATTGGAGTAAGTAATGGATTTAGTAATAACTCCGATTTGTTACTGACAGGCGATCGCAAATTCAACAAGTTTACTGTTGAATATCTTGCGGGCGGAACAGTTTTCTTCAGAAGGGATGATAATATGAACGCAAGTACACAGGGTGGTATTTCTGTTCCCGGTTTTTTCTCCATTAAGGCATCAATTAACCCTGCTCAGGTATCACAGAGTACATATGCACAGCAGGTAAATTCATTATTTGGCCGTGCTGCTGTTTCCTGGAACAAGATGGTCTTTGTAGAAGCAACCGGGCGTAACGACTGGAGTTCTACATTAGCAAAATCTCAACGTTCTTATTTTTATCCATCTGTAGCAGGAAGTTTTATCGTTTCAGAATTGTTGCCACAAACAAAAAATTGGCTTAATTTATTGAAACTGAGAAGCTCCTGGACTTTGTCAAAAAGACCCGCTTCTATTTATGAAATTAACAGCAGTTATTCAATCGCTGCTGCTACCTGGGGCACATTGAATGGTGCTGGAGTGCCTGGTAATTTGTATTCACCAACTATTGCTCCAACAAGTAATGAAACTTTTGAGCAGGGCTTACAGGCTATATTCTTTAAAAACCGTTTGATGGTGGATGTATCCTACTATACGAAAAGAATATTTGATCGTATAACAACAGTAGGGTTAACATCTGCTTCCGGATACGGGGGCCTCGTTACTAATTTTGGAGAAGAAATAACCCGCCGTGGTTGGGAGGTAATTTTAAATGGTACTCCTGTTAGAAATAAAGACTGGCAATTGGACATAGGTCTTAACTGGTCAACTTATGCCAGTTATTATACTAAGTTAGATGCTGTCTATTCAGCTAAAAAACCATGGGTAAAAGTTGGAGAACGTGCTGATCATTTTATCAGCAGAGATTTTCAGCGTGTACCTGCCGGTAAGGGTGAGCTTTCAGGAAGTCTTATACTCAATAGCAGTGGAAGGCCGATTGTTCATGGATATGATGTATTATTCGGCTATTACGATCCGAAATTTATCTGGGGTACAAATGCCAATTTAAGGTATAAGAACTTTAGCTTCTTCCTGTCTTTTGATGGTGTAAATGGCGGACTTGCAAACACAAGAACAGAAAGTTATATGTGGCAGGCAGGGGTTCATCCAAATTCGCTTTCACCTGAAAGGGCATTAGATGTTGCTACACCAGGTTCCAGCAACTATCTGGGCCAGGGTGCAAAAGTGACCTCCGGATCAGTAACCTTTGATGCGAATGGTAATATCTTAACTGATACCCGTGTGTTTGCAACGAATGATGTAAAAACTACCTACAAACAATATATGGTTGATTTGCACAACAGCAGTGCATGGGGTGGTAATGGAAGTAAAGCAGATACTTATTCCAGAACTTTTTTCAAACTGCGTGAAATTTCTTTATCATACAATGTGCCAGCTAAACTGTTGCATAAAGTTGCAAAAGCAGCTTCAATCAGTTTAATCGGGCAAAATGTATTGCTGAAAGCAAAGCAGTTTAAATATTCAGATCCTGACGGTGGTAATGATGATTTTGCAGATCCATCAACAAGGTATCTCGGCTTCAAAATTAATTTCACTTTCTAAAAACTGCAGCAATGAAAAAAATACATTATATACTGCTTGCAACACTTTCTTTTACTATTGCAAGTTCATGTAAAAAGTTTGATAAGTTAAATACCAACCCGGATGTACCTACTTCTGTTTCACCCGATTTGCTTGCAACATCGGTATTGAAAAGTACCTACCGGTTTTGGAATCCAAATCCTACGGATTGGGGCACGGCACAGTTATGGAGTAAGCATTGTACAAATCTTCAAAACAACCCGAATCCTTACCAGTATTATTCTTCTTATTATCCCTACGGAGGGTTTGGAGGGGCTCAAAATTTGACAATACTTAAAAGAATGGTTGAATTTGCTAAGGGAAATCCGGCACTTCCTTCTTATGAGGGCTTAGCATTATTTCTCAAGGCTTCATATGGTTTTTCTGCAACATTAGATATGGGAGATATTCCCTATTCAGAAGCAGGTAAAGCAGAAGAAGGAATAACACAGCCTAAGTACGATAAACAGGCAGATGTATTTGTTGCTGTATTGAATGACCTGAAAGCAGCTGAAGCAAAATTTGCCGCAGGTGTTAATTTCACAGGTGATATAATGCTGGGTGGAAATGCTGCAAAATGGCGCAGGCTTTGTAATGCTATGCAGTTAAGAGTGTTGCAAACGATCAGTAAAAAAATTACACCTGCACAAAAAACACGTTTTGCAGAAATAGTCACTGCAGGAAATTTAATGACAGGCAATGCTGATAACTTTCAATTAGCCTATCTTGATAATACAAATGCAACCTATCCTTTTTATAACGGAGAAGGCATGAGGGTTAATTTAGCAATGTCGAAACTGATGGTTGATGCGTTAAAAAATGTGAATGACCGCAGGTTGTTTTATTTTGGAGAACCGGCAGCATACAAAATTACCGGTGGTTTATTAGAAAATGATTTTGCTGCTTATGAAGGCGCACCATCAGAATTATCGCCTAACCTGCTCGATCTTAACAGGGCAGCCGGAAAGTATTCTTTGCTGAACAAGCGTTATGCATCATCAGCATCCAGAATTGGCGATCCTTATATTTACTTTACTTATGCTGAGCAATGTTTCATTATAGCAGAAGCTATTGAAGAAGGTTGGGTAACCGGCAATGCACAGACCTACTACGAAAATGGTGTAAAAGCTATGCTTGATTATTACAGAACCTTACCGACTGTAATCCAGGCAAATCTTCATGGAATGGCCATTACTCAAAACTATATTGATACTTATTTTACAGGGGAAGCTGCATACAAAACAGCTGGAACCAAAACAGAACGCCTGCAGCAGGTATGGATGCAAAGGTATTTTATAGATTTCTTCCAGGGCGGTGGAATGTCATTCAGAACTTTTCAACGTACAGGATATCCTGTCTTCCCGCTTGATCCGGCTACTTCTTTAAATTCCGGAGCACCAACACAGGTTCCTAAACGCAATATGTACCCCACTGATGAGTTAACTAAAAACCCTGTAAACTATAAAAAGGCAGTTGATGAACAGTTTGGCGGAGCTGATGACGTTAATAAAATTCCATGGTGGTTACAGTAATAGTAAAATCACAATTGCATTATTCGAAAGCTTCTTAGAAATGCAGTGTTGAATGAAAAGTATAAAAGGAGAAGTAATTACTTCTCCTTTTATTTTAAAAAAGGAGCCGGATGCAGATCATTCATGAAAATCTATTCTTTGTCTCCTGTAGAATAACCTGAGCTGGAATGATTAATTATGCTGACAGTACATTAATTTCTTTCATATAGCAGTCAGTTTATACGCAAGTAAAAAAATAGTGGATCGTATCTTCTTATTTAAGTTAATACCTCCACTTTTTTGAATCTTCAAAAAGCTGACTTTTTGTACCTCTAAAAATTGTTACTATGAGAAGTAATCGCAAAAATATAATACAGCTGCTTGGGTTCCTCTGCATTGTATTTATACAAACAAATGCTTTATCTCAAACAAAATTCACCAAACTTATATGGGCGGATGAATTTAACTACCATGGATTACCTGACAGCAGTAAATGGAGTTATGCTGTTGGAGGCAGCAGCAATAATGAATTGCAATATTATACCGGTAATGATACGCTGAATGCATCTGTAACGGATGGTTTATTGAAAATCATTGCAAGAAAAGAAATCAAAGCGGGCAGGCAATATACTTCTGCAAGGCTTCACTCAAAAGATAAAGCGGAGTTTAAATATGGAAAAGTTGAAGTAAGAGCCAAATTACCCCAAGGCAGGGGCACATGGCCTGCTATATGGATGCTCGGGAAAAATATACAGGAAGCCGGCTGGCCTGCATGTGGCGAAATTGACATCATGGAACATGTAGGTTATAATAAAGACAGCATATTCGGTACCATTCATACAACTGCTTATAACCATACGAAAGGAACTCAAAAAGGAAAGGGAATTTTTATTTCGAATCCCTATGATCAGTTTCATATTTATGCAATTGAATGGACTCCTGAAAAAATTGATTTTATACTGGATGGAGTGATCTATTATCAGGTCATTAATGAACACCTGTCGGGAAAGGAATGGCCATTTGATCAGCCATTTTACCTAATCATTAACCTGGCAATTGGCGGCGACTGGGGTGGTAAGTATGGAGTTGACGAATCCATATTCCCTTCTGTTATGGAAGTAGACTGGGTAAGAGTTTTTAAAAATAAACAATAGTTGGTATGCCCAAAAGGTATCTTCTTTTTACAATAATAACATGCCTGCTGCTGACTAAAAACGTTTTCAGCCAAACACTGAATTTAATGACCTATAACATCCGTCTTGATGTGGAAGTGGACGGAGAAAATAAATGGGCCAACAGAAAAGAAGTATTTACTGCACAGATTAAATTTTACGAACCCGATATTTTAGGAATACAGGAAAGCCTGCCCAACCAGGTAAATTACTTAGACAGCAGTCTTGCCAATTATAAACATATTGGCATTGGAAGGGAAGGAATAAACAAAGGAGAGTCCTCTCCCATTTTTTATAATACTCATCGGGTAATATTGGTTAAACAGCATACTTTTTGGTTGTCAGAATCACCTGAAAAAATTTCTAAAGGTTGGGATGCATCTTATTTACGTGTATGCACCTGCGCATTGTTTACTGACAAAAAAACGAACCGGCAATTTTGGGTCTTTAACACTCACTTAGATAATAACGGAGTTGTTGCAAGAGCAAAATCGATTGAATTAATTCTAAAAAAAATCAATTCCGTTAATAAGAAAAAATTACCTGTATTTTTTATGGGAGATTTTAATTCAACACCGGAAACAGACATTATCATCAACCTGAAAAAAAGGATGAATGATTCGAAAGAGGTTTCTGTTGCAAAACCATTTGGCCCTGATGGAACTTTTAACAACTTTGAGTTTAATAAGCCCGTTACTATGCTGATTGATTATATTTTTATTTCAAAATCAGTTGATATAATTGTAAATAAGTATGCCGTATTATCTGATTCTTACAACCTTAAATATCCATCCGACCATTTACCTGTTTTTGTTCAAATTAATATAAGTAAAAAATGAAAAAAATCTGCTTATTGCTGACTTTGTTACTTTCTGTTTGCGTTAACCTGAGCGCAAAAGTTATTCTGTCTGGAATTTTTTCTGACAACATGGTCTTGCAGCGTAATGTTTTAATTCCCGTTTGGGGTTGGGCAGATGCAGGAGAAAAAATTGAAGTGCGGTTTAATAAGCAGGCTAAGTCTGTTAAGGCAGATAAAAATGGGAAATGGATGATTAAGCTTGATATAGAAAGTGCCGGAGGGCCGTATGATCTTATTATCAAAGGAAAAAACAGTATACAGATCAAAAATGTGCTGGTTGGAGAAGTGTGGATATGCAGTGGTCAATCGAATATGGAATGGACAGTAGGCCAGTCGATGAATGCAAAGAATGAGATAGCAATGGCAAACAATGATTTCATCAGGCATATTAAAATTGCAAAAGAAATCGGCTCTTTACCAAACAAAGATATTAGCTCAGGCAGTTGGGAAGTTTGTGATTCAACAACAGTGGGTACTTTTTCGGGCATTGGATATTTTTTTGCAAAGAACATTTATAACGAACTCAAAATTCCTGTTGGGTTAATTAATTCTTCCTGGGGAGGAACTAATATTGAAACCTGGATAAGCCGTGAAGGATTTGAAAGCAGTGATGAATTTAAAGAAATGATTGCAGGCATGCCAAGAATTAACCTGGATTCTCTTTCTAAATTAAAAGTGAAGTCAAGTGAATTAAGAATTGAAACATTACAGGGTACAAAGTTGAAAGATATGAATACAGGTTTGTTTAACCAGGTATCTTTTGATGATTCACAATGGCCGGTATTAATACAGCCGCAATTATGGGAACAGCAAAGTATAGGCGAGCTGGATGGGGTGGTTTGGTTAAGAAAAACAATTGTATTGTCAGCTGCTGATCTTAATAAAGAGGCAAATGTAGAACTGGCAAAAATTGATGACAATGATATAACCTATGTTAACGGAGTTAAAGTAGGGAGCACTAATCAATATGATGCAAAAAGAAAATATATCATTCCTGCAGGTGTATTAAAGGAAGGAAAAAATGTAATTGTTGTAAGAGTGGTTGACAATGGCGGTGGCGGTGGAATTTATGGTGATGCTGCAGATGTAAAATTAAATTTGGGCAGTACTGTTATTACTTTAAGCGGTGAATGGAAATTTCAGGTAGAAATGATCAAAAAAACTACCAACGAAAATTCACTTCCTTCGCTGTGTTATAATGCTATGATACATCCTCTAATCCCTTTTGCTTTTCAGGGAGTATTATGGTATCAGGGAGAATCAAATGCAGGACGCTCATATCAATACAGAAAAGCTTTTCCCTTACTCATAAACGACTGGAGACAAAAATGGAATAATCAAACAATGCCATTTTATTTTGTGCAGCTGGCAACATTTAATAATCCGGGTAACAGTAATGAAGGCTGTGGCTGGGCAGAGTTAAGAGAAGCTCAAACGATGACCTTAGCAGTACCAAATACAGGGATGTGTGTTACTACCGATATTGGCAATCCTGTTGATGTCCACCCAACTAATAAGCAGGATGTTGGAAAACGATTATCTGCTCTTGCATTAAATAATATTTATAAAAAGGAAATGGTTTGTAATGGCCCGATGTATAAATCAATGGAAGTAAACGGCAATCAAATCACTCTTTCATTTGATCATACCGGAACAGGTTTATTTACTCCTGATAAATATGGCTATATCAAAGGCTTTGAAATTGCAGGAAAGGACAAGGTGTTTCATTATGCCAAAGCTTTCATCAAAGGAAACACAGTACTGCTATTCAGCGATAAAGTAGAAAATCCGGTTGCTGTTCATTTTGGATGGGTTGGAGATGCCAGCGACTGCAATCTGTTTAATAAAGAAGGATTTCCTGCCGTGCCTTTCAGAACAGATGAATGGAAGACGGTTACAAAAGATGAAAAATATACTATTGAAAATTTGAAGTAACACGAAATCATAAGAGCATGAAAGAACTATTTTCAAAGAACACAACCTTAATTTTGCTGTTTAGTTTTTTTAGTCAGGCAATACTTGCGCAATCAATTTCTTTACCAAAAGAAGGCAAATTTAAATTTGGTGACAATCCTGAGTGGGCAAGCCCGGCTTTTAACGACAACGATTGGGCAGCTCAGCAACTTGGAAAAAGTTTTACCAAAGACTCATCCTATGCCTGGTACAGAATAAAAATCGTTATTCCTTCGGCTATGAAAACGGCTACTGGAAAAGGGATCAAATTATATCTCGGTAAAATTGATGATGTTGATCAAACTTTTTTCAATGGGAAACTGATTGGTGAAACAGGTTCTTTCCCTCCACAATATATTACTCAATGGGAAAAACAGAGAATCTATACCATACCTGAAAATGAAGTGCAGTGGGATAAAGGAAATGTAATAGCTGTAAGGATTTATAATTTAGTTGGTGGAATGGGTATGTGGGAAGGGCCTTATAGTTTTGAACCACTTGGCTGGCTTGACGAAGTTTCGGTGAAACAGGATTTTATCGAAACCCCCAATAATGGTTTCATAACAAAAATTATTTTTACTAATAAAATTGACAATGCTTTTAGTGGAACTGTTAAATACTGGATAGCAGATAAAGCCGGTAAGAAAATTTTATTTTCTGAAACGAAGCCTGTTCAGGTGCAAGCAAAATCGGGATCTGAAGTGGCTGTGTTTTTTTCCGGTTATCAGTCTGCAAGTGAAAATGTGTTTAATGTAGGTTATCAAATCAATGATAATAACAGTTCGCTGTTTCTTAAAAAGGAGCAATTATACGTTGCCACCGGTAATCTTAAAATTCCTTTCTCGGGTGAAGTAAAGCCATTGGTTAAAGATAAAATATCCAACAGCTTTAATGCTGTGGCTTTCCAAAAACAACAGTTTACAGGGTATTTAAATACACGCTTTACACAAAATTTAGAACAACGGTTACTGAAAGTGGATGAGTTTGGTTTAATGGGATCGTATTTAAATCGTCCCGGTATTCATCCATGGGCAGGCGAACATGTTGGCAAATACCTGGAAACAGCAACCAATGTTTGGAAGCTGACGCATAATGCTGCTTTAAAAAAGCAAATGGACCGGATGATGTATGAATTAATCAATACGCAAAAGGAAGATGGTTACTTAGGTACTTACACCCCCGATCAATACTGGACCAGTTGGGATGTGTGGAGTCACAAATATAATTTGCATGGATTGCTGACATATTATTCTGCAACGGGTTATAAGCCTGCATTAGAATCCTGTAAAAAAATGGGAGATCTCCTGTGCAGAACATTTGGAAAGAAGCAGGGGCAAATGGATATTATTTTGGCTGGAACACATATAGGTATGGCTGCAACCAGTGTATTGGATGCAATGGTAGAGTTGTACAAATACACGGCTGACAAAAAGTATTTAGACTTTTGTTATTACATAGTAGATGCATGGGAACAGGAGAATGGGCCAAAAGTTATCAGTGCAATACTGGCAACAGGAAAAGTAAAAAAAGTTGGTAATGGCAAAGCTTATGAAATGCTTTCCAATTATGTTGGTCTCGTTAAATTATATCAAATAACAGGCGATAAAAAATTCCTGCAGGCTGTTGAAATGGCATGGAAGGATGTAGTGGCTACTCAATTATACATTACAGGTACTTCAAGCTCACACGAGCATTTTCAGGATGATGATTATTTACCCGCAACCAATACAGACAATATGGGAGAGGGTTGTGTTACCACTACATGGCTTCAGGTCAACCAGAATTTATTTGCAGTTACAGGCGACATAAAATATTTAAATCAATTAGAAAGATCAGTTTATAATCATTTGCTTGCTGCAGAAAATCCACAAACAGGTTGTGTAAGTTATTACACGCCATTAATGAATAAGAAGCCATACACCTGTTTTATCACCTGCTGTCAATCGAGTGTGCCGAGAGGAATTGCGTTAGTGCCCAACTTTACTTTCGGAAACATCAATAACATACCAACTATTTTATTTTATGAACCGGCAGTATATAAAGAGAAGATACTGACAGCTGATAAAAAAAATATGGATGTTGCTTTCAGGTTAGAAGGAAATTTTCCTGAAAGCGGAAACCTTGTTTTATCTGTTACAGGTTCAAAGGCAGCCAGTTTCACTGTAGCATTGAGAGTGCCTGAGTGGTGTACGAATTATACTGCTAAAGCCGGAGGTAAAATTTATAAGGGCATAGCCAATCAATTTATAACGATTACAAAAAACTGGAACCCCGGTGAGAAAGTGATGATCAATTTTGATATGCCGGTTAAAACGATTGCTGGTGGAAAAAGTTATCCCAACCAGATTGCCTTTCAACGTGGACCGCAAATATTGGCTTTGGATGGAAGTTTAAACTCTGCCATTGTAAATGATCTTATTACAAGTTCTAAAGAAGGAGCATCAATTGGTAATCTCAGTCTGGCAAATGAATCTAAGCTGTTACCAACAAACTGGATTGGGAAGCAGGCTTATTCAATAGACCTGTTGAATAAAAAGGAGAAAATAATTTTAGTTCCATTTGCAGAAGCCAGTCAAACCGATGGTGATATGAGAGTTTGGTTACCCGTACATATAAAAAAATAAAGAGATGAAAAAAATTGTAATCCTGTTTTTAATCTTAATCAGCAGCAGTATTTCTTTCGCACAAAAAAAACAGGGAAAGAGTATAAGCTTTTTGCATACTGCCGGCCAGGATATTGTAAACGAATCTGGCAAAAAAGTATTTTTAAAAGGTGTTGGATTGGGAAACTGGTTGTTGCCGGAAGGGTATATGTGGAAGTTCGGAGGTCTTGGTGACCGTCCACGCAAAATTGAAAAAATGGTTTCAGACCTGATCGGTAAAGAAAAGGCAGCAGCTTTTTGGAAGGTATTTCGGCAAAATTATATTACAGAAGCTGATATAAAACGGATTGCTGAACTGGGGTTTAATTCTGTAAGACCCGCATTGAACTCAAGATTATTTTTAACAGAAGGTGAAAACCCGGTTTATGTGGAAGAAGGATTTCAATTAATGGATTCATTAGTCAGCTGGTGCAAAAAATATAATCTGTACGTGATTATTGATATGCATGGTGCACCGGGCGGACAAACAGGAGCGAATATTGATGACAGCCCGAATGATATTCCTGAACTTTTTATTGAACAGAAATACCAGGATCAGTTGGTCGATCTCTGGGTTAAACTTGCACAGAAATATAAAGATGAACCTGTTGTTGCAGCTTATGATTTATTAAATGAACCACTGCCTATCAATACCGGTTCTGCCGACAAGTACAAACATTTACTTGAGCCATTGTATAAACGCATTACTGCTGCTATACGCAAAGTTGATCAAAAACACATGATTACACTGGAAGGCTTTAACTGGTCGAACGATTGGTCGCTTTTTACAAAGCCATTTGATAACAATGTGTTTTACCAGTTTCATTATTATTGCTGGTCCCGGCCCGATAATTTAAATGGTATTGATCAATATTTAAAAAGGAGGGATGATCTGAATACACCAATATGGGTTGGCGAAACAGGTGAAAAAGGAAATGCCATTTATTGGGCAACAACGCAATTGTTCGAGTCCAAAAACATTGGATTTTCTTTCTGGCCCTGGAAAAAAATGGACACACAGAATACTCCTTATTCAATTAATAAGCCGGGTAATTGGGATTTGATTTCGGAATACAGCAAGGGGGGTGCAAAGCCCGATGCTGTACTTTCTGAAAAAATCTTCAATGAATTACTGGAGAATATAAAACTATCCAACTGCAGCTACTTCGAGGATGTTTGCAATGCAATTTTAACAAGAGTCCCTGCAAAAATTGAAGCTGAAAATTATGGGCATGATGGGTTTAACCGTTCTTATTTTGTTTCAGACACTGTAAATAAGTCAAAATTTTACAGAAAAGATGATCCGGTAAAAATAAATCTTGACAGCAAGGTTAAAGATCAGTTTTGGTCTGAGCAGTCTATTGAACTTCAGCAGTCAGAGTGGGTGGTTTACAATTTTGAAAGTTTGGATAACAGAAAATATCATCTTTCAGTCAGAGCATCATCTGCAGGTAAAGGAGCTAAACTGACTGTTGTTATCAATAATAAAAAAGTAGCTGTTAAAATAACCAATACAGACTTTGGGGAAGTTATTGTTGGAAATTATAAGCTGAAAAAAGGAAAGAATACAATCAAGCTGCTTGCGGAATCCGGTGCCGTTAAAGTGGATTGGATAAAATGTGAGTAATAGTAACCAAGTAAAATAAACTGAAGTGAGTACAAACAGGATAATCATTATAGGCAGTTCCAATACAGATATGGTTGTGAAATCAAAAAAACTTCCATTGCCGGGTGAAACAATATTAGGCGGTACATTCTTAATGAATGCAGGTGGTAAAGGTGCTAACCAGGCTGTTGCTGCTGCAAGATTGGGTGGCAATGTTACACTGGTTACAAAAGTTGGTAATGATATTTTTGGAAAGCAAAGTATTGAAGGTTTTAAACATGAGAACATCAACACTGAGTTTATTTTTATTGATGAAGGAACTCCATCGGGTACAGCTTTAATTATGGTGAATGAAGAAGGAGAGAATTGTATTGTGGTAGCTCCCGGTGCCAACGCCAATCTTTTGCCAGCCGATATTGAACAGGTAATAAATATTTCAGAAGCAGAAATTATTTTAATGCAACTGGAAATCCCGATTAAAACAATTGAAGCTGTTGCAAAAATTTCAAAGGGAAATCATCAGAAGGTAATTATTAATCCTGCCCCTGCACAAAAACTATCTGACGAATTGCTGAATGGTTTATTCCTCATCACTCCCAATGAAACAGAAGCAACATTACTGACAGGAATTAAAGTAGATGATGAAGTAACTGCATCCCATGCTGCTGAGGTTTTTTTAAACAAAGGGGTACAAAATGTAATTATTACGCTGGGTAAACAGGGGGCATACTTTCAAAATAAAGACCTACAATTTAAAACAACTGCCCCTGTTGTTAGAGCAATGGATACAACTGCTGCCGGTGATACATTCAGCGGGGCATTAACTGTTGCTGTTACTGAAAAGATGAGTTGGCCAGAGGCTGTTCAGTTTGCAGTGCAGGCGGCTTCCATTTCTGTAACAAGAATGGGAGCACAGGCATCCGTTCCATACAGAAAAGAAATTACCAACTAGTTTAATTACAAATTTAAAACCAGCTATATGTTTATTGTAGAAAATTACAGCCTTGCAATCGTACTTTGTGTAGTAACCATGTTATGTTGGGGTTCATGGGCCAACACAACAAAGCTTACAACTAAAACCTGGCGGTTTGAATTGTTGTACTGGGACTATGGCTTTGGTATTTTACTCACCACTTTAGTACTTGCATTTACACTAGGCAGTAATGGAAGCGAAGGACGGGCTTTTGTTGATGATATAAAGCAGGCTGATAGCGGTAATATTTTATCTGCCCTCATTGGTGGTGCAGTCTTTAACCTTGCAAATATATTGTTGGTTGCTGCTATTGCCATTGCAGGAATGTCTGTTGCATTTCCTGTAGGTATTGGTATTGCATTAGTGCTTGGTGTGATTGTGAATTATATTTCAGCGCCACAAGGAAACCCTGTGTTGATTTTTGGCGGGGTTGCGCTGATTACTCTTGCCATTATTCTGAATGCAAGGGCCTATCAAAAATTACAAACCAATACAGAAGGAGGAGTTTCAAAAAAAGGATTAATTCTCTCAATCGTAAGCGGCTGTTTAATGGGATTGTTTTACAAATACGTAGCTGATTCAATGGTTACTGATTTTAATGTGCCGGAAGCTGGAAAGCTGACTCCTTACACAGCATTGGTATTTTTTGCAATTGGCGTTGTCATCAGCAGTTTAGTTTTTAATACCATACAAATGAAACGGCCGTTCAGTGGAACACCTGTAACATTTTCAACTTACTTCAAAGGGTTCGCGAAAGATCACCTTATTGGAATTTTAGGAGGCATAATATGGTGTGTGGGAATGTCATTAAGTATTATTGCATCGGGTAAGGCTGGCCCTGCAGTATCTTATGGGTTAGGCCAGGGTGCGACAGTTGTAGCAGCGCTTTGGGGTATTTATGTATGGAAGGAATTTGATAAAGCACCAAAGGGTACAAAACCATTACTGAATATAATGCTGCTGTTATATATAGCAGGGCTGGCGATGATTATACTTTCCAAGTAATTTTTTATGCAATCAAGTGAAAAAATCATTGCTATCCTCTTCTTATGGATGGTTGCCCGTTTATTACAATCTGTTTATAAAAAGAGGTTCCTGCTGGCAATTCCGTACAAGCGACTGGCTCGAAAAGAAAAAAAGTGCTGTTGCTGATACATATTTACTAAATTGAAAATTGTAACACAATCAATTTCTTAATTCAGTAACAGCATGAGTATGAAACGGATGTTTGCCTGCCTTCTTTTTGCCTGCAGTTTGTATAGTACTGCTTTCACACAAACCTATACTCCATCAGCAGAAAATTTAATACAGCGAAAGGAATTTCAGGATATGAAGTTCGGCCTTTTCATTCACTGGGGAGCATCCAGTGTATTGGGAAACGGGGAATGGGTAATGAACAACCGCAATATTCATGTGAGTGATTATAACCGGCTCATCAATGTATTCAACCCAACAGCATTTAATGCGCAGCAATGGGCGGCAACCGCTAAGGCTGCGGGCATGAAGTATATCACTTTAATTACCCGTCACCATGATGGGTTCAGCAACTGGGATACCAAACAATCCGACTGGAAGATTACTAACACCTCTTATGGAAAAGATGCAGTAAAGCAACTGGCAGATGAATGTCATAAGCAGGGTATTAAATTATTCTTTTATTATTCTTTACTCGATTGGTACCGCTCCGATTACCAGTATGAAACAGGAAGAACAGGAAAGGGGACAGGACGTACTGAGAAAAGTAATTGGGAAAACTATATCCGCTTTATGAAAGCGCAGCTTACTGAACTGCTGACTAATTATGGTGAAATATCCGGGATATGGTTTGACGGTCATTGGGACCAGCTTGATAATGATGTTGATAAAAAACAGCAGAGTAAAGTAAACTGGCATTACGATGAAATTTATACACTCATACACTCAGTACAACCGAAATGCCTGATAGGTAACAACCATCACTTATCACCAATTCCAGGTGAAGATTTTCAGATGTTTGAAAAAGATCTCCCCGGTCATAATACCTCTGGCTTTGGCGGTGCTGATATTTCTGCATTACCGCTTGAAACCTGCGAAACCATGAATAATTCATGGGGTTATAATATTACCGACAGGAGTTACAAATCGGTAAAACAGTTAATTCATTATATGGTGAATGCAGCAGGACGTAATGCAAATTTTTTATTGAATGTTGGACCGATGCCAACTGGTGTTATTCAACCTGAATTTACCGATACGCTGAAAGCAATGGGCAACTGGATGGCACAATATGGCGAAACAATTTATGGAACAAGAGGTGATATTATTGAACCGCAGGAATGGGGTGTGCTTACTGCAAAGGATCAAACAGTATATGTGCACTTGCTTAAACCAACAGGGAAAAACTATATTTTTATTCCGGGCTTAACAAAAAAAATAACAGGTGCCCAATCATTTTCAGCGAAACAAAAACTGAAATATAAGCAGCAGCCTGAAGGAGTATTTGTTTACCTGGAAGGAGTGGAGATAAATACAATTGATACAGTCATTGAATTAAAGTGGCAGTAAAGATCAAAGCAAATACGAACAACCAAAATTAATGATATGAACAGAAAAGAGTTTATAACAAGTACAGGTTTGGCCGCAGCATCTTTAGCAGTAATGCCTTCAGTGAATTTGTTTGCAGGGAGGGCTGATCAGAAAGTAAAGATTGCCATTATCGGTGTTGGTTTGCGTGGGCAGAATCATCTTGAATTATTATTGACAAGAGACGATGTTGAAGTTGTTGCCATGTGCGATATAGATGATCGTATGCTCACTTATGCAAAAGAGTATGTAACAAAAAGCGGCAAGAAAATGCCACAGGTATTTACCGGCGATTCATACGCTTGGAAAAAAATGCTGGAACTGAAGGGATTGGATGGAGTGATTATTGCCACGCCCTGGGAATGGCATAAACCCATGATCATTGGTGCATTGGAAGCAGGTGTAAAATATGTTGGCTCCGAAGTGATCATCGGCATCACTTTACAGGATCATTGGGATGTAGTAAAAGCAGCAGAGAAATACAGTGCACATGTAATGATGCTGGAAAATGTTTGTTACCGCAGGGATGTGATGGCTGTGCTGAATATGGTTCGCCAGGGTTTGTTTGGTGAAATGATTCACTTGCAGGGCGGCTACCAGCATGATCTGCGTGAAGTGAAATTCAACAATGGTATTGAACCTTATGGTCATGGTGTTGAGTTTGGTGCAAAAGGATTTTCAGAAGCAAGATGGAGAACAGAACATTCAGTGCGTCGCAATGGCGACCTGTATCCTACACATGGTATCGGGCCAATCGCCAATTATATTAATATCAACCGTGGGAACCGTTTCCTCACACTGAATTCATTCTCTTCCAAAGCAAGAGGATTACATAATCACATCGTAAAAGCTGGTGGCGAAAATCATCCAAATGCGAAAATAAATTTCAAATTAGGGGATGTTGTTACAACGCATATCAATTGTGCCAATGGTGAAACGATTTTGCTTGAGCATGATACCAATCTTCCACGTCCTTACTCGCTCGGTTTCCGTGTACAGGGTACAGAAGGATTATGGATGGATGTAAACAAAGGCGTTTATATTGAAGGTAAATCAGCGAAGCCGCATCAATGGGATGATGCTAAACAATGGCTTGATAAATATGATCATCCGTTGTGGGTGAGGTGGAGTAAGGAAACAAAAGGTGCAGGTCATGGAGGAATGGACTTTTTTGTGATTCATTCCTTTATTGAGTCCATCAAGCGAAAAACTGCAACACCAATGGATGTATATGATGCAGCTGCATGGAGTGCTATTACACCATTAAGTGAACAGTCCATTGAACTCGGTAATGAAACAGTTGAGTTCCCTGATTTTACAGGAGGACAATGGATGTACCGAAAGCCGGTGTTTGCTTTGAATGATGAGTATTAATTTTTTACACAATAGAGGTACTGTTTATATTCTCTGATCAATTGGAGAATAAAGTCTTGTGTTTATTTCATTCGTTTGCTGTAATTCAAAAGCAGGAACTGTTTGCGGTATCTGCCAGAAATAATATGGCTGATGAACACATCCATTGTAATTGAAACAATTCCTGCAATTTTCTTCACTGCATTGATGCTCCCTGGTTTCAGGGGATGATAAGGTGTTTTTTTCTTTCACGGTAATAAGGTTTAATAATAGGGCATAAAACTAATATCACAGAAAAGCAATTCAAACCACAGCTGTTATGAATTGATTGTTCGGCTTGATGAATTGTTTTTTCGGGCGGATAGCGTTTAAACCAACTCAGAAAGAAGAAATACTTTATAGCCCAAAATTTTTTGTGCACTTGATTGCTTTTCTGCAATTCACCGCTTTGTTTTCTCAACTCATACACTGCTGTATTTCTTTTTTTTCCTGCCGACTATACTTTCGTTTAACATTAATAAACCTTATCATCATGACCAGGAAATTCATTCTTGTATTAATTATGCTTGCTCCTTTTTTAGCGGAAGCACAGATCAGCGGCATTATCAACCGGGCAAAGAGTAAAGTCAACCAGCGTGTCAATAACAAAGTAGATGAAGCAATCGATAAAACGCTTGATGAAGCTGAAGGCAAACCTTCCGGTAACAGTACTGTTAAACAAAAACCAGCAGAAACAAAAGAGCAAACCGGATTCAAAAGCTATTCCCGTTTTGATTTTATTCCGGGCGAGCAAATTTTGTATGCAGAAGATTTTTCACAGGATGCCATTGGAGAACTTCCTCTTGAGTGGAACACAACAGGAAAAGCAGAAACGGTTATGCTGGAAGGTTTTTCCGGCAATTGGTTAAGGATGTATCAGAATTCATTTTATCTCACTGCAAATAAAAAAGAGTTCACCAAAAACTTTACCGTTGAGTTTGATCTCATTCTTCAGCTCAATTACAAAAGTTATTCCTTTCCGCTTGTTTCATTTGGAATGCTGGCTACAAATGATCTTCCAACAACAGATAATAAAGTGTTGAAAGATCCCATTTTATTTCAGTCGGCTGAAATTCAGTTACGACCCGGCACAAATGGAAACAACTGGGTTTCGCTCAAAACATTTTTAAACAGAACTGATTTTTTCAGAAGCCAGGATCAACAACTCACAGCTCTTGATCAGAGCTATAATAAAGTGTGTCATATTTCCATGCAGGTACAGGAAGGGCGCTTACGTATCTGGGTGAATGCTGAAAAAATTGTTGATCTGCCAAAAGCACTTCCTACAGAATACATCTTCAACCAGTTGTTTTTTAAAATTCATAACTCGGGGTATAAGGAACAGGAGACCGGATTTTATCTTGGAAATATCAAAGCAGCAACCGGTGTGCCCGATACAAGACATAAACTGGTGGAAGAAGGATCATTCTCCACAACAGGAATATTGTTTGATGTAAATGCTGCAACCATTAAGCCGGAATCTTTTGGTGTGATTAAAGAGGTGGCTGCTGTTTTAAAAGAACATGCGCAGGTGAAAATAAAAATCATTGGTCATACAGATGCAGATGGTTCAGATGCAGCCAATCTTACCCTTTCACAAAAAAGAGCAATAGCTGTAAAAGATGCGCTGATTTCTGAGTATGGAATTGATGCTGGAAGAATTGAAACGGATGGAAAAGGAGAAGCTGCACCAGTTGCCGATAATAAAATAAAAGAAGGAAAAGCTGCCAACAGGAGGGTAGAGTTTATCAAACTGTAAGTTAACTGTGCAATTCATCCTCTTTTTTTTACAGTTGAATCAGCATCTGCTTGAAGGGGTAGTAAGTTAACAAGATCTTGTGCCTGTTAAATAAATCATCAAAACCTATCATCATGAAACGATTTAAAAAAATTATCAAATGGACAGGAATTATCCTGCTCTTCATCATTGTATCTGTAACAACATTAACTGCAACAAGACAGAACCTGCAATTCGACGCACCTTATCCAAATATCAAAGCGTCAAAGGATAGCATTGTAATTGCAAGAGGCAAACACCTGGTGTATGATATTGCACACTGTGTCGATTGTCACAGCACGTCTAATAAAGATTCTTTACTGGCATTGGGCCAGGAGCCGGTACTGAGCGGTGGCTTTAAGTTTGATTTTGAGCTGGGGAAATTTTACAGCAGGAATATTACTCCTGATAAAGAAACGGGCATTGGTAACTTAACCGATGCTGAAATAGCCAGGACACTGTATTATGGTGTTAGTTCAAAAGGAAAGGCCATGCTCGATTTTATGCCTTTTCATAACCTGAGTGAAGATGATATGACTGCTATTATCTCCTATCTCCGTACGGTAAAGCCTGTAAAAAATAAAGTACCGGATCATGAGTATACTGCCATGGGTAAAGTGGTGAAAGCATTTTTGATTAAGCCTGTTGGGCCAAGTGAAGAAATTGTAAAGTCTGTAAAACAGGATACAACAGCTATTTATGGGGGTTATATTGTAAACAGTTTAGGTAATTGTTCAGGCTGTCATACAAAACGTGGGCCAACAGGAGAGGTAATTGGTGAGCATATGGCAGGTGGAAATACTTTTGAAGAGAAAGGCTTTCCCACATTAATATCACCCAATCTTACACCCGATAGCAGCAGCCGCATTTTTGGCTGGACACAGCAGAATTTTATTGATCGCTTCCGTATGGGTAAGGTAATAAAACACAGCCATATGCCATGGAACTCGTTTAAGAATATGACTGATGATGAATTGAAAGCAATTTACAAATACCTGCAAACCGTAAAGCCGGCAAAAACGGCAGCTCTTAAAGAAGAAAGTAAATAAGACAATTTTTAATATTCAATTATTTGCAATGATCATCAAACTGTTATTTTTCTTTAACCTGTTTGTATATGCGGTCATCGTCAGTCAGTCATTTATGTACATGATTGCTTTGCGGAACGTACAGGAACGGTTACAAGCTGCTGCTTACATTGAATTAAGAAAATTGCTCGATGAAAACTTTACGGCAAAATTTAAATGGCCGATGTATGCAGGATTGCTGTTGAGTTTAGTGCTCCTGATTTTTGCCGCACAGCAATCAATTGGACTCCTGTTCTTCAGTTCGTTCTTTGCTTTTTTGGGATTGTTGACGGATGCAGCAATTACAACAAAAGGAAACCTGCCGCTCAATACATTTATCAGAAGCTGGACAGTGGATCAACATCCCGCTGATTGGAAAATGTACCGAAGCAGATGGCTATTGTACTTCAGCTGGAGACAGGTTGCCAACATTACCGGGTTTGTAAGTTTACTTGCAGGGGCTGTTTTTGGAATCAGGTAATTGTTACTGCAATTCTCCGGTCATCAGCTCAATTCAAACATCAGGCCTGGTGAGCTGCCCCCCGGCTTTTTCAATTCATACCTGCTTTTCCACAATTCATACAGAATTATTGCAGCCCGGCTTTTCGGGGGAAGGAGAAATAAGTAAAAGTTGGTAATTTGTAAGAACTGTTATGAAATTGAAATTACCCAAATATACAAGCAAGGATTATTTAGTGCTGGCATTGGTGTTGTTACCGATTTCATTCATCATTAACAGTGCAGTTCTTCAGACAAAATATTTTTCAAACTGGAAGATATTTGTTACTGCTACCATTCTTGCAGCCATTGGTTTCAGTTTAAATTTTACTTTATGCGGAGCCGTAGCTGTACTGATGAAAAAAAGATTTCCGCTCCAAAAACAGGTTGGCAGAAAACTGACATTCATGATCCTGACTTTTTTTGTGATAACAGGCTTATTCCTGTTGCTGATATTCAAAGGGTATGAAAAAATCAGTTTCTTTAACTATGTGTTTAATGAACATGGATTTGTATGGGCTTACATTGGTATGGGCATAGTCAATACATTTCTTACCCTGCTTTTCGAAGGAATTGACCGGTATGAAAACTGGAGTGCTAATTTAAAAGAAACCGAAAAGCTGAAGAATGTTTTTAAGCAGAGCCAGTTACAGGGGCTTAAAAGCCAGCTGAATCCTCATTTTTTATTTAACAGTCTTAACTCATTATCAAGCCTGATCAGTGAAGATGAAGAAGAAGCAGAAAAGTTTCTGAATGAAATGAGCAAGGTGTACCGGTATATGTTACGGAATGAAGAAGATCAGCTCGTAACACTGGAAACAGAATTGAAATTTACTGATTCGTATATGTACCTGCTAAGGGCAAGATATGGTGATGGGCTTCAGCTGAATGTTGAGGTTAGTGAGAAAGCAAAAACAAAGTATATGCCTCCGTTAACATTGCAGGTGTTGATTGAAAATGCATTTACACAAAACAGTATCAACAAGTCTGATCCCTTACGGATTTCAATTGTATCAAAAGAAGATCAAACATTGATTGTGCGCAATAATATTCAGCCTAAGGTTGTAACGGAAGTGATTGATGCAGAAGCCGAGCTCGATAACCTGATTAACAAATACCAATTGCTGAATCAGCCACAGGTTTTAATAGAAGAGGGGAAAAAGGAAAGAACTATACGTATACCGTTAATTAATGAA
Organism: uncultured Chitinophagaceae bacterium; assembly: GCA_964580775.1. GTDB lineage: Bacteria > Bacteroidota > Bacteroidia > Chitinophagales > Chitinophagaceae > Lacibacter. Next base: position 59,247 of record CAZOLW010000008.1, on the reverse strand, counting down.
AAAGAGGAGGTGGTATTTTGATGAAGTGGAAAAAATATACAAAGCTTCAGCTGTATTCATTTGTTTCATCAATGCCCATTATTGATATACTGCTGAATTTTATCATGTTTGAAGGAAGACTCTTTACGGATGTGAGGATTTGGCTGTTTTCTTTTCCGTTGATTTTCCTGATTGGAATTGGTTCGTGGCGTGGGCATACAATGATTGGAAATTATATTAAGAACAGGTTTCCTGAATTAAGACATACCAGGAAACGTTTGTTGATACTTGGACTTTGTATAATTCCCTTCATGTCCCTCTCAGTGACTGTAATATTCTTTTTATATGATAGCTTTCATATTCTCGGTTATCAGCTGAATGCAACAGATCTGAAACTGGGTTTGCTTGTTGGCTTCTGTGTAAACCTCATTTTTGAAACCTTGTATGAAGCGGATTTTGTGCTGGAGAAATACAAAGAAAGTGTGGAGGAAAAACAGAATATGGAGCAGCTGTCGATGCACCATGAGTTTGATACGCTGAAGAACCAGGTTAATCCGCATTTTCTGTTCAATTGTTTTAATACGCTTTCTTCACTAATCAGTGAAGACAAAAAGAAAGCAGAGAAATTTTTGAATGAGCTGAGTAAGGTATACCGCTACCTGTTGCGGAATAATGAAGATGGATTAAGCACGGTGGAGAGTGAAATCAAATTCATCCGTTCCTATTACCAGCTTTTACAAACCCGCCATGGTGAAGCAGTGATACTCCAGATAGAAATTGACAAACGGTATGATAACTATTTACTGCCATCACTCAGTTTGCAGCTGCTGGTAGAGAATGTTGTAAAACACAATGTGCTGTCGAAGAATATGCCTTTGATCATTGACATATTTACTACTGCCGGAAACAAACTGGTAGTGAATAATAATCTTCAGAGGCGTACGGTAAAGGCCCCCAGCAATAAAGTAGGGCTGGATAATATTAAAGCAAAGTATGAACTGCTGAAGCAGCCTGGCTTCCAGGTAATGGAAGATGAGAAAAATTTCACTGTTGTTCTTCCATTAATCTGGAATAACTCAAACATAAACCGAAGAACTATTTTAAACGAACCTAAAACTGTATAACATGAAAATTTTAATTGTTGAAGATGAAGAACTGGCTGTAAAAAAACTGCAGAAAACATTAGGGGCTGTTGATTCTGATGCAGAGGTAATTGGCATTACGGACAGTATTAAAGCAACAGTGGAGTGGCTGCAAACCAATCAACAGCCCGATCTTATTTTAATGGATATTGAATTATCAGATGGGCAGAGTTTTGAAATCTTCAATTTAACAGAGGTGAAAAGCCCTGTGATTTTTACAACTTCCTACGATGAGTATGCATTAAAAGCGTTTAAAGTAAACAGTATTGATTATTTGCTCAAGCCCATTCAGAAGGAAGAACTGCAGACAGCATTAAGCAAATACAGGCAGCTTCAAACATCTTATTCAGGTGGTGAATCTAAGGGTGAGATAAATCTCGAAAGCCTGGTAAAAGAGCTGCAGCAGAAATTACAACCGAAGGAATTCCGGAAACGTTTTTTGGTGAAGCATGCACAAAAGCTGGTATCAGTTGAAATTGACGAAATTGCTTTTTTCTACAGTGATGGACGGTTGAATTTCTTTAAAACAACAGATAATAAAAAGTATGTTGTTGATTATACAATGGATGAACTGGAAGAGATGCTTGATCCGGAAAAATATTTCCGCATCAGCAGATCGTTTTATGTTTCCGTTAATTCAATTGATAAGATTGATGATTATTTCGGCAACCGGCTCATTCTTCAGCTAAAACCTTCTGTTGACAAGGAAGCCTTGGTAAGCCGTGAAAAAGTAACTGACTTTAAAAAATGGATGGGCAAATAGGCCTGTTAATCAACAGGCACCTGTAATACAAACACTGAATTGCTTTTGTGCACCTCTACATCCAGTACTGCACGGATTGATTGCAGGCGCTTTTCCATATCCTGCCGGTGAAGCAGGTTGTTGAGCTGTTGAATATCGCAACTGTCATTGGCAAATTGCATGGTAAACAGCAGCTTCGATTTTTCCAAACCAATATAAATATCACATTTCTTTGCACCTGCATTCACAAGGCTTTTTAAAGCTTCTTTAAACAGCAGGAAAGCTTCATGACGCAACTTCATGTTCAATTCAAGCAACTGAACTTTTTTATCAACGAAAATTTCAATATCAGCTCCGTGCCGGTTTTGCAGCGCATCTACATATTCCTTCATCCGGTCTACAGTTTTTTCCATGTTATCATTTTCCGGATCAATACTCCATAACATATCATCCATTGCAATCATCATGTTATGGCTTCGGCTGTGAATCTGTTCAATGTATTCTTTTGATTTCTGAGGATCGTTTTCTGCTTTCAGCTTTGCCATTTCACTCAGTATATTAATATTGTTGAGTGCGGTATTTATTTCCTGGTGAAGATTATCAGCAATATCTGTACGCATTTTCTGCATCCCTTCTTTTCGCTTCATGCGTTCTCTGTCGAACCAGTAGATCAGTGATCCTGTGAGTAGTACAAGGATGCTGTAAAACCACCATGATTTCCAGAAAGGCGGATATATTTTTATGTTTAACGTCAATTTGCTTTCAGCTTCATTCCCTTCTTCATTAACTGCTTTCATCAAAAACCTGTAAGTTCCGGGTGGCAGGTAATTGTAAATGGCTTCGTTGTCTTTATCGGCAATTTTCCAGTCTTTATCAAGACCTTCCAGTTTATATTTTATCAGGTAAACAGTGCTGTATTTCAGCGTGGAGAATTCAATCACCAGCGAATTTTCTTTATACTCTAAATCAATTTCTTTCAACTGCAGCAATGAATCGATCTGCAGTGATTTATTCATTACTTTAAAATCGGTAATCTTTATTTCAGGCGAAGACCCCTTGATCTGAATGCTGTCGGGGTTAAAAATAACAGCATTGTTGGTTGTGCCAAAAATCATTCGCCCATCCGGAAGGTAACGGGATGCTGCCAGTATAAAGCGATCATTGGTGATCCCATCTGAACGGGTGAAGTTGATAAATATTTTTTTCTGGATATTAATGCGGTACAAACCACTTGTAGTTGTAAGCCATACATAGCCATGCTTATCTTTTTCCATTGAAGCAATATAACCAGAGAGAATATCGGGAAACCCGATATAGGTTGACTGCTTCAACAGACTGTTGTACTTAATAATGCGGGTTGAAGTGGTTATAATCATTGTGCTGTCATCATATTCAAGCACATCCGAAACGCCGGTGTCAGGTAGCTTTAATTCTTTAGAACCATTTGCAGAAAAGTGTAAAATAACTTTATCAGTATTAGGATCAATAACAAATAATCCTTCCAGTGAAGTGGCCACCCATAAATTTCCCTTTGAATCAGTAATGATTTTATTGATTGTTATGCGGGGTATTGCTGCAAACTGTTCAATTTTTTCTGAAAGTGTTTTTCTGTTGTTTCCAATAGTCCATTTAAAAAGTCCGATATGCTGCACCCCCAGCCAAAGGTTTCCATTTTTATCTTCCAGTAATTGCCGTATTGTTCTGTTTTCTAAAACAGGCGGGTTGTAAAACCTGGCAGAACGGGTTGACTGATCAATTGCATAAATACCCGGCTGTGATGAAATCCAGATGGTGTTGCTGTCTCTTGATGCAGACATACTCCATGCAAAGGGTCCGACTTTATTATCAATACCTTTAATATTGGTTGGAATGGTATTAAAATCTTTATCGTAATGATATAAACCATCACCCCAGGTTCCTGCAAGTATGGTACCCCATTTGGTAGAAATGAAAGACATGACTGTGCCATCTCCTTTATTTCCTGTAACACGGTTGGTATGATTCAGGTTGGTAAAGTATTCAGCTTTCGGATTGAATTTGTACAGGCCATTATTGTCTGTTCCAACCCAAATGTTGTTTTCATGATCTTCGTACAAAGCAGAAATCAGTTCATAGGAGATGCTTCTTTCATTTACATAACCATTGAATACCCGTTCGAATTTTTTTTCCTGTTCAATATATTTAGCCAAAACTCCCATGCCTCTTACCCAAATCGTCCCGTTTTTTTGCTGAAAAAAACCCTGCAGTTCGTAATAGGTTTTCAGTTCGTGAATAAAGTGCAGGTTTTCAATAACCAGTTTGTTTGCTTTTAAATCGTAGCAATTAATAGATGGAAATCCGCCGTTGCCCCAGGTAATAAACCAAACACGGCTGCGGTTGTCAAAAAATAAATGGTAAGGGTTCAGATTTTTTTCTTTCAGCAGAGTAATAACCTGCTCCTGTTCTTTATTGTTTCCGAGATAACTCAGGTGATGCGTTGCATGATTATAAATTGCTATGCTGCCACCGGTAATTACCATCCAGTATTTTTGTGTGCCCGGTTGCTGAACAAAATCATGAATTTCCCAATCAGCTTTTTGCTGAATAAAATTATGAGCAACGGAAAATTCGTTTGCCTTTTCATTCCAGGTAAGGACCTCATTACCACGCAGAAAAAGGAAAATATTGCCTGATTCATCTGTTACCAGTTGTTTAAGAGCAGTACTAAATGTTTTTACGTTTTTTGTTTTAACTGCTGCCTCAAGAAATATAAATTTTTTTGTGTTGAAAATGCCAACCCTGCCATCGGCCAGTAATACCCACAGGTTTTTCTTTTTATCCGGAAGTATTTGTAAAACGGGGTTTGATGGAAGAGAAAAGGGATCATTGCGTTTATAGCGGAAAGTCTTATAACGGTTACCATCAAACCGTTGTAACCCGTCAGTTGTTCCTGTCCAGATAAATCCATCGGCATCCTGCACCACTGTGTTTACCTGGTTCGAGAGAAGACCCGATACAGTACTGTAGTGTGTAAATGTATACTGCCTTGCCTGCTGTGCATAAAGCTTACCCGCATAACAAAGAATAAACAAACAAACAGAACGAAAGAAATAGTTCAACAGTTGAAATTTAGGTTTATCAAATGTAACAATCTGCACCCGTAAAGCAAACCGGTTCATACAGTGCTTTACACAGTTCATGCAGCTGTTTATGCAATTCATGTACAGGATAGCTGCTGAGCTTTTTTCCTGTGAGGAATAGCTCTGTTATTTAAATGTTGCAGACAGGCTTGCTAAGCCGGTAAATTGATTTGCATATTCCTGTCAATTCATCCGCTAAATAAAACAACTCATGTATTGTTTACTTGTAAAGGGCTTTCTGAGTTTTCATCTTTACACCGTTAATCAAAACACATTAAACATTAAACCTTTCACAAAAATGAAAAAGATTTTTCTTCTGGCTTTCCTTGCAAGCACCCTGTTTACATCCTGCAAAAAAGACGACAAAACAAAAGACAATGTATTTATCGGGCCGGTTCAACAGTTTCAGCATGGTAAAGCATGGACCTGGTATGAAGTGGACAATAATGACAAACCCTTAAGACTTGCCGTTGCAATTGATGAAGCCGCTATGAGCAGTCTTGACAGAACCACCTCTGATGGTGAGGGCCATCATCATGAAAATAATGTTGTACTGAAGTTTCATTCAAAAGCAGCAACTCCTTTTAATCATGTTGGTTTGGGATGGAATCCTCATGGGCATGAACCCGATTTTATTTATGGGCTGCCTCATTTTGATTTTCACTTTTATACCATCACACCTGAAGCGGTTGCAGCGATTCCGGTTTATGAAGCAGACAGTTTAAAATTTAAAAACACACCTGCTCCCGATTATTTCCCGCCAACTTATTTCAACCCTGGTGGAGGTGTTCCTCAAATGGGAGTTCACTGGCTTGATTTTACATCACCTGAATTAAGCGGTGCAACATTTACACAAACATTCATCTTAGGATCGTATGATGGGAAAGTAACATTTTATGAACCGATGATTACTGAACAGTTTATTCTTAACAATCCGGCTTATGAACGGGCTATTCCACAGCCTGCTAAGTATCAGACAACAGGCTATTATCCAACAAAAATGAAAGTAGTTAAACAGAATACTGTAACCAATATTATACTGGAGGGATTTGTACTGAGACAGGCATCCTAACAAAACTGCTGATCCCGTAAGGTCTGCAGGAGTTGTTATACTCTACTTAAATATCCGGAAGCCCCATAAGACTTCCGGATTTTTTTTTAGCAGTTTGCCACTCATTAATGAATATCATTTCATTCAATCATTTCAACAACTCATTCGCATCTGTCTTTCTTTTCCTTTACAGATGCTGCAAATTTGTATAAATAATTCATTCACAACTAAACCTTATCACATGGCACGCTACAATATTTTTAACCAGGTACACAAGGGCTTAAGAGCCTTGCTGTACGAAACAATGATTCAGCTTCAGCAAACTGATTTTACCAATGCTGACGAAACTGAAGATGTTATTGAACGCATCAAAATCATCTTATCACTTTTCGACAGTCATGCACACACAGAAGATCAGTTTATACTGCCGGCGATTGTACAGTATGAACCTTCTGTTGTTGATGCATTTGAACAGGAACATGTAAAAGATCTGCAGTTGAGTCAGCAGCTGAGTGATCAGCTGAAAGCGCTATCGCTTTCAGTTTCAACTGAAACGAAAATTCAGATGGGAGCTGTTCTCAGTACAGCTGTGCTGGATTTTATGCTTTTTAATCTTTCCCATATGAAGAAAGAAGAAGATGTGCTGAATAAATTGTTGTGGCGTTATTATTCTGATGATGAGCTGAAAGGGATTACCCATTCAATTGTTGCCCGGGTTGCCCCCGAAAAGATGTCTTTATACAGTAAATGGATGATGCGTGGTTTAAACAATGCAGAAATCAGTAACTGGCTGAAAGAAGTAAAGAACAATGCTCCCGATTTTGTTTTTGAATCATTGATGAGAGTTGCATCGGCAGAGTTATCAGAACATCGCTGGCAGCTTGTGCAGGAAGATTTAACAGAAGGAGCCATGCTGGCATAATAATATTATCAATAAAAAAACACTTTATCATGAAACAAAAATCATTCAACAACCTGCTGATCCGGTTAAGGATCTGTATCGCTGTACTCATTCTTGTCCTCATCAGTTTTGCCCTGTTTTCTTTTACTGTACATAAAATGACAGATGATTTTTTGAAGCAGCTGGGTATTACAAAATCAGTTGCTGATGAAAAAATTGCACAAAGTATTCTCGGCGGTTCCATTGATGTGTATGGGCTGAAAAATGCAAAGAATATTGTTGCCGGCAACAGGGCAGCCGTTGCTAAAGACATTTTAACTTATACGAAGCAGCACGTGCAAACAGCCTCTTTCTTAAAAAGCTACAATGAGCTGCGGACATATTATAAGCCTCAGTTCCATAAAGTTCAAACAGCTGAAGAGATGAGGCAGGATAATGTTACTGCTATGCAGAAAGCTGTGAAAGATATGGAAGAGATTATCAGAAAAGCAGATGCAACAACAAAACCAATTTTCGAGCAATCCCTTGTTGATACTAAAAAAATGCTGAAAGATGCAGAGGACCCGAATAATAAAAGCTACATCCGTTATGCAAAAGGATATGATGCACTTGTAAGATCAAATCAACAGGGGTATGATAAAGAAATTGCTGATTGGGAAGCGAGGTATCCAGCCAACCAGTTACTATTTGTAAAAAAACGTTTACAGGAATTCCTTGCTGAAACAGAGCAAATAGATTTTGATGCTGAATTAACATCAAAGAACGGGAAAAAAGTATTTGTAAACCCTGCTTATGAATCAAAAGGTAGCCGATGGAAAATGGCTTATCGTGCAGGAAAAGGTGCCATTACTACTGCAAGAATATTTGCTGAACAGTGGATCAGTGAAATAAAGTAAATAACGGTTTAACTGCAGGCTAATAAGGTGGAAACAGGTATGCCTGTTTCCACCTTTCTTTTTAGATTGTAATTACCGTTAATTTCTTTGCTTAATAATTTTTTCTTCGTATTGGTTTTGAAGCTCATGCTCCAGCTCTGTCATCATTTCCTTCATCTTTTTAACTTTGCTGCGCATTAATAAAATGCCGGTTACTATACCTGCGGCAAAAAAATGAAAAGCGATGAAAGCGATACGGTCGTCATTTAAAAGTTGTAACAGCATAAGTCAGGGTTTCGGATATTGTCAGAATTAAAAGTTGAAACTCTGCAAATAAAACATTTTGCCTGTCGGCAAATCGTTCAGTTATGGAGTTTCATCTCTATGTTCACATAGTTTAAACAACAAAAAGCAGACCATAAAGATCCTTATTCCTATAATACTGAAACAGGTTCGTAGTTTTTCGGGTATGAAATACCGTTACGCTACAGGGAAAAACTCCGGCAGGAAATCCAGTTTACCACTGAAGAAAGGAATATCTACGAATAAAATCAAAGGACAATTACAACATTATCTTTTTCCAGTTTCCCTTTTTGAAAAAATACCATGCTGCAACAGCAATGAATGTTTCTGCAATGGGGATTGCAATAAAAGCACCAGTCGATTTCCAGTCAAGTCCTTTTGCAAGGAAATAAGCCAACGGAATTTGAAATGCCCAGAAACCAACAAGATTAATGATAGTTGGGGTTTTGGTATCGCCTGCACCATTCAATGCCTGCGTCATTACCATACCAACACCATAAAAAATATAAGCCGAACCGATGATCTGTAAAGCTCTTGCGCCGAATTTAATTACTTCTGCATCCTGTGTAAATATGCGGATGATAGGATTTGCAAAAAACAGGAATAGCAACATTACAAAACTCATAAAAATGGCATTATACTTTGCCGTAAGTAATGCACTCTGTTCTGCCCGTTGTAATTGTTTGGCTCCGAGATTTTGTCCAACCAATGTTGCAGCAGCATTACTTAATCCCCAGGCAGGTAAAATAAAGAACACCACATTACGTATAGCGATTTGATATCCGGCAGAAGCAGTTGTGCCGCCGGTTTCAGCTACAAGTCTTGCCAGTATGATCCAACTGCCACTTGCAATGATAAATTGAAATGTTGCAGGCCATGCAATGGTAACGATCGATTTGATCAATTTCATATCAAGATGAAAATGTGCCGCCGTCATTTTTATTACACCATCTCCTTTCAGCAAATGCCAGCATTGATAAGCAACACCGGCGCTTCTGCCAATAACGGTTGCAATAGCTGCTCCCTTTAAACCATAGAAATGAATAAAGATGGGGCAGAGGATAATGTTGAGAATACTGGCCAGCCATAAACTCTTCATAGCCATAGCTGCATCACCTGCACCACGGAAGATTCCATTGATCAAAAAAAGCAACATAATGGCAACACTTCCACCAAGCATGATGCGTGTGAACACAGCACCATCTCTTACAACATCTGCATGTGCGCCCATTAACCGTAAAATATCGGCGGCAAAGATTACCCCAATGATGCTGACGATGATTGTTACAATGATTGATATAACCAGTGATTGTGCGCCAGCATGTGCAGCTGCTTCAGGATTTTTTTCACCAATCCTTCTGGCAACAACAGCCGTTGCCGCAGTGCTTAAACCAATGGCAACTGAGTAAACAATGGTGATTACCGATTCTGTTAAGCCAACTGTTGCAATGGCATTTTGTCCGAGTTTACCTACAAAGAACATATCTACAACTGCAAATACACTTTCAAGACTCAGTTCAAGAATCATGGGAATGGCCAGCAGGAAAACAGCTTTGCGGATGCTGCCCTGGGTATAATCCATCTGCTCGCCTTTGAGTGCCTGCTTTAGTGTTTGAATATAATATGATAGCCTGGTTGGGTTATTGGTATTCGTCGTCATGTAATTTTTTTAAACGTATAAGAAACTGAAATAAAGAGTAAAGCAGCGAATGCTTCACTTGTACCGGGAGGTTTGTCTGTAAGACGACTTAGAGCTTCATATGCCTGAAAATAAGATGCCGCAAAACTAAAGAAATTATTTTTGCTTTGAAAATGTGGTTCATGACGGGCGGAAACTATCAGTGGAAAGCGGTATTTTTAGCCTGTAACATGAATTTTGATTGATTAATGGGAAACAAGTTTGTATTTTTATAAGCAATACGTAATACATGAAAAAGATAATCTTCACCCTTACTATGATTTCATTGATAACAGCTGGCTTTTCACAGGCCCGCATTCCCGTCAATGAACCTAACACAGGCGGTAATACTAATACAAAGCCAAACACCACGCCTACCACCAATCCAACAACAACTACCAGCAGTGAGCTGAAAAAATACAGCGATCCCCAGAGCCGGTTTACCATTGGTTACCCCGGCGACTGGAAATTTGAAGATAAAACAGAGAGTGCTGTGATTAAGATCACCTCACCTTCAGAAGGAAGTGAAGATAAGTTTAGTCAAAATTTAAACCTGCAAATTGAAACTTTAGCCGGCGGTACCACCATTGAACAGTATGTAAAGGCTAATATGGATGGTGTAAAAGAAGTTGTGAAAGGATACAGGGAAGTATCAGCCATGTATTTTAATCGCAATGGCGCAAAGGCATACCAGATTGTTTACAAAGGAAAGTATGGAGAAATGACGTATGAAATTCAGATTAAGCAATTGTTCTGTATTTCCAATGGTAAAGGATATGTGTTGACCTATGTAAGCAAAGAAGATGAACGTGATGCATTTGAAACAACAGCGAATAAAATTTTTAATTCTTTTAAGAATTTATAAATTATTTTGAATCAAAGAAAAAGCCCCTGATTTTTATCGGGGGCTTTTTCTTTGATATAGTATTGAGAAAATTATTTACGGCTGTTCATTTTTGCCAGTAAACGTAAGATTTCGAGGTATAACCAAACCAGCGTTACCAATAATCCAAATGCACCATACCATTCCATATATTTTGGAGCACCCATTTCACTTCCTTTTTCAATCATGTCAAAATCAAGAACAAGATTGAGTGCTGCAATTGCAATAACTGCCAGTGAAAAAATAATTCCAAAAGTAGAGCCGGTAGTTAAAAAGGCAAACTGAATTCCGAAGAAACTCAAAATCCATGTAAGCAAATAAAACACAGCAATACTTGCTGTGGCTACAAAAATGATCGACCTTAATTTATCGGTTACTTTAATTATACGAAGCGTAAAAAGCAAGTACATACTTGCTGCTACAGCAAAGGTGATGAGTACAGCGTGTGTAATAATGCCGGGATATTTTTCCTGGAAAAGAAAATTGAAGTAAGCCGAGATTGCACCAACAAATAATCCTTCCAGGATAGCATAAGCAGGAGCAAGATATCCGCTCCATTCTTTTTTGAAAGTAATTACCAGCGCAACAACTAATCCGCCCAATGCTCCACCCAGCATTAAAGGCATAGGATTTTTACCTGCATCAAACCATTGCCAGGCAAATGCTGCACCAGCCATAACCATCAGCATTAAAAATCCAAACTTGTTCATGGTGCCACGAACGGTCATGGTTTCACCTGTTCCGGATGTAAGAGTTTTCTCAAATTGTTTTTCACTAAGGGTCGGGTTACCCGATTGAAATAAAGCCATGTTTCTGTTATTTTAAAGAATAAAAATAAGATTCTTTCAACTATTTGATTGTGTATTATCCGGCTGATCTTTTTTCTTCAGCACATCTTTTAACATATCCTCTGCTTCATCTTTAATTTTACCGGCTTTTGCTTTCAGGTCGGCCTTAAGTTTTTCCTTTTCTTCGGGTGACATACTGTTGTATTTAAACAGGCCATAACCGGCTGCTGCACCCAGCAGGAATGTTGCTATTTGTTTGAGATTAGGCATAATTGTTATTTTAGGATGATTGATCAAGTTTCAGTCCATATCTAAATTTCTGTCAATTCTTCATTTTTATCTTCTTCAGCAATGATTCCTATCAGTGTTTAAACTGCTATTTGGCAGAAAAGCTGCAGAAATAAAATTTTCTAAGTGTTTTGTGACTGAAAAGATTGTAAGAATATTTATAAGATTGAATTTTTTCATAGATTGAACCCGCCTAATTTTGCATTGCTATGATAAGAAAACAAGAAGTCTTAAATGACGTAGTGATTAAGTTTGCCGGAGACAGTGGTGATGGGATGCAGCTCACCGGCAGCCAGTTTACAAACAATACAGCTATGATGGGGATCGACCTTGCCACCTTCCCCGATTTTCCCGCCGAAATCCGTGCACCACAGGGAACTTTAGCAGGCGTCAGCGGTTACCAGTTACGTTTCAGCAGCGACAGTGTGTTTACACCTGGTGATGAATGTGATGTATTGGTGGCCATGAATGCCGCAGCATTAAAAGCAAACCTCAGTGCCCTGAAAAAAGGAGGAAAGATCATTGCCAATACCGATGGTTTTGATGGAAAAAATCTCCGCCTGGCAAATTATCCTGAGGGAGTAAACCCGCTGGAAGATGATAGCCTTGGTAATTACGAGGTCATCAAAATTGATGTAACCAAAATGACCAGGGAAGCACTTACAGAGTTCAGCATGGGTATGAAGGAAAAAGACCGTGCAAAGAATATGTTTGTACTTGGCTTTCTGTACTGGATGTACAGCCGTGATATGGATAATACCATCAGCTTCATTAAAGAGAAGTTTGGTAAAAAACCCGATATCATGGAAAGTAATATCCGTGTACTGCAGGCCGGTTTCAATTATGGTGATACAACCGAAACATTTACCACAACCTATAAAGTTGAAAAAGCAAAAATGGAACCCGGTGTATACCGTTCCATTATGGGTAACCAGGCGGTTAGTTATGGGTTGATTGCAGCTTCACAAAAAAGCGGACTGCAGTTATTCCTCGGTTCTTATCCTATTACACCAGCTTCAGATATTTTACATGATCTCAGCAAGTTCAAATCGTTCGGTGTAAAAACCTTTCAGGCTGAAGATGAAATTGCGGCTATCACTTCATCCATTGGTGCAGCTTATGGCGGTTCACTGGCTGTAACAACCAGCAGCGGTCCCGGTATTGCATTAAAAGGTGAAGCAATGGGTTTGGCAGTAATGCTCGAAATTCCTTTGCTCATCATTAATATACAGCGTGGCGGTCCTTCAACAGGTTTGCCAACCAAGACTGAACAGAGTGATTTGATGCAGGCTTATTACGGACGTAATGGAGAATGCCCGATGCCTGTAATTTCTGCCTCTACACCGGCCGATTGTTTTGATGCGGTATATGAAGCTGCAAGAATTTCTGTGCAGCATATGACACCTGTAATGTTCTTAAGCGATGGTTATATTGCTAACGGTGCCGAACCATGGAAATTTCCGCAGAGTGCCGATCTTCCTGAAATCAAGGTTTCTTTCAAGCAGGGACTGGATGAAGGAGAAGAAAAATTACAACCGTATAAACGGGATGAAAAACTGGTTCGTCCATGGGCTATTCCGGGAACTCCAGGTTTAGAACATCGTATTGGCGGTATTGAAAAACAGGATATCACCGGTAATATCAGTTACGATCCCGATAACCATGAGCACATGGTAAAAACAAGACAGGCCAAGGTTGACATGATTGCTGATTATATTCCTTTGCAGAAATTAGACAGCGGTCCTGAAAAAGGAAAAGTATTGGTGTTGGGATGGGGAAGCACCTATGGTGCTATCAAAAGTGCCTGTGCTGAATTACAGGCACAGGGTAAATCTGTTGCACATGCACACCTGCGTTATATCCGTCCTTTCCCGAAAAATCTGGGTGAGATCTTGAAGAGTTATGATACGGTGCTGATACCTGAAATCAATAATGGTCAGCTCATCAAAATCATCCGTGATGTTTATTTTGTTGATGCAAAAGGTTACAATAAAATCAAGGGTGTACCGATTACAAAAGGAGAGTTGATTGAAGAGTTGACAAAATATTTATAAGCTGATTTTTTAAGAGATAAGAAAGTCCATCAGTAATTGCTGATGGACTTTTATTTTTTAGTAACTGTTTTCTGATAGTATTTGCAAATCTTCTGCAAACCGCATTGATCACATTTTGGATTTCTCGCCAGGCAGGTATAACGGCCATGAAGTATTAACCAGTGATGAGCTTTATGAATCAGCTCTTCAGGGAAATGTTTGATCAGTTCTTTTTCAACTGCCAAAGGTGTTGATGCAGATTCTTTCACCAGGCCCAGCCGTTTGCTTACACGAAACACATGTGTGTCAACAGCCATGTTGGGTTGTGCATCAACAACAGATGTAATTACATTTGCTGTTTTTCTTCCAACACCCGGCAGCGTAACAAGTTCGTCAACTGTTAAAGGTACTTCGCCACCAAAATCATGCACCAGCTTTTTTGCCATGCCGATTAAATGTTTGGTTTTATTGTTTGGATATGAAATGCTTTTGATCAAAGGAAACAATTCTTCAACGGTGGTTTTACTTAAAGCTTCTGCTGTAGGGAATTGTTTAAATATTGCCGGGGTGGTAATGTTCACCCGTTTATCAGTGCATTGGGCACTTAATATAACCGCTACCAGCAATTGATAAGGAGTATCGTAAATCAACTCCGTTTCTGCATTGGGAGCATGTTCGTTAAAATAATCTATGACGGTTTGGTAACGTTCTTTAATAGTCATTCTTAAAATTGAATGACAGCGAAATTAATGAAAGAACAGGTTGTGGAATTAAAGCTTTTCAACAAGCCCCTTATTGGCGTATTTCAGCACATTCAAAACGGTTTCTGTGCGGGGAGAAAAAGTGAGTTTTGTTAAGCGTTGAGCCGCTTTTTTCAGCACCTCAAATTTTTCACGGAGAGTCCAGTTTTCTGCCAGCGCTTTTTCAATTGCTGCGGTCTCTTCGGGGGTCGTTTCATTATAGAGATATTGTAACAAGTCTTCCGGTGTATAATTTGTTGTCATAAGCAATCCTGTTTTTTTCTGCGGTGATTGGTTTTTCAGAGGACGCTTTGTTTAAAAACGCAGGTTGAAGACTTGTATTGTATAAAATGCAGGAATTTATTCATCAAAGAGGAAAATGTCCTCATTATCCTTCTTCATATAGTATTTTTCCCTGGCAATCCGTTCGTAGGCGGAGGGGTCAGTTTTTCGCTTTTCAAGCTCTGTTTTGGCTGTTTCTATTTTCTTATTGAAGTAGGAGGTATTAGTTTCCAGCTCAGATAATTTCTGATACCTGCCGATCTGGGTAATAAAATCATTCCGGTCAAAAAATAACATCCACACAGCAAAACCAACCAGGGTAAGCAGGTACTTGTTCTTTAAAATTGCGGGGATGTGGTTTAGTAGGTTCATATTTTTTATTGCATAAAAAAACCGATGACTGAAATAAAAGTACATTTTTTTCAGTCATCGGTTAATATTTGCCGGGCAATTATTTTCCGAACTTAATTTTTCCGCCTGGATAAATGGCATTTTCGCCGAGCATTTCTTCAATGCGGATCAACTGGTTGTATTTCGCCATACGGTCAGTACGTGAAGCAGAACCTGTTTTAATCTGTCCGCAGTTTAATGCTACCGCCAAATCAGCAATCGTTGTATCTTCTGTTTCACCACTTCTGTGACTCATGATGGTATTGAACCCTGCATTCTGCGCCATTTGTACAGCGTTGATGGTTTCAGTTACAGTACCAATCTGGTTTACTTTTATCAAAATGCTGTTGGCAATTTTGTTATCAATACCTCTTTTTAAAATTTTGGTATTGGTTACAAACAGATCATCACCTACCAGCTGACATTTGCTGCTGAGTGCATCTGTTAATTTTTTCCAGCCATCCCAATCTTCTTCTGCCATTCCATCTTCAATAGAAATGATAGGATATTTATTTACCCATTCAACCCAGTAAGCAACCATTTCATCGCTGCTGAGAAGTTTGGAAGGATTGCTTTTGTAGAACTTATATTTTTTTGTTGCGTCATCAAACATTTCGCTTGATGCAGCATCCATTGCAATAGCTACCTGCTCACCTGGCTTGTAACCTGCAGCAGTAATTGCTTCGAGAACTGTTTCAATTGCTTCTTCGTTGCTCTGAATTTCAGGAGCAAATCCACCTTCATCACCAACGTTTGTGCTGAATCCTTTTTTCTTTAATACTGATTTCAGGTTGTGGAATATTTCAACACCCCAGCGTAAACCTTCACTGAAAGTTGGAGCACCAACAGGGATCACCATGAATTCCTGAAAATCAATTTTATTATCAGCGTGTGCACCACCGTTCATGATATTCATCATGGGGATTGGTAATACAGTACTGTTTACACCACCGAGATAACGGAACAAAGGCAAACCACTTTCTTCAGCAGCAGCTTTTGCAACAGCCATACTTACAGCCAGTGTTGCATTGGCACCAAGATTACTTTTATTTTCTGTACCATCAATTTTTATAAGGAGGGCATCAATGTAAGCCTGGCGTGTAACATCAATACCGATCAGCTGATCAGCTATTACATCATTTACATTTGTAACTGCTTTTAAAACACCACGGCCGAGATATTTACTTTTATCTCCATCACGAAGTTCAACAGCTTCGTGTATGCCCGTTGATGCACCACTTGGCACAGCAGCACGGCCAAGAATACCATTTTCAGTTATTACGTCTACTTCAACAGTTGGGTTACCACGGCTGTCGAGAATTTGTCTTGCATGGATGTCTGCGATAAAACTCATATGTTTTGTTTTTTAATGTTGATGGGAAAATCCAGAAGGCGGAAGTTTGAAAGAAATTGCAGCTGAATTCGTTCTGTGATGCGGTCTGTTCTTACTTTCCGACCCCTTTTTTCTTTTGTCGCTGCAAAGTAAAGGCTTTCAAACAGAGGAACAAAGTACTCATATCAGGGAATTGGTTATTTTTAGTCAGTAACAAACGCTTGTATGGATACACAAATCATCACCTCTGTTGCTATGGGAATTGCCTTAAGTGCCTGCTGCGGTTTCAGAGTTTTTGTGCCGATGCTGGGTGCAAGTCTTGCCGCCTATCTGAATTGGTATCAATTGCCTGCTGATATGGAATGGATGGGTGGTCTCCCTGCATTGATTGGTTTTGGTACGGCTGCTGTTTTGGAAATTGCTGCTTATTATATTCCGTTTGTAGATAACCTGCTTGATACAATTGCAACTCCTCTTGCTGTTGCAGCAGGTACGGTACTGGCTGCTTCTTTTTTGCCGATTGCTGATTTTAACCCGATGCTGAAATGGATACTGGCCATTATTGCCGGTGGCGGAGCTGCCGGAACTGTCCAGGCGGGGACTGGTTTGCTTCGGTTATTCTCAAGCAAAACAACAGCAGGCGTTGGAAATGCAGTAGTAGCAACAGGAGAAAATACGGCAGCTATTGGCGGAACAGCATTGACCTTTGTAATACCCATCGTTATTGCGGTGTTGATGGTATTGCTGATTGCATGGATTGTGGTGAAAGTGTTTGGGCGAATGCGAAACTGATGTCTGCTCACCCGAAGGGTGACTGCACATCGCAATAATCTGGTTTGTCCAGTTAGTATTATTGTTTCATGCTTATCATTTTTTATCTGATAAATATAGCTGTATGGGCTTCCTTGCAAATAATATCTATCATATTTATAACCGTAGCATTAATAGCGAAATACTTTTTAATGAAGAAAAAGATTATCTCAGGTTTCTTGAAATGACGAGAAAGCATTTCTCAACTACCTGTGAAATGCTGGGTTGGTGCCTGATGCCCAATCATTTTCATTTTCTTGTTTATACAAATGACAAAAGTGTTGAGTTAAAAAAAGTGGGCGGTTTACAATTGCAGTATATACAGAATGGGATTAAAAATTTGTTGAGCAGTTATTCCAAATCTTATAATTTTCATCATCACAGGAAAGGTAACCTGTTTCAGCAAAAAACCAAGTACAAAGAAGTTTTAACTGATGGCATTCAGGTTCTTCATTATATACATCAAAATCCCTGGAAGGCTGGGCTTATTACAAAAATGGAGGATTGGGCTTTTTCTTCCTTCAGTGATTTTACAGGTAGTAGAAAGGGAACCTTGTGCAATCTTCCATTAGCTGTTAAATTGTTAGGGATTCAACAACTATCCTTTTATGCAGACAGCTATGGTTCAGTTTCAAATGATACAATTTTGAAGTTGGGGTTAGATGCATAAGTTTTGATGATGTACAGTCACCCTTCGGGTGAGCAGACACCGGTTACTAACTGTTATTTTCCTGTCAAACTCCTGAACACATCTTCCAGACTTTTACTTCCGCTTTGCAATGAAACAATATTGAAATTGTTTTCAATAGCCATGGAAAGAATTTGTTTGCGAAGCGTTTCTTCATCTTTACTTTGTAACTCCCAGTTATAGTTGTCGATTTTTGTAACAGTTGTTGCGGCAGGCAGATTCTTTAACCGTTCTTCATCCAATGCTTCTTTAAATGTTACATGTACCGAACTGCCGTTGGTTGCCTGTTGTAAATTGCTGAGCTGATCATCGGCTACAATATTTCCTTTGTTAATGATGATCACCCGGTCGCAGATAGCTTCTACTTCCTGTAAGATGTGAGATGAAAATAAAACCGTTTTATTCTTTCCGAGCTGTTTGATCACTTCACGTATTTCAATGATCTGGTTGGGGTCAAGTCCGCTGGTGGGTTCATCAAGGATCAATACTTCAGGGTCATGGATCAATGCAGCAGCTAATCCAACACGCTGCTTATATCCTTTTGATAACTGGCTTATCTTTTTATGTGCTTCTGATGTTAAGCCCACCTGCTGAATTACTTCTGCAATCCGTGTTGCAGTATTTTGGACTTTATGCACTTCAGCGATAAATTCTAAATACTCTTTCACATACATTTCATAATACAGGGCATTGCTCTCCGGCAAATAACCGATTTTCTGTTTTGTGCCAAGCGGGTTGTCCTGTACATTTATATCACACACCATAGCATCGCCTGATGTTGGCTGCATGTAACCGGTAATCATTTTCATGGTTGTACTTTTCCCTGCACCGTTTGGTCCGAGAAAACCAACAATCTCACCTTTATTTACTTTAAAAGAGATTTGATTCACTGCTTTCTGTTCACCGTAAATTTTTACCAGGTTCTTTACCTCAATAGACATGCTGTTGCATTTGTGTCAAAAATAAAAGAAAAAAATGGGGATAACTGTAATCATTAACGGATTACCAGTACAATGCCATTTTGATGATAAACTTTATTGCTGCGTTTATATTGTATTACCCAGGTATACATTCCCGGGGGGACCTGCTGATTTTTAACTGTTCCGTCCCAGCCTGTAAAAAGTGAATTGGATGAAAAGATCATTTGCCCCCAACGGTTGAAAATTTTCATTGAAAACTCATCAACTTTAAAATAGGCTTTTGCTTTCAGCACATCATTCAACCTGTCGTTGTTGGGAGTAAACGCATTTGGTACAAAGATGATGTTTGCACAATCTTCATACAGAATTTTGATATCATCGCTGGCAATGCCGCACCTGTTTTCAAGCAAAACAGAATAGGTGCCTGCCATATTCACTGTAATAGCAGTGTCAGTAACATTCGTACTCCATAAATAAGTATCTGCAACAGGGCTGGCTGCATTCAGTACAACCAGTTCGTTATAACAAAGTGTTGTATCATTTCCAAGATTTACGACAGGTGTAACATTTGTTGTAATCCTGAAACTGTCTGTACGTTTACAAACGCCATCACTTGTTACAAGAGAATATACGCCTGCATCTGCAACAACCCGTTGAGCAGATGTGATACCATCATTCCATAAATAAGATACAGCACCTGGTTGATCAGCATCGATAAACAGCGTCAGCCCATTACAGAGTAAAGCATCAAACGGAATAATCCGCTGCAGTTGATTTGACTGTACTCCTACATTGATGAATGCAGTACTGGTACAGCCACCACTTGTAACAACATCTAAACTGTATGTCCCTGCATCTGCTAAAGTTGCAGCCGGAATTAATAACGTATTTGTTGTTGAAGGAAATACTGTAGCTGCATTCTTCCATAAATACTGAAGTGCAGATGATGTAGTGGAAATGCGGATGGAATCATTTTCACAAAAAGGTTGGTTGCTTTGCAAAACCGGAACTGCAGGTACATAAATATTTAACGGGATCAGTGAAGAAACAGACCGGCAGTTGGCTGAGTTAATGTTTCCAATTTCAGCAACGAGCAACCGGTAAGTACCGCTGTTGCTGAGCTGCGCATTTGTAATTGAATGATTTGCTGTGGTGGCTCCGGGAATATTTACCCATCCGTTCACCGCATCATTAAACTGCCATTGGTAAGTTGGAGTTGTATAAAAGCCCGATGCAACATTACCCATAATTGAAAGATTACTGCCAATACAGGCATCATTGCTGTTTTGATAGGTGCCGGATACAACCGGTGCAATGGCTGGGCCGCATAAAGAAAATTCAATATCGTCCAGGCAAAGATCATTTCCCAAACCACCGACCTGATTATTAAAAATGCGCAGAATAACAGAGCTTTCGCCGGGTGGCAAGGTGAAATTCACTCCATATTGTGTCCAGGTAAAAGAACTGAAGCGGGGAATAGTTGGAGTAATAAAGGTTGATAAGGTTGCTCCTGAAACTGCGCTGGTGATTTCAAACTTCAAAACTGGGTCAAGGGGATTACTGTTTCCAGCTGGAATGAGGTTGGCCACCCATGCAGAAAAATAAAGTTTTGATCCCAGGCAGAGATTATCCACTCTTGTTTCGTAGAATTTACCGGCAGTATAATCGGCATTTACTACCATCATATTACCAGTACCTGACCGATCGGGAGCAATATGCCAAACACCAAACTGCCTTGCTCCTGTTGTAGGGTTTGCGGTGGTTTTGCGTATACTGTACTGGCCATCATTTACATCTGTATTTGCATTGAACGTATAGCTTGTAATACCGGCTGGCAAAGGAGAGCCTACAACCGGAGAAGAAACATTGCCACCAAAATTTTCAGAAAACAATACATTACCCGAACACTGAGCTATACTGATTTGATGAAAAGCAGTCAGAAAAAAGGCAGTTAATATGCAGAGTGCTGTGAAATTCTTCATTAGTGTTAGTAAACGGCGTTAAAAGTAGTATAAATACCGTACCAAAAAAGCCCTGGTTTAAAAACGAGGGCTTTAATAAAAAACCAACCATATGAACAGACATCTAACTAACCAATAGGGTATGGCTTGAGTTCTTTCGTATAAAAGACCACCTCTGTTCATTTTTCGCTGCACGAAATGCTTTTTTGGGGAGAAAGGGAGAAAACAGCAAGGGTTTCGAGAAAGAGAAATAGAAGATATCTGTTCCCTCCGGTCAATTCTGCTTTTACATAATCAGTTAATCTTCTTTAATGTGAATATGATGCTCTTTATCTTCATACATATCATACTCCCCGCTGAGGGCGTAATATCCAAAAACAAGGAGCCCGCCTACAATGATGGGCATGAGGATGAAAGCATAAATAATGGCAGGGATTTTATCCTCCGGTTTGCCACTTTCAAATTTTGGTATAGCCTGCGATACAATGAGGTAGTAACCTGCTGCAAGACCAAGTGCTATCCAGACAAATCCTAAATATTTTCTTATCTGATTCATGTGTTTCGTTTTTGAAATTACTGATAAAAATCGGGGTTAATCTTCAATCCTGTTATCTTCTCCGTTAATATACAGAACGCCGATAACCAAACTTACTGCTGCAATTATAATTGGATACCACAAACCTTCAAGGAATGGCTTATCGTACGGCAATGCTGCGCCGGCTTTTGCAGCTGTTTCGTTGGCCATGGTTGCTTTGGTAGCAAGGAATGTAGCAATGGCTGGTAACAAACCGCCAAAGATGCCATTACCAATATGATAAGGAAGCGACATGGATGTGTACCTGATCCTTATCGGAAACATTTCAACAAGAAAAGCTGCAATTGGTCCGTATACCATTGTAACAAAAATCACCTGGATAAAAACAAGAAAAATCAATTTCCAAAAGGAGCCACTATCAAGGATAACTGTTTTGGCTGTAATGATATCTTTAGCTGCATCAGCTTTTGAAGCATCTGCATGTATCATTTGTTTTTGTACTTCTTTTAAAGTGGTGCCATCTTCATATACTTTTAAAGTAGTGGTGGCAAGCACACTGTCGCCTGCATTTTTTTCATCAGCCATTATTCTAACTTCTGTTGCAGTTTTTGCAGTTATTTCTTTTTTCATCTGTACACTTCCTGCATCATACATGGCTGAATAAATAGGACGATAGCTGACAATGGCAACCAGCATACCAAGCATCATGATCCATTTGCGGCCAATTTTATCTGAAAGCCATCCAAACACAACAAAAAATGGCGTGCCGAACAACAGTGCCCACATAATGAGTTTACTTGCCTGTGCCACATCCACACTCAATGTGTTTTGAATAAAGCTCAATGCATAGAATTGTCCTGTGTACCAAACAACACCCTGTCCCATGGTTGCACCGAACAAAGCAAGCAATACAAATTTGAAATTCAGTTTATGTCCAAAACTTTCTTTCAGCGGATTGGTAGAAGTCTTTCCTTCAGATTTTGCTTTAGCAAATAGGGGTGACTCTTTCATCCGCATACGGATGAGAATAGAAATACCAACCATGATGATGGAAATCCAGAATGGAACTCTCCATCCCCAATCGCCAAACGATTGTTCGTCCATTACACCTTTTACTGCAATGATCACCAGTAAAGAAACAAACAAACCAACAGAAGCTGTTGTTTGTATCCAGGAAGTCCAGAATCCTCTTCGTTCAGCGGGTGAGTGTTCGGCAACATAAGTTGCAGCACCACCATATTCGCCACCTAATGCAAGCCCCTGCAATAACCGTAACACTAATACAAGAAGTGGTGCAAAAAAACCTATCGATTCATAACTGGGGATACAACCAATTAAGAAAGTTGATAAACCCATGATCACTAACGTTAACAGGAAGGTATATTTTCTTCCGATCAGATCACCTAAGCGTCCAAAGAAAAGGGCTCCAAATGGTCTTACAACAAAGCCTGCAGCAAAAGTTGCCAGTGTTGAAAGCAATGCTACCGTTGGATTTCCTGCAGGGAAAAATTTAGTGGAAATAATTGTGGCCAGACTTCCAAAGATGTAAAAGTCGTACCATTCAATTAACGTTCCTACAGACGAAGCTGCAATAACAGATTTAAGGGAGGTTGGTTTCATCCTGACAAGATAAATACAAATTAAAATATGAGAATAAAAAACTGTAAAATTTAAAACTCTTTTGCTGAATCATTTTCAAATGAGTTGTTTCTGTACATTTATAACTTATAACTTTCAGCTATGTCATATCCCTTTCAGATCAAATCATTAGAAGAATACAAAACGACCTATAAACGAAGTGTAGAAAATCCTGAAGGCTTCTGGGCAGATATTGCTTCAACCTTTCAATGGCGCAAACCCTGGGAAAAAGTATTGGACTGGAATTTTCTTGAACCGCATGTCCGCTGGTTCATGGGTGGTAAGCTGAATATTACTGAAAACTGTATCGACCGTCATCTGGCAACAAGAGGTGAGGAACCTGCTATCATTTGGGAACCAAATAATCCGGAAGAGAGAACAAGGGTTGTTACGTATAACAGATTACATAAAAGAGTTTGCCAGTTTGCACAGGTGCTGAAAAATAATGGAGTAAAGAAGGGCGATCGGGTTTGTATTTATATGGGAATGGTGCCGGAGCTTGCTTATGCTGTATTGGGTTGTGCAAGAGTTGGTGCCATACACAGTGTAATCTTTGGAGGTTTTTCTGCACAGAGTATTGCTGATAGATTGTATGATGCTCAGGCAGAATTTATTGTTACCTGCGATGGTGCTTTCCGTGGCAATAAAGATATTCCATTGAAGAGTGTAATTGATGATGCACTGATCGGCAACAGAACAGTAAAGAAAGTGATTGTTTATACAAGAACAAGAACTCCTGTTTCTATGATCAAAGGAAGAGATGTGTGGTGGGAAGATGAAATGGAGCATGCACTGGAGCAGGTTGAAAAAAATGGAATGGTTTCTTTTGAAGCCGAAGAGATGGACGCAGAAGATCCATTGTTCATTTTATATACATCAGGCTCAACAGGTAAACCAAAAGGAGTTGTGCATACCATTGGCGGTTACATGGTGTACACCGGTTATACATTTGTGAATGTGTTTCAGTATCAGCCGGGCGATGTTCATTTCTGTACAGCCGATATTGGCTGGATAACAGGACACAGTTATATTTTGTATGGTCCGTTAAGTGTAGGCGCAACCAGTGTTATGTTTGAAGGAATTCCAACATGGCCCGATGCAGGAAGGTTCTGGGATATTGTTGATAAATACAAAGTAAATGTATTGTATACAGCACCAACAGCCATCAGAAGCTTAATGGGTTTTGGTTTGGATCCGTTAAAAGGAAAAGATCTTTCTTCCTTAAAAGTTTTGGGAACTGTTGGTGAGCCGATTAATGAAGAAGCATGGCATTGGTATGATGAAAATGTGGGAAAGAAAAAATGTCCGATCGTTGACACATGGTGGCAAACAGAAACAGGTGGCGTACTTATTTCCAATTTAGCTGGAGTAACTCCTGCGAAACCAACTTACGCAACACTTCCATTACCTGGTATACAGCCGATTCTTGTTGACGAAAATGGAAAAGAAGTAGAAGGCAATGGAGTAAGTGGAAATCTCTGCATCAAGTTTCCATGGCCGGGTATGTTACGTACAACCTATGGCGATCATGAACGGTGCAGATTGAATTATTTTGCACCTTACCATAATTTATATTTTACAGGCGATGGTTGTTTGAGAGATGAAGAAGGTAATTACAGAATTACAGGAAGGGTAGATGATGTACTGAATGTAAGCGGGCACCGTATTGGTACTGCAGAAGTAGAGAATGCCATTAACATGCATGCAGGTGTTGTTGAAAGTGCAGTAGTTGGTTATCCGCATGATATTAAAGGACAGGGCATTTATGCGTTTGTGATTTACCAGGGACATCATGGTGATGATGACTTAACCCGTGCTGATATTCTCCAAACTGTTACAAGAATCATTGGACCTATTGCCAAGCCCGATAAAATTCAAATGGTTTCAGGTTTACCAAAAACAAGAAGCGGAAAGATTATGCGGCGGATTTTAAGAAAAATTGCTGAAGGTGAAACGGAGAACCTTGGCGATACATCAACACTGTTAGATCCTGGTGTGGTAGAAGAAATAAAAAATGGAAAGCTATAAATGATAAACCCCGGCAATTACGCCGGGGTTTTTTCTTACACGTGGATTTTGGGTATTGATCCGATGCAAGTCTTTTATAAAAAATTAGCAGACCAATATGTATTGCCACTCAAGCTTATGTTAGCATACTCCCGCTTTTTAAATCATCGTTATTGGGTTCTTTGAAAATTTCTTACATAGCTTCTGTTATCAGCTTTTGCGCTGATGCTCAATAAAAGAAGTCAGGAAGAAAGGGAATGAAAAAGTTTCGGTTTCATATTTTTTGTTTGAAACCCAAAGAAACCTCTAAAAAGAATATAGAACCATACCCAACTAAGGGTATTTTGACTTTTTACCGGAGGATGGTGACTTCAGTTCCTACCGGAAGCAGATTGTATAGTTCTTTAGCATATTCTCTTTTGGTAGAGATGCAGCCTAATGTCCAGTTATAAAAATAATCTACAAAGCGGTCTTCATTACGCCGGGTAGCGTGAATACCAATTCCTCCGCCCGGTTTGGCGTTGTATGGAATCAATCCCTGTTGTTTTCTTGCATTGAATTTTTCAATATCGGTTTGGGTGGGATAATCAAGAAGAAGAAAAAAACCCCATTCAGGATGAATTTTTTTGGCAATGATTCTGAAGTGACCTTCCGGTGTGCGGCGGTCGCCTTCCATCATCTTATCGGTCATTTCACTGGTTCCAAACACAACGGGGTAGGTTAAGAGCCATCCGTTTTCATCGAACACTTTCAGCTCATAATTGCTTTTATCAATTACCACACTGTAAGCAGTTGATTTCCTCACATGCAAACCCTGTTGCATCGATTTGTTCCTGTGCAGCAAACTGAAGCCCGACAGAAAGAGCATGGTTGCCGAACATAAAACAAGGAAAGCTGGTTGGCGGTTCATTTCACACTTTGTTTTTGGAATATTGGATTAACGGCGAAAAACTATGCCGTATTACCTGCGTTAATTTAATTAACAATCCGTTGATGAGGAAGAGGTGGATAACTGATATTTTAAGTGTACAAAAAAACCGCTTTAGTATGAAGCGGTTCAATTGCAGGTTCGTAGTTCTTCTTAGTGAAACACTTTTTGGTCCAGTGTTTTCGCTTCCTCAATCATCTCTTTTAGTGATTCAATGGAAGGTACTCTGCCGCTTAATCCAAACTTTTCATTGGTTTCAACCAGTTTAGTATGCAAGTTGTCTGCATTACGGGTGGCAAATTCAATCACTGTATCAACGCCTGCTGCTTCCAGTAATTCTGCAAACTGACCGGCAACACCTTTAATGCGGTGCAGATCAGCATGGTTTACCCAGATGATAATTAAATTTTCCGGAAGACCGGTTATATCTGCAATGGATGCTCTTCCTTTTTTTGTTCCGCCTTTTTCAAGCAGATCAGAAACTGTACGAATGCCCTGAGCTTCCAGTCTGGCAGCATAGTTGGGTCCGATTCCTTCAATATCAATGATTTTGTACGGCATGAATTTGTTGTTTAATAAGAACAAAGTAAGGGAATTATTAAATCACTTGCGGACAGGAAGGAGTTTAATTAACAAAAGAAAACCGCCTCCCAAAAGAGAAGCGGTTTACCAGAGAATACAGCGTTAGCTGTATTACCAGCTGCTGAATCTGATTCCGAAGTTATAAGGAGTTTGTTCCAATCCGTTTTTATGTAAGTTATTGAGGGCATAACTGCCGTATAAACGAACTACACCAAGGTTTAATTCACCAATTGCAGAAAGCTTCCATGGTTCCAGGTTGAAGTCGCTTCTTACTTTTTCTTTACCGTTTTGTTCGCTCTTCATTTTCTGGCGTGCTGCATACAGATAGCCTGCACTTACACCTGCACTAAGGCCATAACCTCTTTTGCGTTTAGGTGCAAAATTGAAATCGAGCATAACAGGTACAGTTAAATAATCAGCAGCCAGCTTATTTTTTGTATACTTAAAATTATCGAACGTAATGTTGGTTTCAGGTTCAGTATTATAGCGAACACTTTTTTCATAGCTATAGTTGTTCATCTCCACGCCTAAACCGTATTTCAGATTTACCACATGTTTAATAAGGTTAACACGCTGCATAAAGAACCAAACATTCACATTGATGGAGCGACCATTGCGTAAAGACATTTGTTCTTTACTACCAGTTCCACCTGGGAAAAAAGCCTGTGCTGCTGGTGAACTATAATTGGTTTGATCGTTTACATTAGAAAACCCAAGATCAAGGATCATCCAGTTAGTGCTTACGTTTGATTTTTTGTGTTCTTTCCGTTTTTTTATCTCAATGTTTACATCATCATCGTCGTCATCCCTGTCTTCTTTTGTTTTTTCTTCTTTGTTTTCTTTACCATCATGTTTTTTTATGATGATCATGTTGCCGACTTTGATGGTATCAGCACTTTGTGGTTTTGTCGTATCCGACTGAGCCATTCCTGCAAAGCACAAAATAAGGCCAAGCAAGGAGAGTAGTAATTGCTTCATAATAATTTTTTAAATATTTTTTTATTGAGTGTTTACTGCAAATACAGCAAAGCGTACTTCGGAGGCGTTTGACTGAATCCCGGTATTACGTTCAAACGTTCTTTTTACTTTTTTTACTAACCCCTTGAGGCCGCTCCTGCGCTGACGTTCTTCTGTGAAAATGGTATTTTCATTTTCATTGTTTGCGTCATTGTTGTAAGAAGCGTAACTCACGGTGTTTGCTGTGTTTGTTATAGGTTGTACGGTTGGAGTTTCTGTTTTGTTACTTGGAGTTAAAGAATTTTTTTCAGGAGCAATTGTTACAGGTGTTTCAACCTTTGCAACGAATGGCTCTTCTTTAGTTGTTGCAGGAATTATTTTTTCTTTCTGATTCTTTGCAGGATTATTTTTTACTAATCCGGAATTTTTTGTTGAATTGTTTGTTGTGTTAGGATTATCCTGTACAATGGTTGCAACTTCTTCTGCTGGTTCCTGCTCAAGTGTTTTTTTGATAATTCCTTTTACTGAATTTGGGTCATCATTATTTTTCTTCCCTGTTTGAACTGATGGATTTTGTGCAAGAGGATTAGCATTATCAGCTGGTTTATCAAGCATTATCCACATAGCACTTCCCAGCAAAACAATCACTGCTGCAGCGGCTGCCCATCTTCTTGCCGAAGTGCCCATGTAAAATATTCTTGCAGGCTGGGCTTCTTTATACAATAATGATTTATCAGGAAATACAATTGACTTGTCTGCTTCAAATGTGCTGCGTTTGAGCCATTGAACTTCTTTTTGTAAAAGAGGACTTTCAACAATCGCCTGCTCAACTGCTTTTTGTTCATCGGCTCTTAATTCATTATCGATGTAAAAAAGAAGTTGTTCCTGGCTGATGGAACTTTCTTCCTCAACAGGCTTTAATAAAGAAGTAATAAAGTTCGGATCTAATTTTTCATCAGCAGTGAATATGCTTTGCTGAATCAGGTTGAATTCTTCCTGCAGATCAGGATTAACGGCCACAAAAGCTTCCACAATTTTCCGCTGGCCGGCTGACAATTCATTGTCAACATACAGCAGGAAAAATTCTTCGTAATTATGGCGATTAATATTCATGTCTAAATTCTGTTATCTTTTTTAGTTAGTCCGGAAGTCAGTAAAGTCAGAAAGAAAGGGTCTTATCTTTCGGTCTTCCCGACTCATTGGCTTTTCTTCCTTTTCTACATCACATTTTCAATACTCACTAAATAATTTTTCAGTTGTAAACGGGCCCTGTGCAAATAAACTTTCACCTGGCTTTCATTCAATCCCGTTATTTCTCCAATTTCATCGTAACTGTATCCTTCATAATCTTTCAGTAAAACCAAACTCCTGGCTGTTTCACTTAACCGGGCCAGTGCATCTTCCAGCACTTTCTTCATATTGTGTTGCGGCCTGTCCTGAATTCTTACTTCTTCTTTAAATTCATCTCTCAACGTTACCCGTTTATGTTTACGGATATGGTCAATCATCTGGTTGTAGGCAATGGTAAAGAGGTAAGATTTGCTCCGCTCATTTTCTACATTGTCTTTATTGATCCAGAGCTTTTCAAAAGCGCTCTGTACCACATCCCGTGAATCTTCTTCATGCCCCAAATTCTTGAGGATGAAGCGGTATACGTTGTCAGCATACCTGGTCACACATTCATTATATTCTCTGGCGGTCATAATTCAGTTAGTGATCAGTAATGATAGGTTCAATCTCCATTATTACGGACATCGGAGCTAAAAGTTACAAGATCTAAAAAAAAGTTTAGAGATTCCCAGAAAAGGAGTCGAAAATAAAGAAACCCGTTTGCGGAATAGCCTGTGGCTTGGCTTCGCAGGTTTTAGTGCATTTGGGGGAAACGATCTTTTTCTTGTTCACAGGTGCGGCATAAAGGATAACCCAAGCTGTAATTGCAACGAGGAATAAAGCGCCGATGGTTAGAAATTGTTTTCTCATAATTCACCTGTTTTAGAGAGATTAGACGAAGGTAGAATGAAAAATGTTACAGTGCAACCACATAATTATGTGAATTTGTTAAACATGCAACCGATTACGCATTTTTCAACCCGCCAATCCACCTATTTTTGTCGACTAAAACTTACGTATGAATGAGAAAATGGTACAACGGGTAGCTGCTGAACTGGAGGAAATCAAGGCGAACGGGCTGTTTAAAAAAGAACGGATCATTGAAAGTGCCCAGGGCCCGGAAATCAGGGTAAATGGGAAAAATGTACTCAACTTTTGTGCGAATAATTATCTCGGCCTGTCTTCTCATCCAAAAGTAATTGAGGCGGCAAAAAAATATATTGACCTGCGTGGATATGGGATGAGCAGTGTTCGTTTTATCTGCGGTACGCAGGATATTCATAAAGAACTGGAAGCAAAGATTTCTAAATTCCTCGGAACAGAGGATACCATTTTATATGCTGCAGCTTTTGATGCAAATGGCGGTGTATTTGAGCCACTGTTTGGTGAAGATGATGCCATTATCAGTGATGCCCTGAACCATGCAAGTATTATTGACGGGGTTCGTTTGTGCAAAGCCCAGCGTTTGCGGTATGAACATAATAATATGGACGACCTGGAAGCTAAACTGGTTGAATCTGCCGGTGCCAGGAGCAGGGTAATTGTAACCGATGGCAGTTTCAGCATGGACGGAACCATTGCTCAATTAGATAAAATTGTGGTGCTTGCCGAGAAATACGATGCCGCAATAATGGTAGATGAATGTCACTCAAGCGGGTTTCTGGGTAAAACAGGAAGAGGAACTCATGAGTATCGTGGAGTGATGGGTAAGATTGATATCATTACCGGTACATTAGGTAAGGCTTTGGGCGGTGCAAGCGGGGGATTTACCAGTGGCCGTAAAGAAGTGATTGAAATGCTACGCCAGCGTTCAAGACCTTATCTGTTTTCAAATACACTGGCACCAAGCATTGTAGGTGCTTCTATTGCAGTGATGGATTTATTGAGTGAAACAACTGAGTTGAGAGATCAGTTAGAAGTGAATACAAAATATTTCAGAACAAAGATGACAGAAGCTGGTTTTGATATTAAGCCCGGCGAACATCCCATTGTGCCAATTATGTTATACGATGCTGTAGTAGCACAAAACTTTGCTGCGAAATTGCTGGAAGAAGGTATTTATGTAATAGGGTTCTTTTTCCCTGTTGTGGCAAAAGGGCAGGCAAGAATAAGGGTGCAGTTAAGTGCAGCACATGAAAAGCAGCACCTGGATAAAGCTATTGCAGCTTTTACAAAAGTTGGCAAAGAATTAGGCGTACTGAAAGTAACTGCATAAACTGCTGATGTAACGACTTTATTTATTTCCTGGCTATTCACATTCATTCTACTTTACTTTTGTGCAAAATCTTAACTATGCGTTTTATCTCTGTTGTTGCAGTTGCGTTTTTATTCCTGTTCAACTCCTGTTCCATCAACAACTTTACGATTGACAATGACCTGAAACAATATTTCGATCAGTATAAAGTAATCGGAACATTTGCTTTGCTTGATAACGGACAGGGTCATTTCACTATTTATGATTCGGCCAATTACAGGAAACGTTATACACCTGCATCAACATTTAAAATTGTTAACTCACTTATTGGACTGGAAACAGGAAGGATATTCGATGAAAAGATGGTGATTAAATGGGATGGTGTGGAAAGATGGGTGAAGGAGTGGAACCAGGATCTGACTATGGAACAGGCGTTTAAGTTTTCTTCTTTACCTTATTTCCAGGAAGTAGCCCGGAGAATTGGAAAAGATACCATGCAGCAATGGATCGACAGTTTGCAATATGGCAATAAAAATATCAGTGGCCCGGTTGATTCTTTCTGGATCAACAATGCACTGAAGATTTCACCCGATGAACAGTTGGGATTGGTAAAACGGTTATACTTCGAACAATTACCTTTTCAGAAACGCACCCAGCAGGTTGTTCGTAAAGTAATGCTGATGGAAGATAACAGCCTTTACAAACTGAGTTACAAAACCGGCTGGGGCTTTGATGAAAAAGGCGGGAATATTGGATGGGTTGTTGGCTGGATTGAAGAAAACCGTCACCCCTATTTCTTTGTATTAATGGTTCAAACTCCTGATAAAGATTACCCCATGTTTAAAAACAGGATGGACCTGCTGAAAGCAATTCTGAAGCATTACGAATTTATGGAAGGGAAGAAATAAGCAATTGGCAATGGGCAATCTTCAATAGGCAATATGTAGCAATTGTATACAGACTCTTATTTGCCTCTTGCCAGTTGCCCATTCACAAAACTGGCTTAACTTTTGTTTGAATGCATCTGTAATCATAATCCAGTATCTTGTAATCTGAAACTATAACCTTGTTTTCCTTCGCACATATCGAATATCTGTTATTGCTGCTACTGATCGTTCCGGCAGTGATTTTCTTTGTGCTCAACCGCAGGTGGAAAAGGAAAACCAAAAAGAAAATCGGAGATGAACAGTTGGTAAACCTCTTAACCGCCAATCATTCAACAAAAAAATTCTCAACGAAGTTTTATTTGATTCTTGCTGCCATGGCTTTTACAGCTTTGGGAGCAGCCAATCTCCGGAGTGCAGGAAAAGCGGAAGATGTAAACCGCAAAGGAAGGGACATAATCATTGCAATGGATGTAAGCAAGAGTATGTTGGCCGATGACATCAAACCCAACCGGCTTGAAAAATCAAAACAATTCGTCAGTAAATTATTAGATCAATTGCCCGACGACAGGATTGCATTGATCTGGTTTGCAGGCAAAGCATATCTGCCTATGCCATTAACAGCCGATCAGGGTGCTGCCAACCTCTTTGTACAATCTGCTGCACCCGATGCGGTGCCTACACAGGG
Organism: uncultured Chitinophagaceae bacterium; assembly: GCA_964580775.1. Taxonomy (GTDB): domain Bacteria; phylum Bacteroidota; class Bacteroidia; order Chitinophagales; family Chitinophagaceae; genus Lacibacter. The sequence continues at coordinate 26,818 of CAZOLW010000008.1, read as the reverse complement.
AACGGTAATTGGGGAAGCATTGCGACTGGCAGCAGAAAGTTTTCCGCAGCAGGGCAAGCGTTATAAAGTTGTGTTACTGATCACTGATGGAGAAGATCATGATGAATCAGCCGTAACAATGGCGAAGCAATTAAAAGACCGGGGCATTTTACTGATTGCAATCGGCCTTGGTACGGTTGAAGGAAGCCCTATTACAGAACCGGGAACAACAGAGTACAAGAAAGATAAAGACGGGCAAACCGTAGTGACAAAACTCAATGAAACCTTATTAAAGCAGTTGGCTGTTACCAACGGAGGTTTATACGGTAACATGCAGAATACAGAGGCTTTATTAAAAGAAGTAAAAGCAGTAATTAATCAGCTCGAAAAGAAAGGTACTGACGGTGAAGTAAGTAATACCAACTATAACAATTATTTCATCTGGTTTCTTGCGTTGGCTTTATTATTGCTCATGATTGAAACACTCATCAGCGAACGTAAAAAAGCATGAAGATTTTTCTAACGATACTATCTCTTTTCTTCTCAGCAATTGTCTTTGCCCAAAATGGTGAAGTGGTAAAGGGTAACCGTTATTTTAAAGATGGGAACTATGATAAAGCAGAGGAGTCTTATCTGAAGGCGATCAATAAAAAGCCGAATACGATTGCACAGTTCAACCTCGGGAATACCTTATATAAAAAAGAAAAAACAGAGGATGCCATCAAATCATTTGATGAGGCATCAGCCATTGCAACTGAGCCTGAAATGAAAGCAAAGGCTTTATATAATAAAGGAGTGTTGTATCATAAAGACAATAAGCTTACCGATGCTATTACTGCTTATAAAGAGGCTTTACGTTTAACACCTGATGATGCAGAGATCAGGAAAAACCTTCAACTTGCTTTAAGAGCCAAAAAACAACAGGAACCGCAGGAAAACAAAAAGAATAAACCGAAGGAACAAAAGCAAAAAGAGGAGAAGAAGGAAAAAGAGCAGCCGCAACAACCCAAACCTCAGAAAAGTAAACTCACCAAAAAACAAGCGGAACAATACCTCAAAGCCCTTGAACAGAAAGAAAAGCAACTCCAGGAAAAAATGCAGAAGAAAACCGGCGTTCCAAGCCAGCCGGAGAAAGACTGGTAAGTAATTTGGAGATTCATCAATTTGAAGATTTGGAAATTAATTTCCTTATTGTAAGCTTATCCCAAACCTTAGAGCAGTTTCTTTGTTAAATTTGCCTGCGGATGAGTCAGTGTGTTATGCTGTTCATTTCCAAATTGGCGAATTTTCAAATTTTCAAATCATGTTTCTCTATACTCCTTCCTTAACTGTTTATAAACGACTGCCGACAAAAGAAGTAAAAGTGGGTGATCTGCTGCTCGGAAATTTTAATCCGATCAGGGTTCAGACGATGACCACAACTGATACGATGGATACCATTGCAACAGTTGAACAAAGCATCCGTTGCATAGAAGCAGGTGCAGAACTGGTTCGTATAACAGCGCCGTCGAAAAAAGAAGCAGAAAATTTACTTAACATTAAAAATGAGTTACGCAAACGTGGCTATAACACACCATTAGTTGCTGATATTCATTTCACCCCTAATGCTGCTGAAGTTGCCGCAAGGATTATTGAAAAAGTAAGAGTAAATCCAGGCAACTATGTTGATAAGAAAAAATTTGAACAGATTGATTATACCGATGCAGAATATGTTGAGGAGATCGAACGAATCCGTGAACGCTTTACTCCATTAGTGAAAATTTGTAAAGAGTATGGTACAGCCATGCGTATTGGAACCAATCATGGTTCATTAAGTGATCGTATCATGAGCCGTTATGGCGATACAGCAATTGGCATGGTGGAAAGCGCCATGGAATTTCTGCGTATTGCCCGTGCAGAAAGTTATCACAATATTGTATTGAGTATGAAGAGCAGTAACCCGCAGGTGATGGTGCAGGCTTACCGTTTACTCATTAGTCACATGATGGATGAATTTAACGAAGCCTATCCATTGCACCTTGGAGTTACAGAAGCTGGGGATGGTGAAGATGGACGGGTGAAAAGTGCAGCAGGTATTGGAACTTTACTTGAAGATGGTATTGGTGATACTGTTCGTGTAAGTTTAACAGAAGATCCTGAATTTGAAATTCCTGTGTGCAGGGATTTAGTGAAAAGATATCTGCCGGGAAATGAAAAGGTAAAAGTTGAAAGTAAGGTTCCTGCTGTTGAGCAGCTACCTTATTCTCCATTCGAATATAAACGCAGAGATACATTTGCAGTATCAAATATCGGCGGGAAACATGTACCTGTTGTGATTGCAGACCTGAGTAAACTGAAAAGCATCACACCTAAAGAATTGGAAAGGGTTGGCTATAAATATGACCAAGCAACAGACAAGTGGACGATAGGAGACATGGCAGCTGATTATATTTTCATCGCTCATCAGCAATTAAATTTTGAACTACCGGGAACACTAAAAATTATTGTCTATCCAGATACATGGCAGGCTGTTCAGAAAGCCTCCCCTACCGGGGGAGGTTTGGAGGGGGCCTATTTCCCCATCTTCATGGACAGTGGATATGCTGAAGCAGAATCAAAAAGTGATGTGTTGAATTTTGTAATGATCGACTGCTTCAATGACGAAACTCCGCTTAACGATTTTACTTATCTGGACAAGCTGGCCAATGATCCAACGGTGGTGCTTTGTTTAAGCAGCACCAATACAAACGCTATGCAGAGTGTAAGGCGCATGTTCATTGAGCTGATGAACCGCAACATCAAAAATCCGGTTGTATTGATGACAGATAGTAACTGGCAAACTGCTGATGAACATCTCATACATTATTCAACTGAATGTGGTGCATTGTTACTGGATGGTATGGGTGATGGTATTTCACTTGGTATGAGCAGCAAAAGTTATGAGCAGCAGGCATCAAGCAGTGCCAATGCAAGCGGCCGCAATTATTTAAGTAACCTCACGCCGGAGCAATTCATCAACAATACTGCCTTTACTATTTTACAGGCAACACGTACAAGAATTTCCAAAACAGAATATATTTCCTGCCCCAGTTGCGGAAGAACATTATTTGACCTGCAGGAAACAACAGCAAAGATCCGTTCCGTTACCAATCATCTCAAAGGAGTAAAGATTGCCATCATGGGATGTATCGTCAATGGTCCCGGCGAAATGGCTGATGCTGATTTTGGTTATGTAGGGAGCGGACCCGGTAAGATCACTTTATACAGAGGAAAAGAAATTGTAAAACGTAATGTAGACAGTGAAGTGGCGGTGAATGAACTCATTGGTTTATTAAAGGAAAGTGATGCCTGGGTTGAACCTGCTTAATATATTTTTACAACACAATCATCAATCATACCTGCTGTATTTGCACTCTAAAACTTGAAACCATGCAAAAACTTTTTCTTTCCATTGTCATTGCTCTTTTTTTTCTTTCCTCCTGTAGCATGCATGAAGAAATTGATTTAGGTAAAGAAGGAAATGGTCATTACCAGATCAGCATTGATATGAGTCAGGCTTTGGAAATGATGAAATCAATGGGTGCTTCAGAAAAAATTCCGGATAGTGTTGCCAGTAAGAAAATAGATACGGCGATTGCACTCAATTATATGGTTGACTCAAGTGGTGGCGAATTTACTGCGGCAGAAAAATCATATTTCTACAATGGCAGTATGAATATAAAGGCGGATATGAAAGAAAATAAAATGGATATAGTGCTGAAGTTTCCGGTAAAGAATGCCATGGATCTGAAAACTTTTTTCACTGTATATGATAAAGTAGATTCCCTCAATAAATTAAAAAAGAAAGAAAAAGAAGCTGCCGAAGCAGGTAATCCGAATGCAATGCCCAATGCAATGGATCCGTCAAAAGGAATGATGGATGCAAGCAGTCTTCCTGTTAAACGCTCACCTTATATTATTACCGATACCAGTATTGAACGGATGGTTCAAACAAGTGCAGAAATGATGGGTGAAATGGGGGAACAAGCACAGGGTGCAGAAATGTTTATGAGTCAGATGACGATCATGACAACCATTAAACTGCCACGCCAGGTAAAAAGACTGGAAGGTAAAAACGTAAAACTGAGTGATGATAAACAAAGTGTTTTTTTCTCTGCTACCATGGCAGAGATGAAAGAGAATCCTTCGGCAGGCGGGTTTAAAGTTGTTTTTTAATTATACTGATTTCCCTGTTTACTTCTCATTCAATTAGCAAGAAAGGGATTGAATTATTGACGGGTACGTTTCAGCAAAGGTTCACCACGCATTCCACTAACATCCCTGTAATCAATTAAAACTTTAACACCTGTTCCGTTAAAGAGATAATGAATGCCGGTAACGCTTCCTCTTACTGAAAGAGTTCCTGTGCCTGTAAATTCAAAAGTTATATCATCCCACATTTTGTGAGGTTCATTTGTTTCCTGTTTTGCAGTAACAGGTAATGACAATGATTGTCTTAATTCTTCTCTTTTACTTCCGCAGCAAGACATAGATTTTGATTTTGAGTGAACAATTATTTTTTTGATGTGGCTTTATAGAGTACACAGGCTCCACCACTGATGGCAAGCCAATAAATAATTCCATTCTTCCAGTTTTCACTCATCCATATTGCAAATGGAATTGCAATCCAGATACTGAGACAATAGAAACAATCGAGCAGAGATCCGTAGAATCCCTGCCCGAGTTGTTTACGAATACGGAAGATAATATCCCAAGGCCCGTCTTCTTCCGCCAGCAAATGGCATAGCCGCCATGTTGCCAGAACTGATAGAACAAACTGAAAAAAAACAAATGCCATCTTGTTTATTTACGCTGTATATAAATGGAAGCACTGTTTTGATAGGGCCCTTCATGCCCGCTGTTGTAACCATTAGTGCGACGCATATATGCATTCAACCCAAACGATAATACAGCAAACTCTTCTGTAGCTCTTAACCATCCACCTTCAGTTGCCGATGGCTGCATCTGCATGGTTACAAAACCTGATGTAAGAAAGTCGCCCAATGTTCCAGTATAACCCGGGCAACCATTGGCATCCGTATTTAAAGCACTGCTGCCACTTGCCAATGAGCTTATTTTTAAACCTGAAATGCTTAACGGTGTTGTTACATTCACTTCAATATCCTGCGGGCATTTCGACATGGTGAGTGAATATGAATCCATAAACCCCCATGCATCATTTGCTTTAAATTCAAGAGCCAGCGGAGTATTCATTTCAGCTGCCGTCATCTTCACCAGGTTACATGGCAGGCTTTCAAGCGGCGCAGTAAAATGTACATTGCGTAAACCAAATTCAATTGGTCTGTTATTGATGTATAATGCAACCAGGTCTCTTGCATTGGGAACTAAATTACCTGCTGCATCATAACCTTCGATCAAAAAGAAAACTCTGCCCGGAGTTCCTGCTTCATAAATAGCAGTATTCAATTTCATGTAACGGTCAAGGTTGGAGAACTCCCAGTCAACTCCATCTAAGTATGCTTCGGCCTGGATATTTTTATATGCAGGAACAACCTGTACAGGTCCGCCATCAACTTTTAATCCTGTGTTGAACGGTCCTGTTACTTCTCCGTTATAAAACAGTACATGACGTTTGGAAAATAATGGATGTCTGTATTGTTCATTTACAAATTGCCACACTGAACCGGATTTGCGGTAGCGGATTGTATAATGCCTGATTACAGGATCATCTTTTTTTCGTTGTGTGTTGAACATACAACCCTTTACATCAATTACACTTTTCCATGCAGCACAATCAACTGCAAAGCCTGCCTGCGAATTATGAACAGTTATTTTACCTGTAGCTGCAAGATGATTGTTGTAACCGTTTCTGTCTAATGCAGCAGGTAAAACACTGGCACCCGTATTTTGATTTCCTCCAATAAATACATTGCCTAAGCTCCCAACAAGATTTCCATTGAAACAGAAAGAAGAAGGGCGAACGATTTCAGCAGGGAAACAAAAATCTAACCGCTGCAGTTGATTCACATTAAAATGCGGAGCGCTTTCAAACAAATTGATTGTTGGATGAAAACTGTCGGAAATGTTTATGATGATATCCGGTCTTGATTGAACTACGCTGTTTTCACCGGAGGGAACATCATTGCTGATTTCATTAACCAACTGTTCAATGCTTTGTGTAAAACGGAAAATATAATTTCCATTCATATCAGTAATAGCGTTGCCTAAAGGAGTTCTGTTGCCGGTGCCGGTATATGGTCCGCCGGCTAATTCGCTACTGCTGCGATCGTATTCGGCAAAGTTGAGCGTAAGATTTACTCCGGGATCTGTGCTGCAGAAAAGGCGGATAGAATCTTTCAATTTACCCAGCTGAATTTTATCATATACCAGGCTTTGCTTATCAATTGTATTAGCTGACAGACTTCTTGATGATACAAGTTGAAAATCACTCAGCAGGTTTTGCGGTATGGCCTCTTTTGTTTTTTTTGCTTTTGAATCAGTTGTTGCAAAATTGGTACGTGTATAAACATTGGCAAGTTTATCAGGTATCTGCACTTCATCTGCAAGATTGATCATGAGCGGTGTAAAGAACGGAGGAGGATCGGGCTGCGGAATAGGTGGTATGCGTTCGGGATATAATTTTTCAATTACTCCTCTCAGCACATCGTTATCGAGTGCTTTCAACAGTCCTTTGTACGTATCTATCACAACCCATCTTCTGTAGCATGGATTGATTGTACAATGGCCACTGTACAGTGTGACGTTGCCATACAATAAAAAATCAGTAACTGATGCATACGATGAACAGGTAAGTACAAGATCATTATAATCTTTGTCGCCACCTGCATCATTGCTTTCAATATCAAACACAAAACTTCCGCCACTGATGGTTGGAAATTTTATCCTTGTATCTGATTGACGGAAACCGCTGCCTGGATTATTTTGAATCGCCAGCAGCCATTGATTACCTGTAACAGTAACCGCAGGAGCTCCAACAACACCGTTATAGGTTCCGTTTCCGGTGGCAGCTCCAATTACAATAAATCGCTGGGGAAAAGCAGCATCTTTCGACTTGACATTAATTGTCCAGTTTCCCTGCATGGAAATAAACATGATGATAAGGTTTAATGATGAATGATAAAGATTCGGTAAAAGAGTATTAGCGAAAAAAATGTGCAGACAGAAAATCCTGCACTCCGCTTTCGTCATTGCATTAAAGCTGACAAACTAAAGGGAGTGCAGAATTTATATCTTCAACTGCGGTTAATCATCGCCTGCAATAACAGGTGATGGAGGGCAGCAACGGTATTCCTGCGATTTTTCCAGCAGTTCAATTTGTTTACGCAGCAAATCATTTTCGAGCTGATTTCTTTCTTTTACCCATGGTTCGCAAACGTCACAATCATCGAGGCATCCTTTTACAATAATGCCCGGAGTTGGTAAAGAGAAGGTTGATTCAAACTCAATATGCTGTTTTGTTTCAGTTGATACTTTGCCTTCTTTGCTGATCAATCCTTTTGATGCAAGTTGTTCATCAACTTCTTTCAAAGCTTTTGCTCTGCTTTCTGTTTCAAGAGGCGTGCCGAAATTCTGATCGGGGATAAAAATTTTGCGGCCAATATTTGGTGTTGATGAAATGCCTGCAAAAGAAATATTATCAGCTGCCATTGCAGTAAGATTTGGTGCAGCAGCCGTTCTTTTCAGTAACACTGTTGCAGGAATATCCTGTGGTACAAATGCAACTGGAATGCCTGTTGCTGCTGCCTGTAAAATACCTGCAACAGGAGCGCTTTCATCAAGCACCCTTCTTTCAATTGCAACCAGTTCAAATTTGATGCGTTGTTTTTTGTTGAGTCGGTAAAACATATAAGTGATTGCATGACAACGGTTAGGGTTTTTAAATTCCCTGCTCGATGCTTCAAAATGATCCTGGCTTTCACCTTCAATATGTGTACGGCTGCTTACTTCGCCAATAGAAACCGAATGCGCTTTTCTTGTTGAACTTACAGCCTGTGCTGCTGCACTTTCCACATGGCTTTTTTGCTGATTGAGATAATCAGAAACTGAGTGACTGTTGTGATTTCCACTTGCATTGGTACTTGCACTGGCACTGAGTGAAAATGGATTTACACTTCCTTTTGCGTCGCCATGAAAATCCCAATGACTGTCGCTGCTGTTTTCAGAATGACCCGACTGTGAAGCCGACGCATCGCCCATATATTTCTGAAAGGCTGTCATATAATATTGCTCTTCCGAAATCTGTTCGCTGCGGTAACTCAGTTTGGTTTCACTGTCGTAAGTAAAACGGCTTCTCCTGTCGGTGGTGCTCAGCTTTACTTTTTCACCCGGAAGTAAAGTGGTGCTGTAAACAGGATCACCCAGTACAAAACCAAGTGTGCAGCGTTCTAATTTAAAATGAAGGATTACCTCCACATTTACCCGTCTTCGGTTGCTGCCCAAAACTGAAGTGGGATAAGTTAATACACGGCTGAACCGGAATAAATCACAATGATCATCTTTGATCAGTTCGGGGCAGCAGGGTATGCCGCCATCTTGTACGTTGGCCATAATGGTAAGGTTTAATGATGAACGATACTGTTAAGCAATCAAGGGAGTCAGATAAATAATGGTGTTAAAACGGGAGTTGGGGTTATTAGCTAATAGCGAATATAAAAGTAGAATGATTTTTCACCTTTGTCAATACCATTTTCAGGTAATCATAATTTTTTAACCTGCTTGTGACGGTATCGTTAATTTTGAGCCTCAAGAAAATCGTATGCAAACAGACATTCTCGTTATTGGTTCAGGTATTGCCGGATTAACTTATGCAATTAAAGTTGCTGAAGCATGTCCTGATAATAAAGTACTGGTGGTAACAAAATCAAGTTCAGATGAAACCAATACAAAGTACGCCCAGGGCGGCATTGCGGTGGTTAACGATCTGGATAATGACAGTTTTGCAAAGCATATTGAAGACACAATTATTGCAGGCGACGGGTTGTGTAATGAAGAAATTGTAGAGATTGTTGTGAAAGAAGGGACACTTCGTGTAAATGAAATTATTGAATGGGGTGCAAGATTTGATAAAGATGCAGAAGGGGATTTTTCCTTAGGGAAAGAAGGCGGACATAGTGAAAACCGCATCCTTCATCACAAAGATGTAACAGGTGCAGAGATGGAAAGAGCGTTGATTGAAACTATCCGGAGAAGCAAAAACATTGAGTTTGTGAATCATTATTTTATTGTTGACATCATTACGCAGCATCATTTCGGGTTCTTAATTACCAAATCAACACCCGATGTGCAGTGTTATGGAGTATATGCGCTGAATTTACAAACCAACCAGATTGAAATCATTCAATCGAAGATTACGATGCTGGCAACAGGCGGTAATGGGCAAGTGTACCGCACTACCACTAATCCATCTATTGCAAGCGGCGATGGTGTAGCAATGATGTACCGTGCAAAAGGACGGATTGAAAATATGGAGTTCATTCAGTTTCATCCAACAGCATTATACGAGGCCGGGCAAAAAGGGCAAGCTTTTTTAATTACAGAAGCTGTGCGGGGTGATGGTGGTATTCTGCGCAATCATAAAGGTGAAGCATTTATGGAGCGGTACGATGAACGGAAAGATCTTGCTCCCCGTGATATTGTGGCAAGAGCCATAGATAGTGAAATGAAGATTAACGGTACAGAACATGTGTGGCTCGATTGCAAACATATGGATCAGGAAAAATTTATTCATCACTTCCCGAACATTTATGAAAAATGTAAAAGCTTAGGAATTGATGTTGCACGACATATGATTCCTGTTGCACCGGCAGCGCATTACAGTTGCGGAGGAATTAAAACAGATGAGTGGGGAAGAACATCTATTAAAAATTTATATGCAGCAGGTGAATGTGCAAGCACGGGTTTGCATGGTGCCAACCGTTTAGCAAGTAATTCATTGCTGGAAGCAATGGTATTTGCACACCGCAGTTTTATGGATGCAGTTGAGAAGATTAAATTAATGAATGTTGAGCAGCCTTCTTTGCCTGAATGGAATGCAAGGGGAACAAGTTATCCAAAGGAGATGATCCTCATAACACAAAGTTTAAAAGAACTGCAGCAGGTAATGAGTGATTATGTAGGTATTGTTCGTAACGATATCCGTTTGCAGAGGGCCATGCGCAGACTGGATCTGTTATGGGAAGAAACGGAAAACCTGTACCGTAGTACAATCATTTCACCACAGATCATGGAACTGAGGAATATGATCACAGTTGGATATTTGATTACTAAAGGCGCCGGTTTCCGTAAGGAAAGCAGGGGACTTCATTTTAATACCGATTATCCCAATAAGAGTGAGTTGTTACAGAACATTGTTTTGTAGTTATTATCTTTATCATTTATGTATTACCTGGTATTCGGAATTTTTTACCTGATTTCCCTGCTGCCATTTTTTATTTTATATGGCATAGCAGATTTCTTTTTTGTGCTTACCTATTACGTTGTTGGCTATCGTAAAGAAGTTGTAATGACAAATCTTCGATATGCTTTCCCCGAAAAAACAGAAGAAGAGCTAAAATCAATTGCAAAGAAATTCTACCGCAACTTTATTGACAACTGGATTGAAACGATCAAACTCATTTCCATCAGCAAACGTTCACTTAACAAAAGGATCAGCGGGAATTTTGAAGTATTTCATCAATTGTATAACAGTGGCAGAGCTGTACAGGTAAACCTTGGTCATTTTTTTAACTGGGAAATAATGACGCTGCATACAGGCATCAATCAACCATATACATTTCTTACTGTGTATCTGCCGCAGAGCAATCAGATAATGAACCGTTTAATTCTTTATGTCCGCAGCCGCTGGGGTAATCCGCAGTTGCCATCAACTGATATGGCAAGAGCTATTATTCCCTGGCGGAAAAAACAATACCTGCTTGCATTGGGATCAGATCAAAGTCCCGCAACACCTGAAAGTGGATACTGGCTTAATTTCATGAACCGTCCAGCTCCATTTGTAAAGGGCTCAGAAAAATTTGCACGCATACAAGGCGTTCCTGTGGTAATGATGACAACCACAAAACACAAGCGTGGCCATTATCATTTTGATTATTTTATGCTGGCAGAAGATCCCAAAGCATTACCCGATGGCGAACTGATGCGGCAGTATGTAAGGCATCTCGAAGAAAACATCAGGTTGCAGCCCGAGCTTTATTTATGGAGCCACCGCCGCTGGAAACACAACTGGAAAGATGAGTACCAGGCTTTGTGGGTTGATGAGGATGCAATGCCTGCAGCAAAATAAGTTACTGCAAAATCCCTTCAACAATAAAATCCCTTATACAGCGATTGGAATTAATTCAATGCGCTTTTCTCTTTTTCTACAGGAATTTTTTGTTCTTTTATTTTTGCATAGCCCCCAACAACATTGCGGATATTATGAAACCCATGACGCTTCAGTAACGAAGAAGCAATTACACTTCTGTAACCACCGGCACAATGCACATAGAGATTGTCCCGTTCTTCAATATTAGCAATGAGTCCAAGATCATTCATTTCATTTAATGGCAGATTCACGGCATCTTTTACATGACCATCTGCAAACTCTGTTTCTTTCCGTACATCTACAACAACTAAGTTATCATCATGCGGATAATCCATTGCCAGTTCATCTGCTTCCACATCAATGATCAGATCAACTGTTTCGCCTGCATTTTGCCATGCTTCAAAACTGCCTTTTAAATAGCCCTTTACTTTATCAAAGCCCACTCTTGCCAAGCGGATGATGGTTTCTTCTTCTTTTCCCTCATCACAAACGAGTAGAATATTTTCATCAAAGGGTAATAAACCACCTGCCCATTCTGCAAATCGTCCTTCCAAACCAATGCTGATAGAACCCGGAACAAAACCCTGTGTAAACAGATTTGCATTTCTTGTATCAAGAATCAGTGTTTTATCCTGTTCAGCAAGTTGTTTAAATGCATCAATACTCAATGCTGTTAATCCTGTTTTCAATACAGCATCTAACGCACCGTAACCTTCTTTGTTGATTTTTGCATTGATGGGAAAATATGCAGGAGGTGCTTCCAACCCGTTAGTAACAGCTTTAATGAAATCTTCTTTTGATTGCTGCTGCAAGGCATAATTGCTTTGTTTCTGTTCACCGATTGTACTGGATGTTTCTGGCCCCATACTTTTTCCGCAGGAACTGCCGGGTCCATGAGCCGGATAAACAATTACATCATCAGCAAGCGGCATGATCTTCTTTTGCAAAGATTCATACATCAAGCCTGCGAGATCAGACACTGATATATCACCACCCTGGGCAAGATCCGGTCTTCCAACATCACCTACAAATAAGGTATCACCGGTGAATACAGCACTGTCTTTTCCTTTTTCATCTTTCAGCAAATAGCAGGAGCTTTCAAATGTATGTCCGGGAGTATGCAATACTTCAATGGTAAGGGCGCCTATTTTAAACTGTTCGCCATCCTTCGCCACATATACAGGAAAGGTGGTTTCTGTTTCAGGTCCATAAATGATAGGGGCGTTTGATTGTTTGGCCAGGTCAAGGTGACCACTTACAAAATCAGCATGAAAATGTGTTTCAAAAATATATTTGATCACCGCATTCCGCTCTTTAGCCAGGTTCAGGTACACTTCCACATCACGCAGGGGATCAATAATGGCACATTCGCCATTACTTTCAATATAATAAGCCGCTTCACTCAAACAGTTTGTATAAAGCTGTTGTACGTACATATGCATTGTTTCTTTGATGCAAAAATACGTTTCTGCAGCTAAATAGATGTTCTGTTGAAGGTTGAAATAGGCTCTTATTGCAGCAGATCAGCCACAAATTTGTCAATATCAGTCAGGCGGTCATGATTGACGCTGTACCAGATGAATTTTCCTTCTCTCGTTGTTTTCACAATTTGCGTTTTGCGCAGGATGGCAAGATGCTGTGATGCAACAGATTGTTCCAGCCGGAGTTTGATGTAGATCTCTGTAACGGTCATTTGACCATTTTCATTGATGAGCTGTACAATTTGTTGCCTGAGTTTGTGGTTAATTGATCGTAAAATGAGGGCAGCCTTTTTTACAGCGTGGTAATCAATCTTTAGTTCGGCGGAACTGTTTTCTTTTTTCTTTAAAATGGAAGCCATGTTCAGAGTAAATTTTGGGTTTGGGTAGGTATATTATTTCAACTCTGATTAGCAGTTAAAATTATAACAAATATTGTTATAATATCAGTCGTATAAGACATTCTTTATTTAGCGGTAGTATGGAAATCTTTTCCGTAATCGGGTACGGAATAAGCAAGCGATGTAAAACTGCTGTTATTGAAACGTGTATTTGCCAGATGAATCATGTCTTTTGCATTCCATAGCACATCAATAAACCGGGCATTGGGATGATGGCAGATAGCTTTCCATTTATCAGCTCCATTACCAAAGAAGTAAATCGTGGAGGTTTGAAGCAGCTCAGAAAATGAACCGGATTCAAGAATCATAGCGCTGTTTGCTGTAGTTTCTTTGAGTTCGGATGAGTAAACAGCAGTAAATACTTCCATCCGCCGGGCATCAATCATCGGACAAAGAAAGAAAGAACCGTTTTTTTCTGATTGCTGGCTGATCAGTTGCAAGGCTGCTGCACTCATAACTTCAGTTGTGGAAATGGCAATCAATGGTATTTGTAATGCGTAACATAGTCCCTTGGCTGAAGAAAAACCAACCCGTAACCCTGTATAAGAACCCGGGCCGGAAGTAACGGCTATTGCTTTTACATCAGTAAGGCTGAGACTGGTTTCATGCATAATTTCTTTAATGGCAGGCTGCAAAAAGGAAGCATGATCTTTTTGATGTTGATTCACTTTAATACAAAGTACTTCTTCAGCTCTGGCCAGGGCAACAGATGCATGAGTGGTGGAAGTATCAATACAAAGAAGAAGTGCCATATCAGTGATTTGCTTTGTAAGAAAGTAAAGATTCTGCCGGTTGATAGCGATTATCTTCTTCGGCAAGTTTTTGCAACAGTTGAACGATCCGTTCTTCACCAAGTTCATTACACCATTCAAAAGGCCCAAGCGGATAATTCGTTCCCAGTTTCATGGCCGTATCAATTTCATTGATGGTTGAAACATTTTCCTGTTTAGCCATGAAGGCTTCATTCACAATCATACTTACTGTTCTTGCACTAACAAAACCCGGTACATCGGCCGTTTCGTAAAAGGGAACCTGCCATTGATTGAATAAGTCCTGAAACAGTTGTTGCTGCTGGGTTGAAAACTCAATACAGTTTCTGTTGATGAAGAAAGGCCAGTGGTTGAAGCGGGCGATGGGAGATTGTTCTGCCTGTAATTCTTTCAATGTATAAACTACTGAGCCAATCAAAACGGGGATGGGAGATGATTTATAATGGCTGATCCGTTCCGGGTCTTCTTCAAATTCAAGATCTACAACACAGTCAAAATCGGCTAAACCGGCTGCAGGAATTTCATTAGCAAATACACAATCAGTTCCTTCAAACGGAATTTTTTTCCCGAACAAGGAAGAAACAGGGCTGCCGTAAATGATGAGAATTTTCATGTGTTCATCTTTATTAACTTTTTGGCCACATAGTATATCCACAAAAATTATCATCGCTGTTTGTATAAATTAGCTCGATAATTTTTATGGATATTTCATGCCCCGCAAATTTACAGTGCTGAAATCCGAAACGGGATTTTTTTCTTATACCAAATATTTCCGGTATAATACCGACAGACATTGAGGTTTGACTAAATTGATTGGGATATTTAATTTGTCTCGTCGGTATTTCTCCTAAAAAACTAAGTTTGTGGTATGATAGAAAAGAAAGTAATTGAAACCAATCAGGCGCCAGCGCCCATCGGTCCATACAATCAGGCAGTGGCTGCCGGAGGTTTTTTATTTATCTCCGGACAAATTTGTATTAAGCCGGGAAGCAGTGATCTCAACAATCCCGACATTCAGACCGAAGCTCACCAGGTAATGAATAATCTGAAAGCTATTCTTACAGAAGCAGGATTAGATTTCAGCAATATTGTAAAAACAACCATTTTCCTGAGTGATATGAACCTGTTCAGCGATGTGAATGAAATCTATGGTAAATATTTCAGCGGCGCATTTCCTGCCCGTGAAACAATTGCTGTAAAAGGATTACCCAAAAATGTGAATGTAGAAATCAGTATGATTGCTGTAATGTAAATCAATAAAAAAAGGTTGATCAAATGATCAACCTTTTTTCTTTAGAGTTTAATTTCTTCTTCGTGGTTATCGAAGAAGTGATATTCAGTAAGATGATAGGATGTATTTGCTTTCACCTTAATTTTTTGTTTGTATTTCCAACTCCATTTCATTCTTCTTGATGGCAACCCTTTTCTTAAGTAAGCTTCCATAATCGGATGAACAGAAATAGTAAGACCATTGTGTTTCTGCATCACCAGGTAGCTGAGGTTCTTTTCTATTTCATCTTCCAGTATCAATGCTGACGAAACTTTACCTGTACCATTACAGCTTGCACAAACTTCCTGTGTGTTGATATTTACCTCAGGTTTCATTCGCTGCCTTGTAATCTGCATCAACCCGAATTTCGAAATCGGAAGAATCGCATGTTTCGCCCTGTCGGCACGCATGAACTCTTCAACCGCTTCTGCAAGACGGCGTTTATTATCGGGCAACTTCATATCAATAAAGTCGCAAACAATAATTCCACCCAAATCTCTTAAACGAAGTTGCCTTGCTATTTCTTCAGCAGCTTCCAGGTTGGTTTGCAAAGCATTTTCTTCCTGGTTGGTACTTACACTTTTGTAACCGCTGTTTACATCAATTACATGAAGAGCTTCTGTATGTTCAACGATAAGATAAGCTCCACTTGCAAGGTTAACCGTTTTTCCAAACGAACCTTTCACCTGTTTGGTAACACCAAAGCTGTCGAAGATGGGAGATCCATTCTGGTAAAAACTGATGATATCTGCCTTTTCGGGAGATACTTTTTGAATATATGCCAGTGCATCATTGTAAATATTTTTATCATTTACGACAATGCGGTTGAAATCGGCATTTAATAAATCACGGAGAATGCTGGTAGTTTTATCTGTTTCCCCGAGAATTTTTGCAGGAGGAACAGCATTTTTCAGGTTGTGCTGAATCTGCTGCCACATGTTGATGAGGTTGTTGAGATCTTCATGCAGTTCAGCGGTATTCTTTCCTTCGGCAGCTGTTCTTACAATTACACCAAAGTTTTTTGTTTTGATGGCTTCCACAATTTTCTGCAAACGCTTTCTTTCATCGCTTGAATGAATTTTGCGGGAAACAGCTACTATATCATTGAAAGGTGTAAGAACAACAAAACGTCCGGGTAATGAAATTTCGCAACTGAGGCGTGGGCCTTTGGCTGCGATCGGTTCCTTCAAAATCTGCACCAGTACATTGGGTTTACCATTCAGTACTTCGCTGATTTTTCCTGTTTTGATAATTTCTGCTTCTGTTTGAAACTTACCAAAATCGGGGATGCCTTCACTCTTGTCGGCTACAGATTGAGCAGTAAATTTTAAGATAGAACGTACATAGGGACTTAAGTCGGTGTAATGCAGAAAGCCGTCTTTTTCAAAACCAACGTCTACAAATGCAGCATTCATACCAGGGACAAGCTTTTTTACTTTACCCAGGTACAAATCACCAACAGTAAAGCTGGCATCATGACTTTCCTGATGCAACTCTACAAGTTTTTTGTCTTCTAACAATGCAATTTCCACCCCGGTTGGAGCAGAATTAATGATCAGTTCCTTGTTCACTTGTTACGTCTTTAGATAATTGAACCATTCTTACTTCACCTGATCAGGAAGGAATAAACCATATACAGCATGAGTATACAAGCAAGCAGACTGATTTCTGTATTGGCCATAGCGAAGCAGAGTCCCGTTATAGCGGGACTCCGTTCAATTTAGAAGATTATTTATT
Source organism: uncultured Chitinophagaceae bacterium (assembly GCA_964580775.1). Taxonomy (GTDB): domain Bacteria; phylum Bacteroidota; class Bacteroidia; order Chitinophagales; family Chitinophagaceae; genus Lacibacter. The sequence goes on along the minus strand of CAZOLW010000008.1, from coordinate 9,881 downwards.
CTTCTTCTTATGACGGTTCTTTCTGAGACGTTTTTTACGTTTGTGCGTAGCAATTTTATGACGCTTTCTTTTCTTTCCGCAAGGCATAATTAAATCAGATTTACGTTCGTTAAAAATCAGGTTTATAATATCTTAATGTGTTCTTCTATCTGCTTCATCATTTCCGGGTTACTGCGAAATTTCTTTTGTGCTTCCAGTTCTTTAACCGTTTGCGCAAACTGCAGGAACCATTTTTTTGCATTTTTCTTATCTCCATTCTGCTCGTAGGCATCTGCCAGCCGTATCATAGCTTCCAGATTTTGCGGTTCAAGTGTCAATACTTTTTCAAAACGTTCAATTGCTTTTGGCCATTGTCCGCTTACGAAAGAACCAACTCCAAGCATATAATGTGCAAATGCATTGTTGGGGTCTTTTTCTACTGCTTCCCGTATCAACCCAATTCCTTTCATTGGCGGCTCATTGCCGGCTGCTCCAAAGAAGTAGGTGCTGCCAAGGCCGATTTTGGTGGAATCGTTACCGGGATTCAGTTCTAAAGCCTTTTCAAATAACTCTTTTGCCTCTTTAGCCATCCAAACTTTTAAGGGTTGTTCCTGTACAGTTTGAAGTTCACCTAAAAACAAATGGGCAGCAAAGGTGAGGTTTTTCTCCGAATTTTCCAACTTAGCAGATTCTGCAAGATATTTTGCGTAGGGAACAAAGGCCCCAACTGAATCCATCCAGAAGGCTGAAAGCTTTTTATATACCTGGATCTGTTGATTTTTTACATCGCCTCTTACCACTGAGTTTTCCCACTCTGTTACTTTTTGCTGTTGGGAAGGAGTCAGTCTTTTTTTAGCTAACCCCAGCATAGTTGTAAAATCAAGCGTCTCTGTTTGAGCTTGGGGAGGGGTAGCTGCGGCAGGTTTATGATCGTGGTTATCTTCTTTTTTTGGAACGGTACGTCCAAAAAAGAATAAAAGAAAAACTGCTGTGATTGCAGCAGTTACATAAATAATTTGTTGCCTGTTCACTTTTCTGGAAAATTGAACTGCAAAGCTAAAGGAAGGCAGCCATTAAATGGCAGAAGTGTTGTATTTAACTTCCCTTAAACTGGCTTTTCACTTCCTGCACAAATTCTTTGGCGGGTTTAAAAGCCGGAATATAATGTTCAGGGATGTGAACAGCTGTATTTCGTTTGATATTCCGCCCAATCTTGGCTGCTCTTTTTTTGGTTATAAAGCTTCCAAAACCCCTGATATAAATGTTCTGCCCCGCTGATAAAGAATCTTTTACTTCTTTAAACATTGTTTCAAGGGTAACAAGTACATCAACCTTTGGAATACCCGTTTTTTCTGAAATTTGATTCACCAGATCTGCTTTTCTCATTCTGAAAAATTTTATGGTTCTGACTATTGTTTATCTAAGATCATGAAATATTTTTAAAAATCGAAATTTTTGCCTAAAATTATTGAAATAACTGGTTGATAATGAATAAACAACGATTCTATCTGCCAGAACCAATCATTTAATTGGCCGCCCCGCATAAAACCTGTTTTTTTGCTGACTGATTTATGGATCCTGAAAGATACTTTCAACAGCACTTACTTAACTGGCATAAAACTATCAATACCCGTCAGCTTCCCTGGAAAGGGGAGAAGGATGTGTACTATATCTGGCTCAGTGAAATCATTCTGCAGCAAACAAGGGCAGGGCAGGGTTTGAAATACTATGAACGCTTTGTAAAAAAATATCCCACTATTCAAAAACTGGCAAATGCTCCTTTGGAAGAAGTGTATAAATTATGGGAAGGTCTGGGGTATTACAACCGTTGCCGGAACCTTCATGCAACGGCTCAGAAAATTGTTTTTGAGATGAATGGGAAATTCCCTGACACTTATGATTCAATTCTTGAATTAAAAGGTGTTGGGCCTTATACTGCTGCTGCTATTTCCTCCTTCGGGTTTGATCTGCCCTATGCAGTTGTTGATGGAAACGTATTTCGTGTACTGAGCCGTTTTTTCGGGATTAATCAACCAACTGATTCAACATCAGGTAAAAAGATATTTCAGCTTCTGGCGCAGGATTGTTTAAGCATAAAAGAACCTGCGGAATATAATCAGGCCATTATGGATTTTGGTGCTACTGTGTGCAAGCCCGATTTACCTGAGTGCGGCACCTGTGTTATGAAAAAAAAATGTGTTGCTTTTCAAACAAACAGTGTTGCTGATTTTCCGGTAAAAGAAAAACAGGTAAAGCAAAGAGACAGATGGTTCCTGTTTTATATACTTGAGCAGAATGGAAAATTTGCAATACAAAAAAGAACTGCAAAAGATGTTTGGGCCAATTTATATGAATTTCCCAATGCTGAATATCAAACTGAAAAAAAGTGGAAGCAGGCTGTTAAAAATGATATTGCAGGCTGGTTAAGTGAAAAGGGGATCAATCAAACATATAAAATAATATCAGCCACAAAACCTGTGAAACAGCAGCTGAGCCATCAAACCATTTATGCATATGCGGTTTTGATAACATTAAACGGTAAAGGAAAGACGAAGAACAGCTGGGAATGGAAAACGGGGAAGGAGATTGAACATTTGCCATTCTCTAAAATTCTGAATGATTTTCTGAAGGCAAAGGTTCTTGAATTATTTGGATAGAATGATGCAACAGTTAAGCAAAAAACGTAATTTAGAAGGGAAGATGGTCAGGAGTTTGTGTTATTAAACTCATTCAGAAATTAAATTTATTTGTATGAGAGGAGTTAACCGTGTAATGCTTATTGGAAATCTCGGAAAAGATCCGGATGTACAGGTACTGGAGGGAAATATTGCTGTCGCAAAATTTCCCCTTGCAACAACAGAAACATTTAAGGACCGTACGGGAAAGTTAGTGAGTCAAACCGAATGGCATACAGTAGTACTGTGGCGTGGATTGGCTGAACTTGCTCAGAAATACCTGCATAAAGGCAGCCTTGTTTACATTGAGGGTCGCCTGAAAACCAGGAGTTGGGAAGATAAAGAAGGTGCCAAAAAGTATGCAACTGAAGTGGTGGGCGATAACCTGATTATGCTTGATAAAAGGACTGATGGAACCAGCCGGCATGAAGGCACTGAACAGCTCGGCGGATATCATGGCGAGGACCTTCCGCCAATTGGTGAACCCAGCGAAGATTTACCTTTTTAAGAAATATCCCTGCTATCCCTATTTTTGCGGGAGTAGTCAGCAATTGTTCATTAAATCCCAATGTTTTGGATTACCAGCCGATCAACAGTTTATTTTTACTTTCACTGAAACCTTATTTACTGGCAATTAACAGCCAGGGTCTTACCTTAATGGTAATCCTGTTCCTGGTGTTCCTGTTTCTTTCTTTTGTGGTAAGTGGCGCAGAAGTTGCTTTTTTTTCGCTGAAGTATAAAGATCTCAACATGATCAAAACAAGGCAGGAAGCATCTGCCAAACGGATTGTTAACCTGCTGGAAGAACCCAAAGTATTGCTTGCAAGTTTACTGGCTGCCAATATTATTTTCAACCTCTGTATTATTTTTCTTACCAATTTTCTGATTGATGAAGCACTTGCACTGCAGCATAAATTATTCTGGATAGAGTTTTTGTTAAAAGCCGCCGCCATCACTTCTTTAATCATTTTATTTTGCGAAATACTTCCCAAAATATGGGCATCGCAAAACAATGTTTTCTTTGCCTATTTCGCCAGCTGGTGGGTGGAAACAATTGTGTATCCCATTTTCAAATCAACCGGCAGTTGGCTTGCAGGATATAGTGACAGTATTGAAAAGCGATTAACAAAATACCAGACAGCTTCGTTTAAAAATGACGAACTGGATTATGCTATTGACCTGATGAGTGAAGAAGAAGCAACCGATGAAGAAAAACAGATCCTTAAAGGCATACAGAATTTCAGCAGCATCACTGTTAAACAGATTATGCGTTCAAGACTGGATGTAAGCGGCATTGAATACAACTCTTCTTTTATTGATGTGGTAAATCGTATACAGGATTTGCACTACAGCCGTTTACCTGTATATAAAAATAATATGGATGAAGTGGTTGGCATACTGCAAACAAAGGACCTGCTGCAGCATATTAATGATGCGGATGGGTTTCACTGGCAGCAACTGATGCGTACACCATTTTTTGTACCGGAACAAAAACTGATTGATGACCTGCTGAAAGAATTTCAACAAAAGAGGATTCACTTTGCAGTTGTAGTGGATGAATTTGGGGGGACAAGCGGTATTGTTACAATGGAAGATGTACTGGAAGAAATTATCGGTGAAATAAAAGATGAGTTTGATGATGAAGAAATCATCAACAAAAAAATTGATGACCGCAATTACATTTTTGAAGGCAAAACAATGATCAATGATGTATGCCGCACAATGAACCTTCCCTCAGATACATTTGACGGCGTAAGAGGCGAAAGTGAATCACTGGCGGGTTTGATACTTGAACTGGCCGAACGTTTGCCAAGAGTTGCTGACGTAATTGAAACAGGCGATTTCCAGTTTATGATACAGGAGGTAAGCCGCAACCGCATTGAAAAAGTAAAAGTGACTATTAAACCCGTGATTGAATAAGATGAAACCATACCAGCTTCATATTTCTTATTTCTTACTTCTGTTTGTTTTCATTGTATCCTGCAACTCAGATCCGAGGCCAAGGCCAAAGGGTTATTTTCAAATTGATTTTCCGGAGAAAAAATATGTGTTGTTTGATCAGCCAGGCTATCCATATACATTTGAATACCCTGTTTATGGAAAAGTGATTAAAGACAGTACTTTCTTTGATGATCAGCCGGAAAATCCATACTGGGTGAACCTTGATTTCCCAAGTTTGGGTGGAAGAATGTATCTCAGCTATAAAACGGTTGGTGGAAAAAATGTATTCAGCAAATTAGTGGAAGATGCATTTAAGATGACCAGTAAACACAGCCTCAAAGCAACATCTATTGATGAAATACCTGTGGAAGGCGGGCCCGGTGTAAAAGGATTCGTATTTGATGTGGGCGGTAATGCAGCAACCGGAAAACAGTTTTTTGTAAGCGACAGTACCAGACATTTTTTAAGAGGGGCTTTGTATTTTAATGCAACTCCCAATTACGATTCTATCAGGCCTGTTGAACAGTTTCTGTATAAAGACATGCAGCATTTGATACAGACCTTGAAGTGGAGAAATTGAAAATAAATACCGGGAAGACATAAAACAATAAATATGTTTAGTCTCACTGTCTTCCCGGCAATAAATTTATTCCTTCTTTTTTTCAATCAGTATCTCTTCCTTCGGTGCAGCTCTTGAAAACATTTTCATGTTTACTTTTTTTCTGAGGGTTTTCTTTTCTGTTGGAGCTTTAGCTATTTCTGTTTCCGGCTTCACAGTTTCATTTTTCACTTCAACCGAAACTGGAACAATTTCTTCTTTCAACTCAGCAGAAGCATAGCTTGCTGTTTTTTTCTTTTTCAGTTTTTTTGTTTGTACAGGTTTTTCAGCAACGGCCACTTTGTTTTCAGGTGCAGGAGGACTAAAAGATTCAAGCTTTCCTCTTGAATAATCTTCTTCTTTAATGTCGCTCAGTTTTACATCTTTCTCCTTTGCTACGGGAGCTTCTTTGTAGAGATCTTTAAACTCTTTTTTATTTTTTGTTTTTACATAATCAGTTATTCCGTAAACTGATGCGGCTGTTAAGAGCAGGCCGCCTGCCATGAGATACAATTTCATTTGTGTAAGATTTAAATGGTGAAAGAATTGAGATAACGTTTGCTTTGTTTGTAAATAAAATATTCAGCTATGAGCATATTGCCCAGTACACTGATCCAGAGTGAGATCTCATAGTTTTCAAGATGTCCCCAATCGAGAACAAAAAATACCAGGTGATAAATGCGGAATGTAACAGCTGTCATTGCCATAGAATACGAACGGATCATCCAGATTTTATGTGCCACTACATTTTTCTCTTTGATGGTCTTCAATCCCCACCAGGTAGTAATGAACCAATAAATTGCCATGAACAGGAATAAACCTCTTTCCCAAAAACTTCCCTTGGCAAAAAAACTCATATACAAACCGGTTGGAGCGCCAATCAGTAACACCACAAACACATAGATTTTTCCACTCCACACATGAATCTTTCTCCGCTTTTTTATAATGGCAGTGGAGAATTGTAAAAGGGCTGAACTGATGCAGAACATGCCTGCACCAATATGCAGGTAGAAACACCAGTAGTAGATGGGCTTGGCAAAGAGAAATGCTCTTTCTTCAATAAAAGAAAAGGTTTGACTGAATGAATAATAGGGGATTGTATTTCGAACAAGTAATAAACTGAAGAATACAACAGGAATCCAGAAAAGCAGTCTGAAGATGAAGCGGCTTGCCTGCTGAAACGTCAGCATACGTGAATTAGCCATGATGGTTGGTTTGAACCTTTGGGATGAAGCAATCTTTTCTTTTCCATAAGCCCCGGCTGTTAATAGTTTGCTAAAGGAAATTGCAATTGCTGCGGGCATCCTTCCTACCTTCGCAAAAATTGAAACAGTGATTGTAATTGAGAATATTTATGTGAGTGATGAAGTGGTGGAAGAGCAGTTTGTCTGCGATCTGGATAAATGCAAAGGCGGATGCTGTATTGATGGGGATGCAGGTGCTCCGTTAACCAACGATGAATTAAAAGAAGTGAATTCGGCTTTCGATAAGGTGGAGCATCTGTTGAATAGAGAAGCTCTGAGGACTATTGAAGAAGGCGGAAAATATATATATGACCGTGAATTCGGCTGGGTTACTCCAACCATCAGCAATGGAATGTGTGCCTATGGATTGGTGGATGAAAAAGGAATTGTGAAATGCTCTTTTGAAGAAGTGTATAATGAAGGCAAAACAACCTGGAAGAAACCAATCTCCTGTCATCTGTACCCAATCAAGATCAGCAAGAGCAAAAATACTGAGCAGGAATATGTGAATTATGAGCCGAGAGACCCAATGTGTAATCCCGGCTGTGCATTGGGACAAAAATTAAAAGTTCCCACTTATGTATTTTTAAAAGAAGCGGTCATCAGGAAGTATGGTGAAGATTTTTATGAAGTGCTGTCACAGATCGCCGATCAATATTACGCATCGAAAAAATTAAACAAGTAATTTTAAAGCATGAGCCAATCTGCTGATAAATTTATCGCCAAGAGTACAATCAAGTCGCAGGATCTTGAACACAGGCGTACAATCAATTTCAATATAGGCAAGTACAATTCAAAAGTGCCGGAAGGGAAATTGCAGTTCACACAACTGCTCACTGCACGTGAACGTGCAAAGAATGTAAAGTGGCGGGCACTGGAAACACTCGATCAGCAGCTGGAAGAATTTGAACTGCAATTCACACGACGTGGTGGTAAAGTGATCTGGGCTGAGAATGCAAAACAAGCCTGTGATGAAATCCTGAAAATATGTGAAGCGAAAAATTGCAAAACAGTAGTGAAGAGTAAGAGCATGGTGACAGAGGAAATTCATCTGAATCATTTTTTAACCGAACACAAGATTGAAAGTGTAGAAACAGATTTAGGAGAATATATTCAGCAGTTGGATGAAGAACCGCCGTATCATATTGTTACACCGGCCATGCATAAAAGCAAAGAAGATGTAGCAAGGCTATTTGCCAATAAATTAGGAACTGATCCCAAGGCAACACCTGAACAGCTCACATTAGTTGCAAGAAATATTCTCCGTGAAAAATATGTACAAGCCGAAGTGGGTGTGACCGGTGCCAATTTTATATTGGCTGATGTTGGCGGTATTGCTGTTACAGAAAATGAAGGCAATGCAAGATTGAGTTGTGCATTTCCCAAAACACATAT
>CAZOLW010000008.1:0-1949 GCA_964580775.1 uncultured Chitinophagaceae bacterium | reverse complement strand
AAAGTGCTTACTCCGCAAATGAATGGTATGGAGGAGTACAAGCATTTGAGTTATGCATCTTCTTTATGTGGCAATTGTACACAGGTTTGCCCGATACGGATCAACCTGCATGAACTCTTACTGGAGAACAGGCATGAAGCAGTAGAGCAGGGCTTCTCTTCATTTGGTGAACGCATGGCATGGAAAGTATGGAAGACGGCAATGCTGAACCGTAAGATGATGAATATGGGAAACCGCAAGATGAAGAACTGGATGATCAACAGTTTTGTAAAAGACTGGACGAGATACCGTGGCCCGATGGATTTTCCTGAAAAAACATTTAACCAGCTTTGGCGTGACCGGAAAGGGAAGTAACTTGAAGAATGCTTGTTTACACGCCGCATATCACTCCACGAATTGAATACATTCTGCAATACTTCAATGAGCGATTATTCATTGATGCTGAATTGACAGATGATATTGAAACCTATCGTTTATACAAAGGAGCCAAACTGAATTATTCTGCGGAGCGGATTAATGCTGTTGATTTTTATATCCAGCCAACAGGATTATTGCAGCAACATGATCTGCGCAAACAATACATTGAATGTTTTGACTGGAAAGAAGTGAAAGCTTTTTTCAAAACAGAAGATGATCTTGGTTTCGATTTATTCTCTGCTGTTTTTTATCTTATTACCCGATACGAAGAATATCTTGAACATGAACCTGATGAATACGGACGGTATGCACACTGGAATTCATTGGCATGGAAAGAAGGGTTTTCAAATAAACCACTAATTGATATATGGTTGATTGACTTCAATAAGCTTTTGCAAACTAAGTTCACTTCACTCGCAACTCAGGACTCACCATTCACCTTCCTTCCTACTTACGATATTGATATTGCCTGGAGTTATAAGAACAAAGGTTTTTTCAGGAGCGTTGCTGCATCCTTAAACAGGCCATCATCTATTGTAAAGCGAATAAAAGCAATTGCCGGAAAAGAAAGAGATCCCTATGATTCTTATGACTGGCTGAAACAATTACACGAAGAGAATAATTTACAGCCCATTTATTTTTTCCTGGTTGCAGCAGAGAACAGTGAGTATGATAAGAACATTTCTCCTAAAAAGAAAGCATTGCAGCAGTTGATTCAGTCAACAGCCAAACAGGCAATCATTGGTTTGCATCCTTCAACACAGAGTAACACCAACAAAGAATTGCTGACGAAGGAAAAAAATGTTTTGCAGCAGGTCAGTGGTAAAAAGATCACTGCTACCCGTCATCATTATATTTTATTTCATCTGCCGCATTCTTACCGTGAACTGATTGCTGCCGGATTTGCCGATGACCACAGCATGGGCTATGGAACTGTAAATGGATTTCGTGCTTCCACTTCGCATTCTTTTTTATGGTATGATTTGGAGAAAGAAGAAACAACTTCACTCCGAATTCATCCCTATGCATATATGGAGGCTAATTCGTTTTATGAATTACATCAATCACCTGCAGAAGCATTGGGAGAAATGAAATTTTTAGCTGAAGAAGTAAAGAAAGTAAATGGGAGATTTATTTCCATCTTTCACAATCATATGCTGGGCACTGATGAACTGTTTAAAGGCTGGAGAGAGATGTATGAGGAGTTCGTGTCTGACGTCTCGAAGAGCGTCTGACACATATATCCAGTTTTTATCACCGATGTTCATTCTTCGATCCTTCCAGCATTTGCATCAATTCATTCATTTCCGGATCACTTAAGTAACGCCATTTGCCAACAGCAATATTCCCCAGCTGAATATTCATGATACGTACACGACGTAAACTCACAACATCATAGCCAAAGGCTTCACACATTCTTCTGATCTGTCTGTTCAATCCCTGTTTAAGTATAATCGAAAAACTTTTTCCACTCAAGGTTCGCACTTTACAGGGCAGTGTTGTTGTATCCATGATGTGGACACCCTTGCTCA
>CAZOLW010000007.1:10515-129558 GCA_964580775.1 uncultured Chitinophagaceae bacterium | reverse complement strand
AAATTGCTGCTGGCGATTACAGCTTCGCAATATGTCATATTATTTAAGACTTTATGGTGGTTATTCCGAGGGTTTTCACCTCTGCCAATACCGAACAGAGAAATTATGACCCTCATGGCCTATGGTACTGCACTACAATGCGGGAGAGTAGGTAGCTGCCATATTTATTGAAGCCCTTCAGTTTACTGAAGGGCTTTTTTGTTTTCGACCTTTTTCATGTAGGTTTTATGTAGCCCCTGTTTTGGGTTTTCGTGTTGGTACAATTAGCAGAGTTTTGTACTTGCAGAAAACTGCTGTATATTCAAAGACCAACCAATTGCTTATGTCTACAATCAAATCAATTGTATTAATTGCATTATGGTCATTCATTATTCTTCTGTCTGTTTATTTCTTTCTTGATAATGTTATTGCCTATTTCTATGGTTACCGCAGCCGCATGTTTGGCAACACTTTATTTCATAATCAGTTTTGGGTAGTGATGCATATGCTTGGCGGCAGTATGGCACTATTATTAGGCCCCACCCAATTCTGGGCCTTTATTCGTAACAGGTTTCTTTCGTTTCACCGGCTGGCAGGTAAAATTTATATGACCGGTATTGCATTGATTGGTATTTCAGCCGGAAGGTTATCGTTGATCAGTACCTGTGTGCCTTGTCGCATCTCTCTTTTTTTACTAGCTGTGTTTGCAGTTCTTAGTACCTGGTTTGCATGGAGGGCTATTAAAACAAGGAATACTAAAACTCACAGGCAGATGATGGTCCGGAGTTATGTATGTGTAATTGCTTTTGTAGCAGTAAGAGTTGATGATGTGTTCCCTCTCAATTTTTTATTTGGGGAAATCACGGATCCAACATTCCGAAGAGTAGTGAATGAATACTTCTTTTCGTTTGTGCCATTGATCATTGCTGAGATCATCATGACATGGTGGCCATCGGTTGCTTATACATTTAAAAAGAAATCTAATCATTAATCCACTAGATTAAACTATCAATTTTACGTATGCTCAAATTTATATTCCTGATTGCGTTTGTCATTTCAAATGAGATTGTGTCATCACAGTCAAAAGTAATTTCAAAAACGATACTTGTTATTCTCGCACATCCTGATGATGAAACAGCTATCGGTCCTGTAATGGCCAGGCTTACAAAAGAAAATAAAGTTTTTTTGGTTATTGCCACAGACGGTCGCTACTGGAGCCGTGAACACGCCGGCAATATTAAAGGCGACTCTGTGGTAACAAAGAGAAGAAAAGAGTTGCAGTGTTCATGCAATGCACTCGGCGTTGATTCTTTAATTCAACTCAATTACCATGATGAAATGGGCGGTAGATCCAGTGTTGGCGAATATTTTGCCCAAACAAAAAAACTGCGGGAGGAACTCAAGCTCATATTGAAAAAATTAGTCCAAACCTGATCATCACATTCGGGCCTGATGGCGACACCGGACATAGTGACCATCGCAACACTGGCAATTTTATTACTGAAATTATTTTATGAGAAGCATGGGTTGATAAACTTCCACTTTATTATCTCGCCTGGAAAAAAGAGCAAGCAAATCAACTGGGTGGATTGGTTATATAGCAGATGAGTACATCAATGTGGCGATCACTTATACTGATGAAGAAGAACAAGTGAACTGGAAAGCACTGAAGTGCCATTGGAGTCAATATCCCGAAAAAGAAATGCAGGAATGGTTTGATCTGGATACAAAAGACAAAGCTAATACACTTTACTTCAGAAGGTTTATGGTTGCGAAAGGGATGCAAAGAGAATTCTGATCATCATAAAAACAATAACATGAGAAAAGTTTTATTTGGACTGCTGTTACTGAGTTTCTCAATAACAGGCATTGCCCAGGGAAAATTAGTGAGACGGGAGTTCATGGCTGCTTCTTTACAAAGCAATAAAGCAGGAGAAGAGCCTTTGCGCCAACTAACGGTGTATCTGCCTCCCGATTATGAACAAGGAGCACAACGCTACCCGGTTATTTATGTGCTGCATGGCTATGGAGGAACCGATAGTGTGATGATGAGTGTATGGATCAATTTTAAACTATTACTGGATGAAGCGATTAAAACCGGAAAGATGCGCCCAATGATTATGGTGGCGCCAAACAGTAATACAAAACTGCAAGGAAGTTTTTATACCAACTCATCTGTTACAGGCAACTGGGCCGATTACATTGGAAAAGATGTGGTGCAATACATGGATAAAAATTTCAGAACAATACCTGACAGGAAAAGCCGTGGGCTTTGCGGGCATTCAATGGGCGGCAATGGTGCCTTAAAGTTGGGGATGATATTTGCTGATACATTTAGTGCTGTGTATGCACTTAGTCCGGCAGTGCTTAATTGGTACGGCGATTTTTCTCTTTCAAGCCTTGGTTTCAAACGGATCAGCAAATTGAATAACGAAGATGCAATTATAAAAGGGTTGAATGAATTTGATCAGACCGGCGATTTCGATGCATTTTTTGCAGCAGTACTCACGGCTATGGCTAGAGTCTATTCTCCCAACGGTTCAAAAAAAGAACTGCTTGCAGATTTCCCCGCTTCCTATGTTAAAGACAGTGCTGTTTATCATCCGAAGGTGATCAGTGAATGGGAAGCACAATTTCCATTTAACATGATCGATCATTATCTGCCACAGTTACGCAGCCTTACTGCGTTGAAATTAGATTGGGGCCGTAATGAAGAGTTTTCTCATATTCCGTATACCAGTTTACAGTTGAGCAAGAAACTGGAAGCATATCGCATCAAACATTTTGCAGAAGAATATATTGGTGACCATGGGAACATGCTCGGTGGTTTTGAAGGACGAATCTTCAACGAATTACTTCCATTTTTTGATAGATACCTGTCTGGTGGTCAAAGCCCGGCTAATAAATAATTTTTATGAAACGAATATTTCTGTTATCAGCCATTCTCTTTTTTTCAATGCCATCACCGGCACAACCATCGCCGGATAAGCAAACACTGGAACAAAAAATTGATTCATTGTTTCAACGAATCAATAACGACAGATCTCCCGGTGTAGCCATTACCGTTATTCAGGATGGGAAAATAATAGCCAGTAAAGATTTTGGTATGGCCAACCTGGAGCATAAAGCTTCGTTTACACATCAAATACCTGTTCGGCTTGGATACTCCGGTGCAAGAGAGTTTATGTGTGCAGGATTGGCAATGATGGAAGCCGATGGGCTTTTGCGTTTTGATGATCAAGTGAAAAAATATTTCCCAAAATTACCGGCATGGAGTGCCAATGTAACTGTACAGGATTTGCTGAATCATAGCAGTGGCTTTGATGATGAATGGGCAACCATGTTATTGATGCAGGCAAATATGGACAACAGGGTTGATAAAGAACAACTACTAAACTTGCTGTATAATCAACCCAAGCCGCAGGTAGAGCCAGGAAAAGGATACATGTATTCCAATTCTGACTTTGCATTGCTGCGGATGATCATGGAAAAAGCATCCAAAAAAAGTTTACCTGATTATTTGCAACAGAAACTTTTTGCTCCGTTAGGAATGACCGCAACACTTATGAACGACAATCTCGAACAAATTATTCCCGGTCTTGCAGATAAATATATGGGCAGCGGAAATTATTTTAAACAGCTTGGCGTAAAAACCTCTCCCGGTGGTAACTACAGGATTGTTACCACAGCTGCTGACCTGGAGATATGGGCAATCGCAGTAGAAGATTCCAGCTCTATTGCTGCAAAAGCGATTCGCAGACTGTATAAAAATGCAAGAGCTATTCCTGTACTTTCTCCGGAAGTTCATTATGTGTTTGGACATGAATGGCAAAAGATCGAAAACACAAATGTCATTAAACATGGTGGTGTTAACGAGGATTTTTATATGACCCGAATTCCATCAAAAAACATTATGATTATTGGTTTAGGAAATGCATTTGACAATATGACTGTGGCTACGAGCCTGGCAAATATCTTATTGAATAAAAAGGCTGATTCAAAAAAGCCAGCTCCCCTCATATCAACTAATTCAGTAACAATAACTAAAAACGAATTGGTAAAATATACCGGCCGTTATTTTGAACAAAAACCCAATGGGCACAGTAGTCATTTACCTAATATCAGGTTTTATGATATTAAGCTGGAAGGCGACAGTCTGCTTTTTTATTATACCTCCAGTGAATTTTTTACGATGATTCCCGTTGGCGAAAATTTATTTAAGGATCCTGATTATGGCACCATCATGCACATCACACAAGAGCATGGGGATTCAGTTGTGAAAATGCAGGCTTGGCCTCCCGATGGAACAGTATTAAATTTTGTAAGAACGAAAACGTCAAGCAGTTTTTCAAAAGACTACCTGCAACAATTCAAAGGCGAGTATCATAGTAAACATCTGGATTTTTATTGCAGGATCGTTCTCAATGAAAATAATCAACTGATAATAAGACGACCAACAATTTCCGATAAAGTATTGGTTTCAGATGGAGAAAATCGGTTTTTGTTTGAAATGGAAGCCGGAGGCGATAGCTGGTATGTAGTGGCTGTGTTTACTAAAAATAAAAAAGGAGAAGTAGATGGCATCAATATGCAGCATGTTCGTATGATGCATCACCGGTTTGATAAAGTTGTTCATTAAAGTCCGTTTAAATATTCAGGTCAATAATAAAACATTCAAAAGTCACAAATTGATAGATATGAAAGTTGCCTTGCTTCTGGTTGGACTCGTTTTACTTTTCTCTTGCAATGAAGAAAGTAATAGCCTGAAAATTTTCGATGTACACCTGCATGGCCATCAGGCGCCTGAAAAACAGCTCAATAATCTTGTAGCAAACGGAGTGAACACAATTGCTGTAAGCACATCGTGGACACAACAGCAAACTTATCAAAGCAGTAAAGAGTTAAAGATTTTGCACGGATTATTTGTGCCTTGCCCTAATGGGAAAGTTCCTTACAGTCAGCAACAATGTTTTGAAGATGGAAAAGAATGGCCCGATGTAAACTGGGTGGAACAACAGATTAAAGACAAGAAGATCGATTTTATTGGTGAAGTGCTTACACAGTATCACGGCATTTCATCTTCTGATTCATTGATGTATCCATACTATGCATTAGCTGAGAAATACAATTTGCCTATTGGTATTCACACAGGTTCTGCAGGACCCGATCATGGATGTCCCAACTTTAAAGAAGAGATGGGTAATCCTTTGCTGTTGAAAAATACGTTGATAAAATTTCCCCGGCTTCGTGTGTGGCTCATGCATGGTGGCGGCCCGTATGTAAAAGAATGTATTGAAATGATGAAAGCGCATCCGGGACTCTACACAGATATTTCAGTGTTGAATAACCCGAATATTATTCCGGAAAAGGATTTCTCTGCTGTGATGAAGGAATTTATTCATGCAGGGCTTGAAGACAGGCTGATGTTTGGATCGGATAATGCGGATATTAAAGCCACCATCACATCTGTGCAACAGTTAGATTTTCTTACGGCTAAGCAGAAAAAAAAGATATTTTACTTGAATGCAGAGATGCTCTTTCTGCAATAGATCGACTAAATAAAGAAATCGTTGCGCAGCATAGTTTGATAGCTTCAATACAAAACCTTGCTATCTTTTCTCAATTACTAAACAACCTGTTTGGTACATTTGGTTTATGTGGCTGTTTGATTTGTAAAGATTATATTAGATACTCAAAGACGATACTTGCATGCAAAAAATTGCCCTGGCCGTAAACCCATCTGCAGGAAGAGGCCTGTCGATAAAACTGGCTAAAAAACTTATTTCATTATTAACTGCCAGGCAAATCAACCATACAGTTTTTACTGATAACTGGCCAGTAGCATTCGAAGGTTTTACCGATGTATGGATTATCGGCGGAGACGGAACTCTCAACTATTTTATTAATCATTATTCAACAATTAGTATCCCTCTGGCCCTTTTTAAAGGAGGAACAGGTAATGATTTTGCCTGGAAACTTTATGGAAACTGTACAACAAAAGAGCAGTTTGAAATCGTATTAAATGCATGCCCGAAACCGGTTGATGCTGCTTCCTGCAACAATTCATTATTCATTAATGGAGTTGGAATTGGTTTTGACGGAGAGGTACTGGATTCGATAAAAGCGATCCGTTTCATCGGCGGTCATATTGGCTATTATCTTATTGTGCTGAAAAAAATACTTACGTTCAAAGAATCATCTTTTAAGATTTATTCTAATGAGTTATTGGCAGATGAGAAATTTCTGCTGGTGATGATCAATAATTCTTCCCGAACGGGAGGCGGGTTTCATGTTTCTCCAAAAGCCAGCGTGAACGATGGATTACTTGACCTTGTAATTGTAGAGCCACTGAGTATCCTTAAGCGGTTTTTTTACTTGCCCAAAATTGAAAAAGGGAAGCACCTTCATTTGCCATTTGTTAAGCATGTTGCCGGAACAGAATTTACAGTTGAATGTGGCCATGAATTGTCCGCACAGCTGGATGGTGAGTTGATCAAAAGCAGGCGATTTGCAATTTCTCTGTTAAAGGATCAATTCCTTTTTAAATATTAGTGTTGAAATAAAAGGTATACGCCACAATATTTCTGTAAAATTGCATCTTCAAAACAGAACGGGCACCACATGCAGCAGAGTATCTCCAAATTATCTATCGTAATACCGGCTTATAATGAAGCGAAGACCATTCATTTAATACTGAATAAAGTAGCTGCTGTTCATCTTTTAAATGGTATTGAGAAGGAAGTAATCATAGTAAACGACTGCAGTACCGACGAAACGAAACTTGCCATTGAACAATACATGCAGCAATCAACCCTCCCTATTGTTTTATATAATCATGAAGTGAATAAAGGGAAAGGAGCTGCGTTACATACAGGTATTCAAAATGCAACCGGTGATTTGGTGATTATTCAGGATGCTGATCTTGAGTATGACCCGGAGGAATACAATGTATTGCTGAGACCTGTACTGGATGGATTTGCAGATGTGGTGTATGGTTCCCGTTTTATGGGCGGCAATGCACATCGTATTTTATTTTTCTGGCACAGCATTGGGAATAAAGTACTCACTACTCTGTCAAACATGTTTACCAATCTCAACTTAACAGATATGGAGACATGTTATAAATTATTCCGCAGGGAAATTATTCAGCGTATTCAATTAAAAGAGACCCGTTTTGGTTTCGAACCGGAAGTAACTGCAAAAATTTCCAGACAGCCGGATATCCGTATTTATGAAGTTGGAATTTCCTATTACGGCAGAACCTATGCAGATGGAAAAAAAATCAGCTGGAAAGACGGGTTAAGAGCAATTTATTGTATTCTCCGCTACAACCTGTTCAACTGATCTACTTCATTTTTACTATATAGTATTTTTTGCACTGCTGATCTCTTGTTTTTTTGTTGAGAAACTTTCCTGACAACGCCGTTACATGGTAATCAAAATCCTGTTTTACGATTTCAAAATCTTTTCCACTATTTTTTACAGTTTGTAAGCCTTCATCCATTGTCAACAAGTATGTTTCTGCAGAAAGATTATTAATTGAATCGATTACTTTCACAATACGGTTACTGTAAAAGTGAAGAGCAACATTATTTCCCTGGAATTTATAGATGTAAAAATGTTCCCGATCAATTCTTTGTTTTGCAATATAGCGCCCTGCAACATTTCCTGCCTGGTATTGGAGAATCTGTGGATAGAACCATAAACTGAGGAATATATTCAACCCGATGATCAATGCAAGTGAAATGCTAAAGAGTTTTTTTGAAACTGCTTTATTCAATAGTAAAAACAGAACGGTTACTGCTGTCAATACCGGTAGCAACCATGGCCAAATTGAATTGGATGGAAAGGAATAAATTAAAATGATTACCGGAGCAATTAATAACGCAATACAAACCAGCCATTGAATAGGAGCGATCATTTTTTTCAGCAACTGAAACTTCTGTTGCCAAAAAATTGCATAAATCATTTTTGCGGTGATGATGGCAATGAAGGGCAATACTACATAGATGTAATGAGGCAACTGGTATTTTGAAATGCCCAGTGAACAGTAGGCTAATACAAAACCACCTGTTGTGAGGAACTCTTCATTCTCTGCAACAATCAATTTCTTGCGAATGATTTGGATAAGATCATTAACTAAGCCTGAGATGAAGAATAATGTCCAGGGCAACATTCCCCACAGTAAATTTTCAAACAGGAAACTGAACGGAGCGTTATTGTTCCAAACGTTTTCACCTGTAATACGGCCGAAACTTTGTGTCCAGTAAAAAAATCTCAGCCCGGAAACATTCTTCAATCCGTTCACTGTTTTTTCAGGATGCAGATCATACTGCTGATACAACCCGATGCTCATTGGAATCAGCACAATTGCAATTGTAATTATTCCAAGCAAATAAACCGGTTTAAACAGGTAACTGAATTTTCGTTGTAATACAAAATGACTTCCGAATGCAAATATGGGAACAAACAAAGCAATAGGCCCTTTTGTAACCATGCCTGCACCAATAGCTGCAGCACCGAAAATAAAATGAATTGTCTTTTTTGATTGCATCCATTCAGCTATCTGCCAAATGGCTATGATAACCCAACTCATTAAAATTGTATCGGTACGAATATCATTTGTAATTAAAAATACTGCCTGGCAACTTGCCAGCACGATTGCAGAAATAACTGCAAGTATTTTATCGTAGAACAACTTTGCAAAACGGTAAGTAGCAAACACAGCAATGATGGCAAAAAGAATGGATGGGAATTTGAAGCCCAGGTTGTTTTCACCGAATACCTTCATGGACAAGCTGCTGATCCAAAACAGAAAAGGAGGTTTGTCTAAATAATCTTTTCCCTGCTCGTATACCTGCAGATAGTTTCCGCTTTCTTTCATTTCCCTGCTGATGGCTGCGTACTGCGATGAATCTACGTCCATTGTATCAACACCAATTGCACAGAAGTATGCCGCTATAATAATTACAAACAGTAAAAGAATGTTTTTTTGATTCATCATGCAATTTATTTTTTACGCAACTTCTTTCCCGGTACTGGCTCTCCAGAGCATGTACCATTCTTCACGTTCCAGTTTTATTTGTGTGGCTACCACTGCTGCCTTTATCCGTTCAATTTTGGATGTTCCAAGTACAGGAAGTATTCCTGATGGATGAGTAATTAACCAGCTCAATAGAATAATATCAGGAGTTGAAGCATATTTTTCTGCAAGAAAATTAGCAACTGCTATTATTCGTTTAATCTGCTCATCGTCTGTATCTGCAAATAAATTTCCGCCTCCAAGCGGACTCCATGCCATTGGTGTGATATGATGCTGCTGACATTGATCCAAAGTGCCGTCAACAAAAGGATTTAACTGAAGAAGAGAACATTCTATTTGATTTGCTTCAACAGGAAATCTGCTGTTGAGTAAATCAACCTGCCATTTCCTGAAATTGGAAACACCGAAGTGCCGCACTTTTCCCTGTTGTTTCAATTGTGTAAAAGCTTCAGCTACTTCATCCGCATTGAATAATTGATCAGGACGATGAATGAGTAAGCAGTCAATATAATCGGTTGAAAAATTTTGCAACGAATTTTCAACTGATTCTATAATATGTTCAAAGGAAGTATCATACGATTTGATCTTATGTTGCGGCCTGTTAGGTGAAACCATTTGAATCCCGCATTTTGTAATCAACTGCATCTGCTGACGTAAGGATGGATGCTGTTTCAACACCTGACCAAATTCTTCTTCAGTTGTATAATTTCCATAAATATCTGCATGATCAAAACTTGTAACACCTGCAGCAATACAATCTTTAATCATTTGTTCATATGCAGAGTAATCAAACTTCGAACCCCATAAGCCCCATTTCATTGTGCCGGCAATAACAGATGAGTAGTTCATGTTACAATTTTGAATTTTCAATGATCATTTTAGCTAAGCGACTGTCTCTTTTATAAATATCTTTTCTGAAATTCAATTGTCCTTTTGGATCAACCCATGCCGTTAAATAAGTAATGATCACCGGAATTGGCTCATTAATCTTTACATATTTTTCTTTTTCTGCATTCATAGCCTCATCAATTTTTTCCTCTGTCCATTCGGGTTGGTGCCTTAGTACATAAATGGCTAATCGCCTTGGATCTTCCACACGTATGCAGCCATGACTGAAAGCTCGCTGATCCCGGCTGAATAATGATTTCGATGGTGTATCATGAAGGTAGATACTATGGCTGTTTGGGAACAAAAATTTTACTTTTCCCAATGCATTCCATGGCCCTGGTTTTTGCCGTACAGAATTCCCGTTCCATTCCATGTGGTTTCTATCGAGATAATTGCTGTTTTTTCTGATGGCTGGCAACACTTCTTTTTTTAAAATGCTGGCAGGTACATTCCAATACGGACTGAAAACAACAGTATTCATCATGCCGCTGAAAACAGCTGTCTTATTTAATTCAGTTCCAACGACCACTTTCATACTCCAGGCAAGAGTATCATTTTCAAATGCGTGAAAGCTGTATTCCGGAATATTTACAACAATATAATTTTTTCGTAAAGCCAAAGGCAGCCACCGGCAACGTTCCATATTTACAATCAGCTGCTCAATCCTTTTTTCAAGAGGGTAATTTAATTCTTCAATAAATGATTTGCCAATTACACCATCTTCAGTTAATCCATATCGTTGCTGAAATTTTTTAATGCCTTCTGCCAGCCCCTCATCATAAACGGGAGAACCATTATTTGCAGCCAGATCGCCCACAAGAAAAAGATGTTCACGGATATCAGCAATCACTTTACTGCTGTCTCCATTGCGGTATGATTTTTTATCTGCTTTTATTTTTTTCCACTTGCTGCCTGCCTGGATCGTTCTGTATTTTTTCAGGTTTTCTTTCAGCAAACCATATTGCCTGTACACAGGTTCATTTTTCATGAATGTTGATGATGGCGCTTCAAGTAATGAATCCAGCACGGCTTCATACGACAATTTTTTCCGCGGCAGATCCCAATCGATTTCACGAAGCGCTTTATCACTTATTCCATTCCATATTTTTTGTGCGTAGAAAAAGTATTGGGCCGTCAACATCAGTTCGACAGAAGTGTTTGCTTTTTCTGTGAATGATAAGCTTGAATCATTATCCAGCATTTTATGCAGTTCTTCTTCATAATAAAGCTGGGTGTTGACTCCTTCTTCACTGATGGTTTCAATTTTATTAAACAGGTTACCCGCCTGCTCTATTATTCCCTTCTCGTCAAACCATGCATAAGCGAAATTTCTGGAACGGTAGAATTTCAATAAATCCTTTTCATAGGTCTTCAGTTTGGGATATTGTTTGAAAAATACGGAGATGGATGCACTGTCAAACTTCAGTTTAGTTTGTGCGCTGAAATTACCGGGCATTGTTACATCTGGTTTTGCAGCGGGAATGGTATCAGTTCCTGTAACTGTATTTTTCCCGTTGGAAGAATTGCAGCCAACCGAACAGGAAAGAAGCAGGAACAGGGCAAGAGTAATCACTACAAGTTTGTTGTTCATCATATTCGGTTTACAGAATGAAAATAAAAAAGTCCTGCTTAAAAAAGCAGGACTTTGTATTTCTATGCAAAATAAATTATGCTTCAGCTACTACTTCCAGTTCAATCTCAGCTTCGTTACCATTCGCAAAATCAACTTTTGCTTTATGTGTTCCGAGCTCTTTCACTTCATCCAGAATGTGGATTTTGCGACGATCGATTTCATAACCTTTTTGCTCACGGATAGCACGGGCAACCATTACTGTAGTAATGCTTCCGAAGATTTTACCGCTTGTACCTGTTTTAGCAGTAAGCTTTACAGGAGCTTCAGTAAGTTTGGCAATTACTGATTTAATTTCAGCCAGCATTGCATCTTCTTTCTTCTTCTGCACTTTCAAACGCTCAGCTAATTGCTTCAGGTTTGAAGGAGAAGCTTCAACAGCCACCTTTTGAGGAATTAAAAAGTTACGGGCATAGCCGTTTTTTACTTTTACCACTTCGTTTTTACCACCAAGTGTGTTAACGTCCTGAATTAAAATTACGTCCATTGTTTTGTTTTTAGTTTCCGAAACCCAGTTGTTCAACTGTCTTCCCGATGGCGGGAGTTAGGGAAAGGTTACTAATTTGTTTATTTCAACAGATCGGTTACATAAGGCAACAGTGCCATTTGGCGTGCCTTTTTAACTGCATCTGATAATTTACGCTGATACTTGAGTGAAGTACCTGTTAAACGGCGGGGAAGAATCTTTCCCTGGTCGTTTATGAATTTCTTCAGGAACTCAACGTCTTTGTAGTCAATGTAACGAATACCGTATTTTTTGAAACGGCAGTATTTTTTCCTGGGCTTATCGGTTTTGATGGCCGTCAGGTATTTGATTTCATTTTTTGCCATGACTTAAGCCTCCGTTTTTTGTTTGCCAGTAGGAACGCCATTTTTCTTTTTGTCATTGTACTCAACGGCGTATTTGTCGAGTGCAGTGTACATGTGACGGAGCACCTGCTCATCACGGTGGAGTTGAATATTCAGCTTGGCGTTAAAATCTGACGCAGCTTTGTATTCAATTACCCAGTAAATACCGGTTGTTTTTTTCTCGACCGGGTAGGCGAGAGATTTTAAGCCCCAGGGATTGCTGTACACCACTTCGCCGCCATTAGCAGCAAGTAAATCGGTGTAGCGTTTTTGTGCTGCCTTAAACTCTTCGTCAGACAGAACTGGAGTAAAAATCACCATCATTTCGTAATTGTTCATTACAGTTTGTGATTTAAAAATTAATAATTGGGTTTACCCATCGGATTCCCCGCCGGGGCGGAGAAAATCTGCCAATACAGATTTGGGGCTGCAAAGGTAGGGGAATGAGGCTTCGCTGCCAAGCTTTTAAGCAGGTAATTTCAGCCGCTTTTTCAGGCTGGTAAAAGATTTCAGCCTATCGGCCAGTTTTAAAATATTGGTATGAAATACAGGAATTGTTCTGAAATCAGAATGATTCTATCAGAATCTGTAAAAACTGCCCTGGCCTACGTCTTCAAATCACTTCAATTTTTCAGGAATCTGAAGGAGGATCCCTTCTAAATAGTTGAGTTTTTTTACCCTGAATAATACATCAAACCCAGCCGCAAAAAACAATTCTTCGTGCCTTGGACTGGCATACATAATATGTAAAGACCGGGGGTAATTTATCAGTGATGTTTTGATTTTTTGAACAACTGATTTCATCAGTATTTCATCAAATGGATTGAACAGGAAAACAGTGCTTATTTCTTTTCCTACTTCAAGGGTGGTAATGTCAGTCCATGATAGTTCGTATTGAAGATCCGGAAACATCTCTTTTGTTGTGGCCAGGTTTTTTTCTGCAGCTTCAATCATCTCTTTGGCAAAATCAATTCCCCACACCTTAGTATAACCGTAATGTGCAGCAATGCACATCGCCCTTCCCTTGCCGCAGCCAATATCAAGAAATATTCCTGCCCTCGCATTCTCTGGCAAATGAGAAAACAACTCTTCAATGGTGAAATAACTCACAGGCATATACTCGGTAGCATGCGCAAGCTGATTGCCTTTTATATTGAACCGGGATAGATTATTAAAAGAGGTGGTATTGATCCTGTACTTTTTTTCGCCTCTCAGTTCATGGTAGAAGGTAAAAAAACCAAGCCGGATTCCCCAGTTGGTTGCAATGTAAATGAAGTACCGTATGTGTTGAAAAATCTTCAAGATGCAGAAGGTCTTATATCGATTACTTTTAGCTGAAGACTAACGGTACCATTCCAGTCATTTTCATCAATAGTGTATAATACATCAAATGCCCCCTGCTGAACAACAGGGAATAAATGAGCTGCACGAAAACAGATTCCTGTTATAACGATGTCGTTTTGTTTTACAACTAATCGGAGATGCTGTTCTTTTACAATTTTGCTGTATCCTGTATCAGTAACATTTCGACTAATGAATACCGGCCGCATGTTTTCAGGTCCAAAAGGCTCCATTTGTTTAATGATATTAAAGAAACCCGGGCGGATATCAGTAAATGAAAGTTCGGTATCAATAACAATCTCAGGAATCAATTGCTCGGGTGTAATTGTTTTGCTCACCACTTCTTCAAAAGCATTGGCAAACGCCTCAATATTTTGCGGAAGTAAGGTTAATCCTGCAGCTGCAAAATGACCCCCATAACCGAGTAAATGCTCACGGCATGCGTGAACCGCTTCATACAAATTAAACCCACTTACACTTCTGGCACTGCCGGCTGCATAATCACCACTTTGAGTTAACACAATTGTTGGGCGATAAAAGTGTTCTGTTAAGCGGGAGGCTACAATTCCTACAACACCTTTATGCCAATGAGGTTGAAACAAAACAGTAGATTTCTTTGCTTTAAGTATTTCGCTGCCATTGATCATGGCTAACGCTTCTTCTGAGATTGTTGTATCGGCTTCCTTTCGCTCATCATTATCTGCATGCAGCATTTCTGCATAGCTTAATGCTTCTTCATAAGTTTCGGCAATAAACATTTGCACGGCTTTTTTTGCATCATCCATGCGGCCTGCAGCGTTGACCCGGGGTGCAATCATAAACACCAGGTTATTAATATGCATGATCTTTTCTGCTTTGCTTAAAAACATCAATGCCTTGATACCATTGGATGGTTTGTCGTTTACCTGTTTCAAGCCATGAAAAGCAAGAATCCTGTTTTCGCCGGTTATTGGAACAATATCAGCTGCAATAGCTGTTGCCACTAGATCGAGATAGCAGTTCACTTTTTCCTCAGCAATGCCGATTTTTTGTGCTAATGCTGTTATCAATTTAAATCCAACGCCACATCCGCATAGTTCTTTATAAGGATATAAGCAGTCTTTTTGTTTAGGATTAAGTATCGCTTTTGCCGGAGGAAGAATGTCGTCAGGAAGATGGTGATCACAAACAATAAAATCTATCTCCAGTTCTTTTGCATACGTAATTAAGTCAATTGATTTAATTCCGCAATCGAGAGAAATAATTAATGTAAATCCATTTGCCTTAGCGAAGTCAATTCCCTGTTTTGAAATGCCATAACCCTCTCTGTATCGATGAGGAATATAGAATTCAACAAGCTCTTTTTGGTAAATAGAAACAAGGAACTGATACACGCAGGCTACACTGGTGGTACCATCCACATCATAGTCTCCAAACACAAGAATTTTTTCTTTCTTTTCAAAAGCCAAAAGAACTCTGTCTGTTGCTTTCTGCATATCCTTCATCAGCCAGGGATCATGGAGATCGCTTAGTTGCGGGCGAAAGAAATTCTTTGCTTTATCGAAAGTATCAATCCCTCTCTGAACAAGGATTTTGCAAATTGTCGGGTGAATTTTCAGCTCAGCAGCAAGTGCCTCTGTTTTGATAGTATCAGCCTGCAAACGGGTCCATCTTTTTTGCATGCAGTTAGTATTTTCTGTCGGTTGTAAAACGTACTAAAGATTCAAGGCCATTTCTTATTTCATTTTCAGGGAACTGGTGCAGTAATGCAATAGCTTCATCTCTGTACTGGTTCATCTTTTCGGTAGCATATAATATTCCTCCTGCTTTTACCACTTCTTCTATAACCTGGTTGACGTATTTCTTCTGCTTGTTTTCATTCTTAATAATATAAATAAGTTCTCTTTTCTTGGCCGCACTTACGGTATTAAGCGTATAAATTAATGGGAGGGTAAGTTTTTTTTCTTTGATATCGTTTCCTGTTGGCTTTCCGATCGATTCACTTCCGTAGTCAAACAGATCGTCTTTTATCTGGAAGGCAATGCCGGCTTTTTCGCCAAAAAGTTTCATCTGTTCTGTTTTGTACGAATCATTTGTTGTTGACCAGGTTCCGGCAGCACATGCAGAGGATAAGAGCGAAGCAGTTTTATTCTTGATGATTTCGAAATATACATCCTCACTCAGGTTAAGTTTTCTTGTTTTTTCTATTTGAAGCAACTCGCCTTCGCTCATTTTTTCAACTGCTTCTGATAGTATTTTTAAAGTGGTAAAGTCATCATTTTTAAGAGACAAAAGCAAGCCTTTGGATAACAGGTAATCACCAACAAGAACAGCAATCTTGTTCTTCCAGAGAGCATTTATGGAGAAAAAACCTCTTCTTTCCATTGATTCATCCACAACATCATCGTGCACAAGTGTTGCGGTATGGAGTAATTCAACCAAAGCTGCTGCTCTATGTGTGCTTTCGGTAATATCTCCAAAAAGCTTGGCACTCAGAAATACAAACATTGGCCTTACCTGTTTGCCTTTTCTTTTAATAATGTATTGCATGATCCTGTCAAGTAAGGATACCCTGCTTTTTACTGCCGATTTGAATTTTTCTTCAAATTCAAGCAATTCATCTTTTACCAGAAGCTGTATTTGTTTCGAAGAGTTCATGAAGCGGCAATTTACATTAATTGAACATCTTTCATTTAATTTGAACCCAAAGCAACTTTTTGTTTGTTCAAAAAGTCTCTTAACGTATTATTATTGTAAATAAATATTAAAAATTTTGCGTTTTTTAGTCACGGATATCTATTTTTGCAATAATCATCAGGAATTATCGAAACTTAATACAACAACTATGGCAAGCAAAAAGTACAGTCTCCTTCTGGGGGCCCTATGTTTAATCTTAACCAATCTGTCTGCTCAGAGCTATGATTGGAAGGACTCATCTCTGGTTCCCAAAAACGGAAAATCACAGCACAGCGAATTTTTACAGAATCAATACCCCTTTCCGGCAAAACCACGTAATCAGTGGGAAGTTGGATTAAGTGTTGGTAACGTAGCTATCAGCGGTGACGTTGGTGCACGTATCCCGCAAATTGGTTGGGGTGCTCATGTTAGAAAAGCTTTTGGTTACATTTTTTCTGCAAGACTGCAATACAGTGGCGGCATTGCAAAAGGAATGAACTGGAACCCTGCTTACAACTATGGTAAGAACCCAGCATGGAAATCAAATTACAATGCGCCAGTTAATTATCGTTATCAAGGCCCTGCTGGAGGTGTTCCAGGGTTACCAAACGGTCAACCGGGTCAATTGTACCAATTAAGTTCAACCGCTTTGGCAGCAAGCCAATATGTTCCATTAAGAGATCAGGATATGGATCCTGTATATTATAATTATCGTACAGTATCCCATCAGTTAGCATTACAGGGTATCATCACTTTGAATAATATCCGCTTCCATAAATCTAAAACAGGATTTGTAATCTATGGTCTTGGTGGTATTGGTGGTTTTATTTACGAATCAAAGGTTGATGCACTTGGGCCAAACAATGCATCTTATAATAGTCTATTCAATGCAGTTGAGATAAAGTATCAAATTGCAAACAAAAATAAAAGGGACATCTTGCGTGACCTGAGGGCAGGAATGGATAAAAAATATGAAACTGCTGCAGAAGGTCAGAACCTGCGTCGCCCTAAATTATTTGGTATGACATTCAAACCGGCCGTTCAGGTTGGTGCTGGTGTTGCATTCAAATTAAGCAAGCGTTTCAGCGTTGGTATTGAAGAAGTTCTTACCTGGACTAATGATGATCTGTTAGACGGTCAACGTTGGCAGGAAGCTTCAATGGGTGATGCTGCAATGACACGTGATTTTGATTCTTGGCATTATACAAATGTTAACTTAAACTATAGCTTTGGATCTAAATCTGTTGAACCTCTTTGGTGGTTAAATCCTTTGGATTATGCTTATAATGAGTTAAACGCCCCACGTCACATGAAAATGCCAAAGCCTGTTCTGGATGATGCTGATGGGGATGGTGTTACTGATCAGTTCGATAACGAACCTAATACTCCAGCAGGATGTCCGGTTGATTCCCATGGTGTAAGCCGTGATACAGATGGTGATGGTGTTCCTGATTGTAAGGATAAGGAATTGATTACTCCTACACAATGTCAGCCAGTTGATGCTGATGGTGTTGGTAAGTGTCCAGATCCTGAGTGCTGCAAAAATCCTGTTATTGCACCTCCAACCTGTAACTTGGTTGATCTTCCAAGTATCAATTTTGCCGGTAACAGCACAGCTTTAAGTGCTGAAGCAAAAGCATTGGTTGGTAGCGTAGCTTCTTCTTTACGTGGTAATCCTGAGTGTAAAATGATTGTTTGTGGCAGTGCTGCTAAGAGCAAATCAGGTCAGGCATTAGGTCAAAAACGTGTAGATGCAATTGTTAAATACCTGGTTGAAGTACAAGGTATAAGTGCAGACCGTGTTGTTGCACAATACGACTGTCATGAGGGCGATCCTTCAGTGGTTGAGCTCCGTGCTGAAAAGAAGTAAGAAATTAGAACTAATTGCTTATATAGCCCCGACTAATTGTGTCGGGGCTTTTTCTTTATGAAAAGATTAACCGGTAATTGTATTATTTGAAAAGGGATGGGGCTAATTTGCCCAAATAACTTAACTTTGTGGGCTTTTATGAATATCAGAATCAGTTTTTTAGTGTTTTTTGTGGGTATCCTTTTTCTTGCTTCCTGTAACAGGAATGCTGTTACAAAAATTCTGAAGAGTAAGGACGTTGAATATAAACTCGGAATGGCTGAGCAGTATTATGCGAATAAAAAATTCAGTAAGGCACAGATGTTATATGAAGATCTGTTCCCATTACTGAGAAACGACCCAAGATTTGAAGATCTTTATTTTAAGTATGCAAATTGCGCCTTTTACCAGAAGGATTATATGAATGCAGAAAACCTGTTTAAAGGCTTTCTGGAAGCATTCCCCAAAAGCACAAGAGCTTCTGAGGTAGATTATTTGAGAGCTTACTGCTTTTTTAAGCAATCGCCGAGAGTGGAACTGGATCAGACATCTACACAAAAGACGATTGGTTTAATGCAGGCACATTTAAACAATTATCCGGAGTCGCCCAAACTGCAGGAAGCAAAGAACATCATTGAGGAGTGTTATGAAAAACTGGAGCTAAAGGACTTTAAAAGTGCTGAATTGTATTATAACGTTGGTTCAT
This sequence comes from uncultured Chitinophagaceae bacterium, assembly GCA_964580775.1. Classification (GTDB taxonomy): domain Bacteria; phylum Bacteroidota; class Bacteroidia; order Chitinophagales; family Chitinophagaceae; genus Lacibacter. The sequence goes on along the minus strand of CAZOLW010000007.1, from coordinate 110,618 downwards.
ACAGAGCCGCCGCAATTACATTCACCAATTTACTGAATCATTATCCTGAATCGAAAAAAGGCGAAGAGTATAAACTGATGATCATTAAATCATATTTCCAGTATGCCGGAATGAGTGTAGAAGAGAAGCAACAGGAACGATTTGAAAAAGTAATTGAAGAGTATTATGATTTTGTAGATCGGTTCCCTGAAAGTAAATTATTAAAAGACGCAGAAAAATATTTTAATTTATCTAAAAACAATCTAAAAGCAAATAAAAATGAGCAGACTGATAAGAAAAGTTAGTGCTAATACAAGCAGTGTGGTTGAAACTAAAAATGTTGCTGATTTGAAGGCTAAAACCGGCAATCTGTATGAATCTATTGCTGTTATAGCAAAGCGTGCCAACCAGATTAATATTTCTCTTAAAGAGGAGTTGCATAATAAACTGGAGGAGTTTGCAAGTCATACTGATAGTCTCGAAGAGATTCATGAAAACAAGGAGCAAATTGAAATATCAAAAGCATATGAACGTATGCCTAACCCTGCACTTCTGGCAACACAGGAGTTTACAGACGATAAGATTTATCATCGCCGGGCAGAAAATGATTTATTTTCTTAAGCACATAAGATATATTTTTTTAATGGCGGCCACTGGTCGCCATTAACGTTTTAATATTACCTAATTTGCTCTATTTTGCATAGCAAATGAAACTTAAAGGAAAAAAAATAGTGTTGGGTATTACCGGAAGTATTGCTGCGTATAAATCAATACTGCTTGTCCGGTTGTTTGTTCAAGAAGGGGCAGATGTGAAAGTTGTATTAACCCCTGCCGCTAAGGATTTTGTGTCTCCGCTTGTGTTGTCAACTCTTTCAAAAAATAAGGTTTTAATTGATTTGTTTGATGAAAACAGCTGGGCAAATCATGTAGGGCTTGGCCGTTGGGCTGACCTTATGCTGATAGCCCCGTTAAGTTGTAACACACTGGCTAAACTGGCAAATGGGTTGTGCGATAATTTATTAACCGCCGTTTATTTATCTGCAATATGCCCAGTAATGGTTGCACCTGCTATGGATGAAGATATGTGGAGACATACATCCACCAAAAATAATATCAGTAAGATACAGTCGTATGGAAATATTATAATCCCTGTTGAAACCGGTGAACTGGCAAGTGGGTTAAAGGGTGAAGGAAGAATGGCAGAACCAGAGATAGTCATTGAAAAGATTGAGCATTTTTTTTTGAGCAGAAATGATTTTGCCGGAATTAAAGTTCTGATTACCGCCGGCCCAACTTATGAAGCAATTGATCCTGTCAGGTTCGTCGGTAATCACTCAAGCGGGAAAATGGGAATTGCACTTGCAGAGGAATTGTCGGTACGTGGTGCTGAAGTAGTGTTAGTTCTTGGGCCATCTAATCAAACTATCAATTGCAGGCTTTCAAAGCTTATCAGAGTGAAAAGTGCAGAAGAAATGTATAACGCATGCATGGAAGAATTCAGTTCCTGCGCAATTGCGATAATGTCTGCCGCAGTTGCAGATTATACACCAGTTGCAGCAGCGGAACAAAAACTAAAAAAGACAGAAATATCTTTTCAGATTGAATTGAAAAGAACAAAAGATATTTTAGGTAGTCTTGGAGCTGTAAAAAAACCGAAGCAGTGGCTGGTTGGTTTTGCTTTGGAAACGAACAATGAGAAAGAATATGCTATTGGAAAAATGAAGGCGAAAAATGCAGATATGATAGTGTTGAACTCTCTGAATGATGAGGGTGCTGGCTTTGGTGCTGATACAAATAAAATCAGCATCTTTGATAAGAAAGAAAATGAATATTCGTTTTCACTGAAGAGTAAAGCTGAGGTGGCAACAGATATTATTGAAACATTAAAAAAAGTAATAAATGATTAAATCCGCACTGATTTTACTGTTTTCAATGGGTGTTCATTTATTCAGCTATGCACAGGAATTAAATGCCAGGGTAAGAGTGGTTGACAACCAAATACCCTCAACTGTTGACAGGAAAATTTTTCGCACACTCGAATCATCCCTTACTAATTTTCTGAATAATCGCAAATGGACAAATGATATTTTCAAGCCAAATGAAAAAATCAATTGCCAGATATTGATTAATTTAAGAGAAATGACAGAACCAAATGTTTACGCCGGCAGCATTACCATCCAGGCTGCACGGCCTGTTTATTCAACTACTTATGTTTCGCCAATAATTAATTTTCAGGATCCTAATTTTGACTTTAAGTATATCGAGTCGCAGGGGATGGAATTCAATGAAACCCGCATTTCAGGAAATGATCCGATGGTTTCAAATCTTACTGCTGTGATGGCCTATTATGCATATATAATATTGGGTTTCGATTATGATTCCTTTTCATCAAAAGGAGGAGACCCTTTCTTTCAGAAAGCTTTGAACATTGTAAATAATGCTCCTGATGCTACTAAGATTTCGGGCTGGAAATCATTTGAAAACAATAACCGAAACAGATACTGGCTTGCCGAAAATCTCATCAACAACCGGTATGCCGTTATTCATGATGTATATATCAATTATTATCGCAAGGGTTTAGATGTGATGTATGAAGATGAAAATATGGCCCGATCTGAAATTATCAATGCGCTGATTTACCTGGATAATCTTAACAGGGATAATCCGAACCTGATGATCATTCAGTTTTTTATGCTTGGAAAAGCAGATGAATTGATCAATCTGTTTAAGAAAGCGGGGATTCAGGATAAATCAAAAGTGGTTGAAATTCTAAGCAGACTGGATGTAAGCAATTCGAATAAGTATAAACAGGAGTTGAAATGAGGAGTCTGATTTTTATATACTGCAGCATTATTTTTTTCATATCCTGCTCAGATAAAAACAATATTCCTGAAGGAGTATTATCACACAAAAAAATGCAGGCGGTTCTTACAGATATTCTGGTTGCTGATGTTCTGAATAATGAGCGAATTCTGAAGGATACTTCATTAAAGTTGCCGGCTGAAAATGCATCGTACTTTCTGAGAATATTTCAGTTGCATAATACAACCAGGAATGAATTCAGCAGAAGTTATAATTTTTATTTAAAGCGCCCTGATTTGCTGAAAGCAATAACAGACTCAGTTTCTTCCGATATCAGCAGACGTAATCAAAACTTAACTAAAGGAACGGACTCACTTAAAAACAGGCCTCATGGTAATAACCTCAAGAAAACTACAGGACCAATTGGGGATCAACAGTAGGATTGCAGATTACTTCGCCAATGAAAGACAAGTGCCGGCGAACAATTTATTCTGGGAAAAGAAGCGAATTTATATTTCCGGAGGGTTTGGTTTTTTAACCATACCATTTGCCTTTGATCTGATTCATAAATTAGGAGTACCGCTGGAATTGCTGTTAAATGATGAACATGTTTCATTAATGGAAAATGGATTTGACCAGTTAAAACGGTATGAAAACAGGGAAATTTCGTTTGATCAGTTTCTCAAAAAATGTCAGCAAATTTGGCAAACTGATTTGAAACAGAAGAAGCTTGCTGATGATTTATATCATGTTCTTTCAGGAGCAGTTCCTCAGTATTTCAAATTTGAAACAAAACATAAAGCATTGGCCCGGTCAGATGCATTTTTATTTACCCTTGTTGATCTTGATTTAACTGATGAATGGATTGAACAATTTCTGCCTTACTGGTATTCATTGGCGAGACCCATTTTGTTATTAGATGATTTTAAAGATCTTGTTGAAGACAGGCAGAACAAAGATGAAAATACAATTATTGAACTTGGAAACAATGCTGAAGGAATGAGAGCAGCCTATGAACTGGGTATAAAAGATCTGGAAAAGCTGAGCACAATTAATCCAAAACTTGCAAAGTATATGCTCAATTATTTTAAAGAATCACTGCTGTACGACCATATAAAAAACGAGCTCTTTTAATCGATCAGTGAGTTTTTCATTGCAAAGAAAACAAGGCCTACAGAGTTTTTTACACCAAAGCGCTCCATTAAACGGTCTTTAATTGCTTCAACAGTACGTGGACTTATTTCCATTTCTTTGGCAATTTCCTGGGCAGTATATTCCATGCAAAGAAGCCTGATGACCTGTTTCTCTTTATCAGAAATCTGGATTTCGCTATTAAGAGTTGGAATTGCTTTTGCTTTGGTATGTGATTTTTTCAGCAGAATGCGGTTGACAAAGTTGTTGAGATAATAACCCTTTGTATATACTTCAAGGATGGCTTTTTTAATTTCTGCAGGGTCAGAGCTTTTAAGCAGGTAGCCATTTGCCCCGTTTTCCATCAGGTGAGTTACAAAACGTTCGTCTTCATACATGGTAAGTACCAGTACATGCATATGTGGAAACTGTTTGCTGACAGCCTTGGTTGTTTCAATACCATCTTTGCCGGGCATCCGGAGATCCATCAGAATTACGTCCGGTTGGGCTTCGGCCAATCCGGCTAATAACTCATCGCCGTTTTCAGCTTCCAGCACAAATTTGATATTCGTGTATGAACGGAGAGAAAGAATTACTCCTTTCCGAAATATCTGGTGGTCATCTGCTATTGCTACTTTTATCTGGCTCATAAGATTTGGATTTAAAGTTAAACTTTTTCGGCAATCATAGCATCGCCTCAACAGGAATCTCTATGGTTACTTTATAATATGTGTTGGATGAATCCTTTTCGAACAGAATTTTAGAGTTTAAGATTTTAATCCGGCTGAAAATATTCTTCAACCCCATGCCCTTTGGCGTATCTCTCAGCTTTTCATATTCAGTCTGTGTTAATCCTTCTCCATCATGATGCATGCGAATATAAATATACTGATCTGTTTTGTTTTGGGTTAAATGAATAAAGCTTGAGTGACTGTGTTTGAGTATGTTATTAACCAGTTCCTGCAGTACCCGGAAAATTGACAATTCGTATTCCAGCTTTAATCTTCTTTTATAGTCATGAAAACGGGCACTGGCACTGATAGAGCCGCTGCCATTGATTTTCTGAAACATATCATTTACAGCACTCTCCAGACCAAAGTTTTTTAATGTCGGTGGAATCAGGTTGTGCGACATGTTCCGGATCAACTGAATCGTGTCATCAATGATTTGCTTGGCGTTGTAAATACTTTGCAATTGAGTACCCTGATCCTGGTGAATAAGGTTCTCATTTAAGTATAAACGTACAGTAGCCAAAAGCGGGCCTGCATCATCGTGCAGATCAGCCGCAATACGCTGACGTTCCTCTTCCTGGCTCTGAATGGAAGCCTGAAGCATCATTTGCTGCTGATCTTCCTGCATTTTTTTCATGCGAAGCTGGAAATAAATCACTTTTCGCTGGTGAAATACAATAAAAACAATGAGGCCAACGGCAAGCAGCAGCATCCCAAATGTACCGAAGTACACTACATAGGTCGTATTAGTTGGGTTTGTAGCTTGTAAAAAAAACATGAAATACAATGGGTTTTGGGAGTATGTTAGCTTAGGTAATTGAGGGTGAAATTTCTGCAAATGGGATTTTCTCTGACCTTATAATGTATATAATCGCAAAAAATAAGTTCCTAATAGTGAAAAGTATGGCATGAATATAAATATATTGCTCCAGAAAGCCGTTCACATTGCTTGAAAATTGATCAAAAAGGAAAATAAAGAACGTTCCCGCAGCAAATAACAGAAATCCGGCAATCCCCCAAAAAGGACGTTGATTATATATAAATAGAGATTGCGGGAAACGCATTTGCTCATAAAAATAGAGCAGGCAATAGATTAGAACTAAAGAATAAGTTACAGCTCTGATGTAGGAAAAGTAATCCTGCGTGGCCTCAAAAATCAGTAGCGGACTCCAACAGATAAAATAAAAGCAAAGACTGATAATAATGAATTTCTTATAGCTTGAACTTTTTAAATGAGGCCTGATATACAGTCCAGTAAAAAGAAGTTCCAGTGGGGTGTAAAACGAATTAAAGGCGTTAGCATACTGCGAGTCTCTATTTAATAGGCTATTAAAAATAATCTGGTGAAAAATAATAAAGATGAGAAAATAAAAAAGTACCTGTAATGATTTATCTTTTGATTTTGAAAAAAAATAAAAAATTACAGGTACTAAGACTGAAAACCTAGCTATATTTTCGACTAATAAAAACAAATATTTGGTTTTATTCCCAAATATATAGAATTTATGTGTTGATCTAAATTATAATGACCAGCCAGAAGTTTTAAAGTTGTCTCCAACGAGACCTTCTTCAACATCCAATTCGCCGGCAACATTGATAATGTTATACTGTAATATTGGAGTTCCAGTGTTATCCAAACCAACAAATACTGTTTGACGTTGACCTTGATCGTTATAAGCTGGAAGAACACCAATTCCAACACAACCTGGTTGAGCTAAAATTTTATCAATAATGTTACGACCTACTATATGACCATAAGCCTGATCAGGATGCTTGTCATAAAAACGTTTTACCATTTCTTCGCCAGCTTCATATCCAATGTGTTTTCCGATAGCCTCGATCTGAGTTTTTTGAAGTAATTCTTTTTGCATAGTTGTAGGTTTTAGAAGTTATTTTAAGTTGCTAATTTTTACAAAAAAAGAAGGGTAGACAACAGGTGTCATTTTGCAGGAGTGTTAACAACTGTATTAATTTGTTGAAAAACAATATTTTACATTTAAAAATGAATTAAATAAGTAAAAAGACTTAGGCAATATTACGACTTAAAATGCGTAAAATTACCATGTGATAATAAGAAGTTTCACGAAGATTTGAAAGTAAATTGACTTAGTATAAGTTCGTTGTGCAAAAAATGTGAATAAGTGAAAACACTTAGTTAATCTACCTGATTCGGTTGCTTTAGAGCAGATAGGGAACAATTGGGGTATTGTCCCGTCAGGAGTTAATCAGTTTTACACAGAGCTAAACCTTTAAGAAAAGGATTACTTAAAAATGTAAAATAAATATTTTTTTACAGAATCTCAATTCTCTGGTCTTTTTTATTCTTCATTCAGTTGTTGGATTTTATTTCAATCAGTACCTGTTAAGTGAGAATTACTTATCAAAGCCTTGTATCTCTTTACCAGATGTAGGGAAATTTGAGTATAAATTTTAATTTGATCGTAGTATTCTTTGAAGTTTCACTAGAGTGAAGTACTTTGCAGATAACCTAAAACCACAATATCCCATGTCTGTTGATTCTCAAATTAAGTTCGCAATTGCAGACGATCACAAAATCTTCCGTGACGGTATTAAAATGGCCCTCGGCGGAAGACCCCACCTCAAATTAATCTGGGAGGCTGAAGATGGTAAGGATTTGATGCATAAGCTTACCATTAAAAAGCCTGATATTTTACTGATGGACATCAGAATGCCTGAATTAGATGGCATTAATGCCCTGCAGCTAATCCGTAAGGAATACGAAGAAGTAAAGATTGTTGTGCTGAGTATGTACGATGATCAGCAAATGGTGAGCAAAATGATGGAAATGGGAGCCAATGCCTATCTCACCAAAACAACCGATCCCAACGAAATTTATGAGGCTATCCTCACCTGTATGAACGAGGATTTCTATTTCAATGAACTGGTGAACCAGGCTGTATTGCTGAAACTGAATTATAAAAGAACGGTAAAACAGCACTATCCTAATACCACAAAATTTTCTGAAAAAGAGCTCCAGATTCTGAAATTGCTGTCCGAAGACAAAACAACAGAGGAAATATCCAAAGAAGTTTTTCTAAGCCCACGTACTATTGAAACGATCAGGCAGAACATGAAAAACAAGGTAGGATCGAAGACGATTGCAGGGCTGATTGTGTACGGAATGAGGAATCGGCTGATTGAATGAAATACCACTACGTAAAAACCACAGGTTTAAAGTCAGGTAGTAGTACTGATAAAAAACAGCGGAATATTCGTCAATTTGCAAACTGTAATCATCATTAATACGTCCGAAAATAATACCCTATGTACGAAATGAAAACCGTGAAACCAAACGAACAATCCACAGATATCATCAAAGTTGCCATTACTGACGACCATGTACTTTACCGTGCAGGGGTTAAGAATGCAATGGGCATGAAAAAAGACATTCAGGTTATTTTTGAGGCAGATAACGGTATGCATCTCTTAAATATGCTAAAATCCATTCAGCCTGATGTAATTTTACTTGATGTGCAAATGCCCATCATGGACGGAATTGCCACTCTGCCTGAAGTAAAGCGGCTTTACCCGGATATCAAAATTATCATGCTTACAATGCACGATGAACACACTATGATCACTAAACTGATGGAGCTGGGAGCTAATTCATACCTCACCAAAAACTCAGACAGTGAAGTGATTTATGAGGCAATTAAAACTTGCTACGAGCAGGAATATTTCTTCAACACACTTACCAATAAGGCTTTAATTGACGGATTGAAAATGAAACGTCAGGGTGATTCAGTAATGGGTCATGATGTGAAGTTGAATGAAAAGGAGACAACCATACTCCGGTTAATGTGTGAAGAAAAAAGCACAAAAGAAATTGCAGATTTAGTTGATCTCAGTCCACGTACTGTTGAAGCCATCCGTGATAAACTTAAATCAAAGATCGGCGCACGTTCAACGGCAGGATTGATTCTCTATGCTGTAAAACATCATATTATCGAAGGATAACCGCTGTAACCCGAAACCAACTGCAGAGGCGATACTGAAAAGTGTCGCCTCTTTGTTTATATTCGATTTTAATTTGTTTGAATGGAACTCAGTTTTAATCTTAATGGGAAATTTTTCAGTGGAGATGAGAAAGTAATTCATCCTGATAACCGGTCATTCAGGTATGGGGAAGGTTTGTTCGAAACCATCCGTTTGCACAATAACGATCTGCCTTTATGGGATGAACATTGGAACCGGCTGATTCATTCTCTTCCGCAACTTTATTTTTCGGTGCCTGTACATTTCACAAAAGAGATCCTGAAAAAAGAAGTGCTTTCACTGGCAGAAAAGAATAAGTGTATTGATGCTGCCAGGGTTCGCATTACAGTATTTAAAGGGGAGGGAGGTTTATGGGAAAGTCCAACAACACAATTCAATTACCTAGTTCAATGCTGGCCCCTGGAGAAGAAGGAATTTTCAATGAATGAAAATGGATTGGACATTGGCTTATTTGATGACGGGTGGAAATCATGTGATGCTTTTTCCAACCTGAAAAACAATAATTATTTACTGTATGCAATGGCAGCACAGTATGCAAAACAGCAAAAATGGAATGAAGCCTTGATACTGAATCAACACAAACGGATCTGTGATGCAACGATTGCCAATGTGTTTTTTGTAAAAGAAGAGATTGTCCATACTCCGCATTTAAAGGAAGGCTGTGTGGCAGGTGTTATGCGGAGTTATTTACTTCAACAATTGAAGCAGTCAGGATTTAAAATGGAAGAAGGAGAGTATACAATAACAGACATCTTACATGCTGATGAGGTTTTTCTCAGCAATGCCATGTATGGTATCAAGTGGGTGAAATCATTTGGTAATAAAACATATGCCTGTCAGCAAACTACCCAAATATTTCAACAATATATTTCTCCGCTTTTTAAGTAAACTTTTCTACAATCTTTTTGTTGTACAACCATGCCCAAACAAAAGGTCAATATTTGCTGGTTTCGCAGGGATTTAAGATTGCATGATAATGCCGCATTATATGATGCATTGAAAGAAGGGTTGCCGGTTGTTCCCATTTTTATTTTCGACAAAAACATCCTGGATAAGTTGGAAGATAAAGCCGACCGGAGAGTTGAGTTTATCCATCATTCTGTCAATGACATGCAGAAACAACTTGCAGGAATGGGCAGCAGTATGGAAGTGTACCATGGATTTCCTTCTTCTATCTTTCAGCAACTTTCAGAAAAGTACCAGATAAGCAAGGTATTTACGAATCATGATTATGAACCGTATGCGCAGGAAAGGGATTCATCCATTCAGCAACAACTGAATGATGCCGGGATTTCATTTCATACATACAAAGACCAGGTGATTTTTGAAAAAGATGAAGTGTTGAAAGATGATGGTAAGCCTTACACGGTGTTTACACCTTACAGTAAAAAATGGAAAGCAAAACTGAATGAGTTTTATTTAAAGAGTTACCCAACAGAAAAACAGTTCAATCATTTTTATGAGCAAGCTCCTCAATCAATTCCTTCATTGGGGCAGATGGGTTTTGAAAGTACAGGATTACCTTTCCCTTCATCTGAAGTTAAAGATGAAATCATAACAAAGTATAAAGAGCAAAGAGATATTCCGTCAATCAACGGAACAAGCAGACTGAGTGTTCATCTTCGTTTTGGCACCATCAGCATTCGTGAACTTGCAAGTCATTCAAAAAACCTGAATGAAACTTTTTTAAATGAATTGATTTGGCGTGATTTTTATCATATGATTCTCTGGCATTTCCCACAGGTTGGAAAAAATCAATCATTTAAAAAGGAGTATGATCTGATCGAATGGCGGAATAATGAAGCCGAATTTCAGAAATGGTGCGATGGACAAACCGGTTACCCTATTGTAGATGCAGGTATGCGTGAATTAAATGAAACCGGGTTTATGCATAACCGTGTACGTATGATTGTTGCTTCCTTTCTCACCAAACATTTATTGATTGACTGGCGCTGGGGCGAAGCATATTTTGCTCAGAAATTATTAGACTTTGATCTTGCAGCAAATAATGGTGGCTGGCAATGGGCCGCAGGAAGTGGTTGTGATGCTGCTCCTTATTTCCGCATTTTCAATCCCTATCTGCAAACACAGAAGTTTGATCCGGAATTAAAATATATCCGCAAATGGGTGCCGGAGTTTGAAGGGTTCAATTATGTACAGCCAATCGTTGTGCATGATGTTGCAAGAAAACGTTGCCTGGAAGTGTACAGTAAAGCATTAAAAAAGTAAATGACTTAGTGAAGAGTTGCAATCTTCATCATCTGTTCAACAGCTTTCATTCCATCTTCACCAAGGTCAAGTGAATAATTGTTCACATACAGATCAATATGCTGCCGCATCACATCTTCACTCATTTCCTGTGAATGCTGTTTTACATAATCAGTTACAGTTGGATAATGTTCAAATGCATACTCAAGACTTTTGCGGATTAGCTGTTCAATCTTTTGTTGAGTTGATGAATCGATCCGCTGATGTGTAACGATTCCTCCCAATGGAATAGGGTAGCCTGTCGTTTGCTCCCAGTATTCACCAAGATCAATCAGCTTTACCAATCCTTTTTGCTGATAGGTAAAACGGTTTTCATGAATGATGACACCTGCATCAACTTTTCCGCTTAAAACCGCTTCTTCAATTTCATGAAACACCATGAACTGTTTGTTCTTTGCAGTTGGGAAAGCCTGTGTAAATAAAAAATGAGCAGTTGTATTTTTGCCAGGAACAGCAATTGAATAATTTTCAATGTTCAATTTCCAGTTTTCATCTTTCGATTTTGCAATCAGCAATGGTCCAACACCTTTACCCAACGCACCACCGCTTTTCAGTAAATGATAATGATCTGTAATCAGGGGATAAACACCATAGCTGATTTTTGAAATATCGAGTTCGCCCTGTAAAGCCCATTCATTCAGGGTTTGCACATCTTCCAGCTGAACATCAAATTCAAAACCTTCTGTATCTATTTTATGATTTACCAATGCATCAAAAATGAATGTATCATTCGGACATGGTGAAAATCCAAGAGTCAATTTCATGAAAAACTATTTTATAAACTTTCGATCAGCCTGATGAGATTTTTGTTCAGGTTCTCAACTGCTTCCTTCAATTGCCATTTCTTTTTATTCCTTTCTCCTACATAATTTGAGATACTCCTGATTTGTACAAACGGGATATTTTCTTTTATACATACCAAATGCAAAGCAGCCCCTTCCATATTTTCAATGGCAGCTTTGTATTTCTTGCTGTAAAGTTCGGCAGTTTTTTTTGAACTGGTGATCTGGTTAACGGTAATGGAATTTACTGTTGGTAATAAAGTACGCTCCATCAAAATTGAAAAAGGGTTAACCAATTTCTTTTTGGAGAAAGGGAATTTATTTGAAGAAAGCAATTTTAGATCAAATACATCTTTATAACCGTCCTTTTCCTGCACACCCAAATCGGCCAGGGCTTCTTCCTTAACCACTACTACATCGCCCAGGTTTAATTTGTTTGACATTGCTCCGGCGATGCCAGCCATAATAATTACATCAGGCTTTTTTACCTGCAGATGTTTCATTAATGCATAGGTTGTATTGATCGAGCCGACACCTGTAATAAGGAAATCGAGCTCAAGATCAATATAGTCGAGTTTATCGCTGATTCGGCAATGTTCAATAAAGGGCTTTATTTCAAGAATGGTGGCCGATACTACAAGACAGTTCATGTGTATTTTTAAGCAAGATTAAAACAAAATCCAGAATACCTCTAAAATGCTTCAATCTTATTAACTTTGCGCCTCATTAATTCCTCCGCCCAATTGCTGTGAGGGATTTTAATAAGTGAAGCATGGTTTACTTAACAAGACTTGAACATTTTAATGCGGCGCATAAACTCTATAATCCGTCCTGGAGTAAAGAAAAGAATGATGCTGTTTTCGGGATCTGTGCCAACGAAAACTGGCATGGACACAATTTTGATCTCTTTGTCACCATTAAAGGAAAGGTAAATGAGGATACAGGCTTTTTATTTGATGTAAAAAAGCTGAGTGACCTGATGAAGATTCATGTGATTGAGAAACTCGATCATAAGAATCTTAACATGGATGTTGATTTTATGCGTGATAAAATGTGCTCTACTGAAAACCTGGCGGTTGGTATCTGGCAGCAACTGGTTCCGCACTTGCCCGAAGGAGTGATTTTGCACTGTGTAAAGCTCTACGAAACTCCCCGCATTTATGTAGAATATTACGGCGAGTAAACCTTTTCCTGCGTACCTTGTTATATCACATAAATGCCCGTATTTGACTTTATTGAAAGCAAAATACAGACATTGTATTTACAGAATATATGATGCAAAAGAAAGTATCTGTTTTTCGGCACGAACATTTTAACGCTGCCCATCGTTTATATAATCCATCCTGGAGTTTTGAACAGAATGATGCAGTTTTTGGAAAATGTAATAATCCAAATTTTCATGGGCATAATTATGAACTGGTGGTAAAGATCACTGGTGTACCCAATGCTGATACGGGATATGTGATGGACCTGAAACAACTGAGTGATTTGATTAAACGGGAAGTGCATGAACGGTTCGATCATAAGAATTTGAATATGGATACAGCAGAATTTAATAACCTTAATCCAACCGCAGAGAATATTGCTATTGTGATTTATGATTTGCTGAGGCCTCATATTGATGCAGATAAGGATTTACAGATCAGGTTATACGAAACGCCGAGAAATTTTGTGGAGTACCCGGCATGATGCGATGTATGATGTAAGAAGTACGCTGTACGAAGTGTAAAATGAATGATGATTAAAATGAAGATGAATAAAGAAATACTGTACAAGAGTGCGACGCCAATGCCGGTGAAAAATGAGTTGAAGCCGGTAATCAAACTATAAACGACAAATATAATTATGGCTTATAAAAAAACAGAGCAGTACGAAGAGGAAGTTACTTCAGGACTGATAGAAAATTATAAGAGCGCATTGACATTATTAGGTGAAGATGCAGAGCGTGAAGGTTTGCAGAAAACACCTGAACGTGTGGCAAAAGCAATGCAGTATATGACGCAGGGATACCAGATGGATGCAAAAGCAATTCTTGACAGTGCCAGGTTTCATGAAGAAGTGAGTGAAATGATTATTGTGAAAGATATTGAGCTGTACAGTATGTGCGAGCACCATATGTTACCATTTTTCGGGAAGGCACATATTGCCTATATTCCGAATGGAGTTATTACCGGGTTAAGTAAAATTGCAAGGGTAGTGGATGTGTATGCAAGACGGTTACAGGTGCAGGAACGTTTAACAACACAGATACTGGAAGCAATTAAAGAATCATTGAATCCTATGGGTGTTGCAGTGGTAATTGAAGCACAGCATTTATGTATGATGATGCGTGGCGTGCAAAAACAAAATTCTGTTACAACAACTTCTGCTTTTTCAGGTGAATTTCAGAAAGACTCGACGAGAAGTGAGTTTATGAAACTGATCTCTGGAAAATTTCATTAGCAACTAAAAAGCTAATTCATGAAGTCTGTTGCATTTATTGTAACAGACTTCTTTATTTTTGGCACATAAATTATACAGTATGAAGCATGCATTTGTATTTCCGGGGCAGGGATCACAGTTCAGTGGAATGGGAAAAAACTTATATGAAGGAAGCGTATCAGCTCAACGCTTATTTGAACAGGCGAATGAAATATTGGGTTTCCGAATATCAGATATCATGTTCACCGGAACAGACGAGGATTTAAGACAGACAAATGTTACACAACCGGCTGTGTTTTTACATTCAGTAGTAGCATATAAAACAATTGAGAGTGCTAAGCCTGATATGGTTGCCGGTCATTCATTGGGAGAATTCAGTGCATTGGTGGCAAATGGAGTGTTAAGTTTTGAAGATGCATTGCAATTGGTAAGTGTGCGTGCAAAGGCCATGCAGAAAGCATGTGAGCTTAATCCATCAACCATGGCAGCAGTACTTGCACTGGCTGATGATAAAGTGGAAGAGGTTTGCAAACAGGTATTGGATGAAACAGGTGAAATAGTTGTACCGGCTAATTACAACTGTCCCGGTCAACTGGTCATCAGCGGTTCGTTGAAAGGAATTGATATTGCCTGCGAAAGGATGAAAACTGCCGGTGCAAAAAGAGCATTGGTTCTTCCTGTTGGAGGAGCATTTCACAGTCCGTTAATGGAACCCGCACGTGAAGAGTTGAAAGCAAAAATTGAAAGCACCAGTTTCTACACAGCTCAATGTGCCATTTATCAGAACGTAGCTGCGAAAGCAGTACTGGATAAAGATGAGATCAAACAAAATTTAATTGATCAGTTAACAAGTGCTGTTCGCTGGACACAAAGTGTGCAGGCGATGATTGCTGATGGTGCAAGCAAGTTTACAGAAGTAGGTCCAGGTAAAGTGTTACAGGGATTGGTGCAGAAGATTAATAAAGAGATGGTAGTGGAGGGGGTGAATTAAAATACAACCCCTAAATCCCCTAAAGGGGACTTTGAGGAATTCTTCAATTGTTTATCGCATAAAAAATGCAACAGCAAATTATTCTGTTGCATTTTTGTTTTGAAGAGATATAGCTAATAGCTGATTAAAATACTAAAGTCAAAAGCCTCCCTTTCAGGGGAGGTTTGGAGGGGTGTCAATACTGCAGTTTATCCATTCCGGATCAAGATTGGCATTATACTTTTTATAAAAATTAATCGCAGGCTCATTCCATTCAAGTACCTGCCAAACAATACCACTTAATTTTTTTTCTTTTGCTTCTTCAATCAGCTGATCAAATAATAATTTGCCCAGTCCTTTTCCTCTTGCCTGTTCTGTTACCAATATATCTTCGAGGTACATTCGCTGACCCTTCCATGTAGAGTAGCGGATATAATACAATGCAAAACCCTGCACCAATCCATCTTCTTCAGCAACAAATGCCCACCATACAGGATTACTGCCAAAGCCACTTTCAACAAAATGATCTAATGTAACAGTTACTTCCTCTGGAGCTTTTTCATACAAAGCCAGTTCATTTATGAGCACCAGTAATCTGGGGCAATCTTCTTTTACAGCACGGCGAATATTGATGGGCATGATTGGTGATTAAATTGAACTGCAAATGTAAGAATCGAAAACAACGGGTAAACAGATTAATGTTTTAAAGGTCTCTTCTTAATCATGCCGCCTTTTGTATCCTTCACACTGCTCATCACCACAAATGCATAAGGGTCAATTTTCTGGATTTCGGTATTAAGTTTATTGAGTTCAAGCCTTGTTACAACTGTGTAAATAATATCAGTATCAGTTGCTTCTCCCTTTTTGCCAAATCCACGTTTGCCGCTGTAAACAGTAAACCCTCTGCCAATTGTATTGATCAGCATCTGACTGATTTCTTCATTATGAGAGGAGATGATTGTAACACCGGTATATTCTTCAATACCTTCAATAATAAAGTCGAGTGTTTTGGATGCAGCCAGGTAAGTGATGAGTGAATACATGGCAATTTCAATGGAAAGAAAATAGGCTGCAGTTGAGAAAATAACAATGTTGATAAGGATGATAATGTCTCCGATGGTTGTACCAAGTTTGCGGCTTAAGAAAATAGCCAGTACTTCTGTTCCGTCAATTACGGCACCTCCTCTTACTGACAATCCAATACCTGCACCAAGAAAAAATCCACCAAAAATGGCAACGAGTAAATTGTCGTTGGTTATGTTGGGGAAATGGACAGTTGCAACAACCAATGCAAGACCGGAAATTGCGAAAGCTGTTTTAATGGCAAAGGCCCTGTTTACCACTTTATAACCCAGCAGAATAAAAGGAATGTTTACACCAATCAAGAGAAAGTGGAGAGGGATTTTTGTTAATGCAGAGATCAAAAGCGAAATGCCGGTAGCTCCACCATCGATAAAATGGTTAGTTAACAGGAAACCTTTGAAGCCAAACGCAGCAGAAAAAATCCCCAAAGTAATAAGCAGAACATCTTTTAGAAAATGAAGTAAATTTATTTTCAATTCACGAAGTCCGATTGCCAGTTGATATTTACTGAATTCCTTTCCGGAATCCCTGTTCTTATCCTTTAAGGTGGTACTGATAATTATTTTTCTAAGAATTGTATTCATGCAATTGGGTTGTTTCTGACGATTATTGCTAAAATAAACCAGTTGCAGCAGTAATCCAAAGTATACCTGACAGAATTAATATCCCGTCAAAAAAATCCGGCTGCATTCATTGCAGCCGGATTTTAAAAGCAGCGTAGTCAGACTGTTTATTTTTTTCTTGTTGCTTTAAATGTTCCGTTTGGCTGAATGAAATACAATGCTGTTATTTCATCTTTATCATTCTTTTCAAAACGAACACTGTAGCCACTGATGATTTTAAAATTAAAAAGATCTTTTTTAACAGGCAGCATTTCATAATCAGGTTGGCCCGGTACAAGAACCATTAATGTTTTATCGCCTTTGATATACACTTTTACAGTTGTTGGTCCGGGAAGTTCATAATCGCCCACATATTTTTCCAGGTCGGCTTTGCTTACATCAATGGTTTCAATTTTCTTTTTGAACTCAATCTCTTTTACTCCACTTTGAAGAGTTAGTGATACTGATTCGATTTCACCTTTGATGTTAATATTGAACAAGCCTTTCATGGCATCTTCTTCACTTGCATCCACACCATCAGCAACAGGAATAAAATTGAAGTAATCATAATGATAATGGGTCACCTTAAAAGTTAACGCATTGTACTTTCCGATCAATGTGTCTTTTTTCAATTCAATTGTCAGAGTTCCGTATGCTTCATTGGTAAATGTTCCTGTATAATCTGTAATGGCATGTGTTGGTTTTGTTCCATATTTACGCTGCGTACTGTCGGCTTTCAGTTTTTCTTTGGCTGCTGCTTTTGCTTTATCAACAGCAACTTTTTGTGTGCGGTGCCAGTCTTTGAATTTCAGTCCGAGCATTTTGTCAACAATGGTATTGCGGATGATTGAAGGAACAGGTGATCCGTTTTGATTAACAGAAACAAAAATACCAATACTGTCGGTTGGGAAAAAAGAAGTGCTGCTGCTGAAGCCGTCAATATTTCCACCATGTTCTACACGGTAATGTCCACGGTAGTTGGCAAGAAACCATGCCATACCATAGTTGCTGAAAAATACATCCGGCTGTTCTTTAGATGGAAGCCCGGAACTGATTACCATTTGCGAACTGATGGCCTGTGAGTAGTAGGAAGGGGGAATAATTTCTTTTCCATTGAATTTACCTGCATTGATCCACATCATTACCCAATTGGCCATATCTTTTGCATTGGAGTTAATTGCACCGGCAGGACCTAAGGCATCAATGTTCATGAATTTCATCTTCATGATATTTCCGTCTTTCTCATTATAACCGAAAGAAAAATCAGGTGCTTTCTGCAGATCAGTGATGGAAGTATTACTTGCCGTCATGCCCAATGGCAGGAATAATTTTTCTTTGATGAGTTCTTCCCATGTTTTGCCGCTTAGTTTTTGTGCTAACACACCCTGCGCTAAAAACATAAAATTATTATACTGCCAAGCCTGGCGTAATGGAGCCGTTGTTTCAAACAAACGGATGATATAAAGCAGACTGTCACGGCTTGTTTTTGAACCATACCATGCAAGATCATGACGTGGAAGGCCGGTACGGTGACTCATCATATCTCTTGTGGTAACTGTATTTGTCAATTCATCGTTGATGAAACGCAGTTCCGGCAAATATTGATTAACGGGTTTATCAAGATCAAGTTTGCCATCTTTCAATGGAAAGCTTAGTAATGAAGATGTAAAAGCTTTGGTACAGCTGCCAATTGCAAACAATGTGTTTTCTGTTACCGGAGTTTTATTTTCAAAGTCCTTGTAACCAAAACCTTTGGTCATGATCACTTTGTTTTTTTCAACAACAGCAACGGTAACACCGGCAACTTTCCATTCACTCAGTATTCGGTTGATGAATGTGTCAATTCCTGCAAGACGTTTGTCGGTGGTTTGTGCAGTTGCAACATTCAGCATGAATGTGCAGAGAATAATAAATGAAAGAAGCTTTTTCATTAGTTTAAAATTTATAAAGCGGGAAATGGTTTCAAGTTCAGAAATATGATGTTAATCAGATAGCAGCTAACGTCTGTTGAAAATCTTCAATTAAATCTTTTACATCTTCTATACCAACAGAAATTCTTAACAGATTGTCCGGTGTGGCTGATAAGGCTCCTTCAATTGATTTGCGGTGTTCAACCAAACTTTCAACACCACCTAAACTGGTGGCATGCGTAAATAATTGTAAAGAGTTCGCCAGTTTCAACGCTGCATCTCTTTCCCCTTTTACAAGAATTGATAACATGCCTCCAAATCCACCTTTCATTTGCTTTGCTGCAATTTCATGTTGCGGATGAGAAGGTAATCCCGGGTATAGCACTCTTTCAATTTTCGGGTTGCTTTCAAGATATAGTGCCAGTTTCATTGCATTGTCAGAATGAATCGGCATTCTTGCAGCAAAGGTCGTGAGGCTTCTGCATAATAGCCAGCAATCATAAGGCGAGGGAACGGCGCCGCCCAATCGCTGATAAGCTTTTACAAATTCAAAACGTTCATTATCTTCTTTAAAAATTAATGCCCCACCCAACAGGTCGCTGTGGCCACCAAAATATTTTGTGGTAGAATGAAGAACAATATCAACTCCCAGTTCAATTGGTTTTGTATAAAACGGAGTGGCCCATGTGTTGTCAGCAACAGTAAAACAGTTGTGCGCTTTTGCTATTGCAACTACTGCAGCTATATCTGTGACTTTAATTAATGGGTTGGATGGTGATTCCATCCAGATGAGTTTTGTATTGGATTGAATAGCCGCTTTCAAAGCAGCAAGATCATCCAAGTCAACAGGAGTATAAGTCAACCCAAAATTGCCGAACAATGTATCAAGGATTGTACGGATAGAAAAATAAGTATCATCAGGTATAATAATATGATCACCGCTTTTTAAACTTTGAAATACTGCCGTTGCTGCTGCCAGTCCTGATGAAAAGCTTACGCAGGAAGTTCCCGCTTCCATCTTGGCCAGTTTAAGTTCCAGTGAATTCCTGTTGGGGTTATCATACCTTGAATAAAAGTATCCGCCGGGATAACTGATACCATCATCTCCTCTTTCAAAAGTGGTGGATAATACAATTGGTGCCATTACTGCACCACTTTTATCTTTTACATTGTCTTCGTGAATGATCCTGGTAGAGAATTCCATAATTGAAGTTTGTCTTGGAGAGATAAATGTAAGCATTCTTAAAGTTGCTTCTGTTCCTGCCCGTCAATTCCTGTTGCCATTCAGAAAATAGTTACTGATGAAAAGTAATTTTCTGTAATTTTCAACAAATGATTTTGCATGAAAGAATTGTTAGTTCATTATGCTGCTTATAATCTGTGGGCCAACAAAGCCATGACAGATACTATTCTTGAAATGGATGAACAACTGCATCAGCAGATTGTGAAAAGCAGCTTCCCCAACTTATATGCAACCGTTCTGCACATGTGGGATACAGAAAGCGCCTGGTGGCAGCGAATGGAAGGGCATGCACAGATCATGATCCCCAGCCGGCAATTTAATCCAACCATGAAAGAGGCTGTCAATGGTTTATTGCAGCAATCAACCGATTGGAAACAATGGGCCTTTCAATGTACAGAAGAAGAACTGAAACGGGAATTTGATTATAAGAATATTAAAGGCCAGCCTTTTCGTTCGGCTGTATGGCAAATAGTTCAACACTTATTTAATCATGGCACTTATCATAGGGGACAACTGGTAACAATGATGCGGGAGTTAGGAGTTACCGAAATACCACAAACAGATTTTATACATTATATGCGAACACAGGCGATTTAAAAAAGAGCGATCAATTGATCGCTCTTTTTTAATAGATTATTTTTTTGCATCATACGCCCACTTAATCCAGGTAGCTCCCCATGTAAATCCTCCACCAAAAGCAGCAAGCACAATGTTGTCGCCTTTATGCAATTGATTTTCCCATTCCCACAAACAAAGTGGAATAGTTGCAGCAGTGGTGTTACCGTATTTTTCAATATTGATCATTACTTTTTCTTTGGGTAAACCCATTCGGTTAGCTGTTGCATCAATAATGCGGAGGTTCGCCTGGTGCGGTACCAGCCAGGCAATATCATCACCTGTTAAATTGTTTCTTTCTAATAATTCTGCACTAACATCAGCCATTCCTTTTACTGCAAACTTAAATACCTGCTGTCCTTCCTGGTAAGCAAAATGTTCTTTGTTGGCAACAGTTTCCATGCTTGCAGGTTTTAAACTTCCACCTGCTTTCATGTGTAAGAAATTTCTGCCGGCACCATCTGTACGTAAAATGCTGTCGAGTACACCAAATCCTTCTTCATTGGGTTCAAGTAGTACTGCAGCTGCACCATCTCCAAAAATAACACAGGTGTTACGATCAGTATAATCAACAATAGCACTCATTTTATCGGCACCAACCACTACCACTTTTTTATAGCGACCACTTTCAATATAAGAGGCGCCGGTAGTTAATGCAAAGAGAAAACCACTGCAGGCAGCACTTAAATCAAATCCCCATGCATTTACTGCGCCAATTTTATCGCACACAATATTAGCTGTTGAAGGGAACACCATATCTGGTGTTACTGTGCCAACAATCAAACAATCTATTTCTGTAGGATCTATTCCACGCTTTTTACAGAGATCAAGAACTGCAGGAGCAACCATATCAGATGTGGCAAGTCCTTCGCCTTTTAATATTCTTCTTTCAGAAATGCCGGTTCGTGTGCGGATCCACTCATCATTAGTATCAACCATTTTCTCCAGGTCAAAGTTGGTAAGTTTGTCTTCGGGTACCCATCCGGCAACAGCCGTAATAGCAGCGGTTAGTTTATGACTCATGTATTTATTTTTGATCGAGCTTTTTAAAATTGCGCACGAAGATAAGAAAAGCAGGAAAAGCAATTGTTAGCTATTGAAGGTAGAGGTTTAACAGTTGATATTTTCGAAATGAGTAACCGCTTGCTTTAAAGACCCCGAATTACGGCTCGCTCCTTGCTTCATCTGCTGAAAAAAAGTCTATTTTCGCCTCATGTTTGCGTACGTCAAAGGAACCTTTACACTCAAAACTCCAACTGTTGTTCATGTTGATGTTCATGGCGTAGGCTATGAAGTGCAGGTTAGTCTAAATACATACGGGAAAATTCAGCATTTACAGGAAGGAACATTGTTCACTCATTTACTGGTAAGGGAAGATGCCCATATTCTGTACGGGTTTTTCGAAAAGGTTGAAAAAGAAGTTTTTCTGCAGCTGCTCAGCGTTAGCGGAGTAGGGGCTTCAACTGCCAGAATGATGCTTTCCTCTCTTCAGTCAGAAGAAGTGGTGAGAGCAATTCTGTCGGGCAACGAAGGCCTCCTCGAAAGTGTGAAAGGAATAGGAAAAAAGACAGCCCAGCGAATTGTGTTGGAGCTGCGTGATAAAATTTCAAAAACAACAGCGGATGGGAATATTTCTACACTGACTCACAATACTTTAGAGCAGGATGCGTTAACTGCTATGACTGCTTTAGGTATTGCAAGGAATGCGGCCGAATCGGCTATTAAAAAAGCCCGTCAAACGAATACGGCGTTTGACCAGGTACAGGAGTTGATAA
Organism: uncultured Chitinophagaceae bacterium; assembly: GCA_964580775.1. Taxonomy (GTDB): domain Bacteria; phylum Bacteroidota; class Bacteroidia; order Chitinophagales; family Chitinophagaceae; genus Lacibacter. Next base: position 88,289 of record CAZOLW010000007.1, on the reverse strand, counting down.
AAGCTGCATTGAAATGTTTGTAAACCTGTAACAAAAGCCACTCGCTTAGAGAATTGACCCTGATGCAACGTACCATACATGGTAGTGCCGCCCTGTTAACACTTGTACTTACATGCATATCCATGTTGAGTTACGGAGGTGTACCTGCATTCAATCCATCTTCAAAAGATACTGTTCCATCAATTGATACCAGTTTACGTTTTCCGCTTACCGACCGCAGGGGAGATGCTTTTAATTATCCCAACCGCAACACGTTTGATCTGCAGCGTCCATCGAATATCACCGATTCTATTGCATATGATCCGGCCACCAAGCGATATTATATCTATGAAAAAATCGGCAGGAGTTGGTACCGCAAACCAACCTACCTCACTTTCGATGAAATGGTGGCTTACAAAACCCGCCAGGACGAACGGGATTATTTTCAACGCAGATTAAATACAACACTTAACCTCAATAGGAGGATTCTTGATCCCAAGTTGCAGGTGCGGCCAAGTTTCTTTAACCGCTTATTCAGTAATACAGGTATTCCGAAAGTTGAAATAAAACCGCAAGGTGATGTAACCTTAACTGCCGGCTATCTCGGACAGAATATTAAAAACCCAACTCTTCCGGAACGTGCAAGAAAAAATGGCGGTTTTGATTTTGATATGAATGCCAATTTTGGTTTGAATGCCAAGATTGGAGACAAGCTCAACTTTCCAGTTACGTATAATACACTGGCGAATTTTCAGTTTGAAAATCAGCTTAAGCTGGATTACAGCGGTAATACCGATGCGATCATCAAACGGATTGAAGCCGGTAATATTTCTTTTCCTGCAAAGGGATCATTAATGCCCGGTGCTTCTGCACTGTTTGGATTGAAAACAGAATTGCAGTTTGGAAAATTATATATCACCACTGTTTTAGCCAATCAGAATTCCAATAAGCAGCAGGTACAGATGGCTGGTGGTTCGGGATTGCAGCAGTTCGTAGTAAAAGCCGATGAGTATGAAGAGAACCGTCACTTCCTGTTAGCCCAGTATTTTAAGAATAACTATAACAAGAACATGAAGAATATTCCTTCTGTTATTACACCCGTACAAATTCTCCGCATGGAAGTATGGGTTACCAACAGAACGGGATCAACCACAGAAAACAGGAATATTGTTGCGTTGATGGATCTGGGTGAATATCAGCCAAACAATCCCAATGTGAATCCTTTAACCGGTTCTGATCTGCCACAGAACAGTGCCAATGATTTATACCAACGGATCATTAACGATCCGGCAACAAGAGATGCATCATTGGTAACAAACCGACTCACCAGTTTTGGTTTAACGGCAGTGCAGGATTTTGAACGCACATTTGCACGTAAATTAAAACCCGAAGAATATTATTTCAATCCGCAGATCGGTTTTATTTCGTTGAATACAGTATTGCAGCCTGATGAAGTATTGGGTGTGGCTTTTCAATACAGCGTTAACGGCAAAATTTTTACAGTAGGTGAATTCTCCAATGATGTAACACCCGATACAGCTGTGAACAACAGTGGTACACAGAAAGTGCTGTTTTTAAAAATGCTGAAAGCAACATCGCAACGTCCTTTACTTCCCATTTGGGATCTGATGATGAAGAACGTTTATTCAGTGGGCTTTGGTCAGCTGGAGCGCAAAGATTTCAAACTCAACATTCTTTACCAGGAACCGGGCGGTGGTGAAAAAAGATATATTCCGGAAGGTGAAGAAAAAGGAAGACCAATCATTGAACTGGTGAACCTTGACCGCTTAAATAATCAGAACGATCCGCAACCCGATGGTGTGTTTGATTTTGTGGAGGGCTATACAGTCAACTCACAAATGAGCCGTGTGATTTTTCCTTTGCTTGAACCGTTTGGAAAAGATTTGAATTATATTTTCCGTGGTGCAGATTCAGTTGCTCTCCGTCAGAAATATTTATTCTATCCATTGTACGATTCAATTAAATGGTTAGCACAACAATCGCCACAGTTAAACCGGTTTGTATTTAAAGGTGCATCACGCAGTGCAGGTGGCGGTGGCGATATTCCTTTAGGAGCATTCAATGTGCCGCAGGGTTCTGTTTCAGTAACAGCCGGCGGACAGATATTAAGAGAGAATGTTGATTTCACAGTTGACTATAATTTAGGAACAGTAAGAATTATTAATCAGGCAATCATTAACTCTGGGATGCCCATTGCTGTTAATTTTGAAAACAATGCCACATTCGGAATGCAGAACCGCAACTTCATGGCACTGCGTTTAGAATACCGTGCTATTGAACGTCAAACAAAACAACTGACGATTGGTGGAGCTGTGATGCGCTTGGGCGAACGCCCCTTCTTTACCAAAATGAATTATGGTGATGATCCGATCCGTAATACCATGATTGGTGCAGATGTGAATTATAACAGTGACTGGAAACGCTTAACGAAATGGGTGGATGCATTACCTTTTTACACAACACGACAGGCATCCAATATTAATTTCTATGGCGAAGGCGCAAAAATTATTCCCAGCACTGCCAAACAGATTCGCCCTGAAAAGAACGGCGGAGGCTTAGTTTACATTGATGATTTTGAAGGAACACGTAATGGTATTGACCTTCGTTTTCCTTTTATTGCATGGACATTGGCTTCAACTCCTTATCAATCAAGAGATCGTTTTGGTGTTGAACTGTTTCCCGAAGCAGGATTAAGTAATGATTTGCAATACGGATACAACCGGGCAAAAACGGCCTGGTATAATATTGAACCGGTATTGCAGCAACGCCGTGATCCTAATAATCCGTTGGGAAATAACTTAACAGAATTATCCGATCCACGGGTTCGTTTTGTAAGCCGTCAGGAAGTATTTCCACAGGCAACTCCTGATCTTGGTCAAAATCAGCTGATCACTTTTGATATGTCTTTCTATCCAACAGAAAGAGGTCCTTATAATTTTGATGCAAGAAGCGGAAGTGTTAATCCATCAAACGGACGCTTACTGAATCCAAAGAACAGATGGGGCGGTATTATGCGTGCCATTGATCAAATTGATTTTGAAACAAACAATATTGAGTTCATTGAAATGTGGGTGCAGGATCCGTTCATTTTAAATTCAACAAGTACCGGCGGACAGATGTATTTCAATCTTGGAAATATTTCTGAAGACATTTTAAAAGATGGACGCCGTTTTTATGAAAATGGACTGAGTACGATTCAAACACCTGCAAGAGAAGACAGCAGTAACTGGGCAAGAGTGCCACGCAATCCAATTCAGATAGCACAGGCCTTCAGTAATATTGTTGAAGAACGTGAGCAGCAGGATGTTGGTTTCGACGGAAGAACAGATACATCTGAACAGAGAATGTATTCACCTTTCCTTACTGATATCAGGAATATTGTTGGTTCAGGTGCTGCTTATCAATCTTTGTTCAATGATCCCAGCAGTGACAACTATCAGCACTTCAGGGAAGGGCAGGGCGATAACACCAGCATTTTACAACGCTATAAAAAATTCAATAACCCACAGGGGAATAGCCCCGTGGCAAGTAATAATGTTGCTTATACATCAGCTTCTACTTTATATCCTGATAATGAAGATCTCAACAGGGATAATACATTGAATGAAGTGGAAGAGTATTTCCAGTATCATTTGGAACTAAGACCAAAAGCAGATCCATTAATGCAGGTAGGACAGAATTATATTGCTGATAAGAGAGAAGTAGATGTGAAACTTGCTGATGGTAATTCAAGAAAAGAAACCTGGTATCTCTTTCGTATCCCCATCAAACAATACGAACAGAAAGTGGGAAATATCCCTGACTTCAAATCAATCCGTTTCATGCGTATGTTCATGACAGGATTTGAAGACAGTCTTGTTGTTCGTTTTGGTAAACTGGAACTGGTTCGTAATATGTGGCGTTCTTTCCAGTATACACTTGATTCAACAGGACAATACAAACCTTTACAAAATCTTGCAACAACAGGGTTCAATGTAACAGCTGTTAACCTGGAAGAAAATGATAAACGTACTCCTGTAAACTATGTTACACCACAGGGTATTGAACGTGTATCGCAACTGAGTAATAACGGTATTAATTTATTGCAGAATGAAGCTTCATTGAGTATGCAGCTTTGCGATTTGCAGGATGGTGACAGCCGTGCTGTATTCAAATCAACCAATCTTGATTTGCGGCAGTACAAGCGTGTAAGGATGTTTATGCATGCAGAGTCAAGCGGTAAAGTTGACATTTTAAAAGATGGTGAAATACTTGCAGTGATACGCTTTGGTACCGACTTCATTAATAACTATTATGAAGTGCGTATGCCGTTAAAGGCAACCAAGTGGGGTTACTATCCAAGGCCGGGTGTGGATGATACAACAAGTGCTCAGTGGCCGGGAGCAAATCAGTTTGATGTTGATCTGCAGGAACTGGTACGGTTTAAATTACGCCGCAACGGTTCGGTTGCAACTGTTTTTTCTGAAGACAGGGGGAATGGTGTACGATGGAGTGTAATGGGTAATCCAAATCTTGGTGAAGTAAAAGGATTTTTAGTTGGTGTTGAAAATAATAAGAATGATGCTACACAAAGTGTTTGTGCAGAAGTGTGGATCAATGAACTGCGTTTAAGCGGATTGGATGAAAAAGGCGGTTGGGCAGGAACAGGACGACTGGATATTCAGATAGCTGATTTGGGAACAATTTCTGTTTCAGGTTCTGTACGTACCGCTGGTTTCGGCACTATTGAACAAAGAGTAAATGAACGCAGCCGTGAATACTTCACACAATTTGACATTGCAACCACCCTGCAATTGGGAAAACTATTGCCAAAGAAAGCAGGCATTGATATTCCTTTTTATGCAAGCTATTCTCAAACAACCATGAATCCTGAGTATGATCCATACGATCAGGATGTGAAACTGAAAGACAAAATAAAAAGTACTAACAACAAAGATTCGGTTAAAAATATTTCACAGGATTTTGCTGCCATTACTTCCGTTAATCTTACTAACGTGCGGAAAAATAAAACCAATGGCAAGCCGGCGAAAATTTATGATATCTCAAACTTTGATGTAAGTTATTCTTACACCAAAACTGAAAAACGGAATCCGTTAATTGAAAGTGATGTCATTGAAAAACATTACGGAGGATTGGGGTATGCGTATGCGCCACAGCCAAAATATTTTGAGCCCTTCAAAAAAATGATCAAATACCGCAGCCCGTGGTGGAATATCATTAAGGATTTTAATATTAACTATCGTCCGAGCTTATTAAGCTTCAGGGCCGATGTGAACAGACAGTTTGGTGCAGCACGTGCAAGAGAGGTGACAATACCGGGTGTAGCACCAAGTCCGTTTAAGATTCCTGAAACCTATGATAAGTATTTTGTGTTTGATCGTGTTTATAACATGCGTTGGGACCTTACACGTTCTATCAACATTGACTTCAGTGCAACCAATAATGCAAGGGTTGATGAACCTATTGGACGCTTGAATACAAAAGAGAAGAAAGATTCTATCCGTCGTAATTTTTTAAAAGGCGGCAGGAGTGTTATTTACCGTCAGTCGGCCAATGCATCATATAATTTGCCGTTGGCAAAAATCCCTGCACTCGACTGGACAACAGCACGATTTAATTATTCAACAACATATAACTGGATAGGGGCATCAAGGCTTGCTGTTGATTTAGGGAATACAATCGAAAATTCACAGGCGAAAGTATTTACCGGTCAGCTCGATTTTTCAAGATTGTACCAGAAGTCAAGATTCCTGCGGTCACTGGAAACACAGGCTGATCCGAATAAACAGCCTGCTTTGGCATCACCCAATATTAAATTCAATCCAAAAGATACGGTTGGCAAAAGCAAAAAATATATTGCCAAACTGTTCCGCAGGTTAAACAGGCTTGAAGCGAAAAAAGACAAGGGCATTCAGTATGAGCCAGGTGCTGCTGCAAAAGTTGTTGGACGCTTACTGACATCAATCAAGAATATCAACATCAACTATAACGAAACATACAACTCAAGAATACCGGGTTATGTTGACAGTCCGAAATATGTTGGGCAAAACTGGCGAACCCGTGCACCAAGTATGGGTTATGTATTTGGGCAGCAACCAACTGATGAATGGCTTGATAACGCTGCTAAGAATGGCTGGATTACAAAAGATACCAACTTCAATTTTCTCTTTACACAGAGTTACCGGCAGGAACTGAAACTGGAAGCTACTGTTGAGCCAATCCGTGACTTTACCATTGATTTGAACCTGAGCCGTTCATTCAGTAAAAATCAATCACAGTTGTTTAAGGATACAACCGGGGGTGGTAAGTTCGGTCATCTGAGCCCACTGGCAAGTGGTGGTTTTGAAATTACATTCATTTCTTATCAAACCATGTTCAGAAAATATTCTGCAACAACACCCGGTCAATCTTTCCTTCAGTTTGAAGAGAACAGGAAAGTTTTATCGAAGCGTTTGGGGGATGCTAATTTATACAGTCAGGTACAAAATGCAGATGGATATTACAAGGGCTATGGCCGTTATGCACAGGATGTACTGATCCCTGCATTTATTGCTGCATACACAAATCAAGACCCCGAAAAAGTTGGATTAATTGATGAAAGCAACAAGCGTGTCAGTGATAATCCGTTTAAAAAATATATACCAAAACCAAACTGGCGCTTAACGTATAATGGATTGTCAAGGATACCCGGGCTCGATAAAATCTTTACCAACTTCACCATTACACATGGTTACAACAGTAACCTGAGTATGAATAATTTTACTTCTGCCTTATTGTATGCTGATCAGTTTGGATTGGGTTTCCCGTCATTCATTGATACAGTATCGAATAATTTTGTGCCCTATTTCCTTGTTCCGAATATTACTATCAGCGAACGTTTTGCACCCTTGATTGGTATTGATGTGCAGTTAACCAATCAGCTCAACTTTAAAGTGGATTATGGCAGAAGCAGAACCATCAGCTTAAGTTTAATTGACTTCCAGGTGAGTGAAGTACGAAGTATTGATATTACTGTAGGAGCTGGCTGGCGCAAACGTGGAATGAAGATGCCGTTTAAAATTCCTTTTATGAAAAAGGATTCTAAAACACTGGAGAATGATTTAAGTTTCCGGTTTGATTTGACTTATCGTGATAACGCAACTTCCAATAATATTATAGATCAGCGGAATACCATTCCTACCGGCGGACAAAAAGTATTAACCATCAGCCCATCGGTTGACTATGTACTGAACAATAGAATCCGTTTGCGTTTGTTCTTTGAGCAGAACCGGGTAGTAGGTTATATTGCTACTCCACCACCTGTTGTAAATACAAGAGCAGGCTTGCAGGTGAATATCAGTTTGGCGCAGTAGTACTTGCGGCAAACTTTGCCAAAGTTTCATGATAAAGCAGTTATATATTCAGCCTGCAATAACTTTGGCAAAGTTGAATTTCAATAAGAAAAATTTAAAATGGATGCTACTTTCTAACTACATATGTAAGAGCAAGCCTGTCGTGCAATGATCTCTTTTTAGCATCTGTCCAGATAAATATTGCATCAATCAGATAAATCCCAACAGTAATAAACGTAAAATAATTATTCCATTGTGAATTAATAGAGAGGAAATCAGAATACTCTGAATAAGAATCCACCTTTGAGAATGCTATATCACGAAAAGCATATATTTCAATAATTAAATTAACCAGACCAATTGCAAGGTTGAAGACATTTCTGATGATTATGTGATTCAGTGCCGGTTTCTGATGTGTTATCGTAGTTACTTTAATTTTCACAATCATTTTTCCCAATGTTGCACCATACTTATATTCCATAAAAGGTTTATAGGCTGTGGAAATGAAGGCAACAATAATTAAAAGGGAAATGCTTTTCCAGCTGATAATATTCAAAAAGGTAATTGGCAGGATTAATGGTATTAAAATAAGTCCATCGAGTATTTGAGCTCCTAAACGTGGCCAAAAACCAACGTAGGATAGTTCCTGGTTTTCAAATTCATTTAAGTAGTTGTTCATAAACGCAGGTGATTTTACATGAAGAGACAAAAGCCGTTAAAAGATAAGACGAAGTTTCAATAAGTCTATACTAATTTAAAATTTCATCAACCAATCCTTCTCACTCCATCATCTGTCTGTACAACATAAGCTTCACCATCAATGCCGAATTGAATTTTATAAGCAGCAAGTGTTTCGTTGATAAAAGACTCCACCGCATCGTTGGCAACAATGTTAATGGTACAACCGCCAAAGCCTCCACCCATTAATCTGGAACCAATTACTGAACTGTTTTTCTTTGCCTGTTCAACTAAGAAATCAAGTTCTTTACAACTTACTTCATATAGCTTACTCAATCCTTCATGTGTAGCGAACATGAGTTTGCCCAATCCTTTCAGGTCGTGCTGCTGTAACAATTTTGCAGCCTGTTGGGTGCGGTCAATTTCCTGCACCACATATAAGCAGCGGTTATATACTTCTTCACCCATTGTTTCTTTATAACCAAACAGGTCTTCCCACTTTGAAACATCACGAAATGATTTTACCTGACTGTTGGCTCGCATCAGCATCAAACCTTCTTCGCACTGGCTTCTTCTTTTATTGTATGCTGATGATGCGAGTGAGTGATGCACTTTTGTATTGATGAGAACAAGAGAATATCCATCAAGTACCAACGGAAAATATTGATGTTCAATTGATCTGCAGTCAAGCAGAATCACCGAATCTTTCTTGCCATTCATATTGGCAAACTGGTCCATGATGCCGCATTTTACATTGGGATAATCATGTTCAGCACGTTGATTGAGTAGAGCAAGTTCCTTTCTGTTGAAACCGCATTCAAAAATTTCATTGAGTGCAAATGCCATTCCTCCTTCCACTGCTGCAGAAGAAGACATGCCTGATCCTCTTGGAATATCACCACCCAGCACACAATCAAACCCACCGATTTTTTTTCCTGCTTTGATGAATTGATTCACTACACTCAATACATAATTTTCCCAGTTAGTCCGGGTTTTAATATCAGCTATATCAATACTCAGTGATTCATTAAAATCAACACTGAAAAAATTTAGGGTATTGCTGTTGTTGGGAGCCACAGCATAATAAACGCCTTTGTCAATAGCCGCAGGCATAACAAATCCATCATTGTAATCAATGTGTTCACCAATGATATTAATGCGGCCCGGGGAAAAATATAAAAAGGGTTCAGTTGAAAATTTCTCTGTAAAGGCTGCTTTGATCTGTTCTGCCGATTGCTTGTTCACTGAGTGGGGATTTTAGTAGGCTGCAAAAGTATTGAAGTTCTTCGTTCAAAGTATGGGTTACAGAGGCTAAATGCGCAATCGAATGCATGTTGTATACTGCTGTTCTTTCATTTCAGGCATCTTCCTTACATTTGGGCAAAATCAACGATATGAGTCATCAGTTATTGAAAGGGAAAAAAGGGATCATCTTCGGTGCATTAGACGAGAAATCAATTGCCTGGAAAACTGCTTTAAAATGTTATGAAGAAGGTGCACAGATTGTATTATCCAACGCCCCGGTGGCTTTACGTATGGGTGAAATCAATAAACTGGCGGAAGCCTGTGGAAATGCCCCCGTAATTGGTGCTGATGTTACCAATATGGATGAATTGAAGGATCTCTTTGAACAATCTATGGCTCACTTCGGCGGCAAGATTGATTTTGTGCTGCATTCTATCGGGATGGGAATTAATGTGCGGAAAGGAAAGCATTATACTGAAATGAACTATGAGTGGAACCAGAAAACCAATGATATTTCTGCTGTCAGTCTGCATCGTGTATTACGCACAGCATGGGATCTTGATGCGATGAATGAGTGGGGCAGCGTGGTAGCGTTAACCTATATAGCAGCACAACGTGTATTCCCCGATTATAATGAAATGGCTGATGCCAAAGCTTTGCTTGAAAGTATTACCCGCAGCTTCGGGTACCATTATGCAGTAAAAAAGAAAGTAAGGGTGAATACTATTTCACAATCTCCAACAAGGACAACTGCCGGTAGTGGAGTAAAAGGTTTTGACGGGTTTATCAGCTATGCTGAGAAGATGAGTCCATTGGGCAATGCCAGCTCAGAAGATTGTGCCAATTATATTGCAGTAATGTTCAGCGATCTTACCAGAATGGTGACTATGCAGAACCTCTTCCATGATGGTGGTTTCAGCTTTACCGGTGTAACAATGGATGTAATTGAACAAATGGAGAAGTAAGATGAAGCAGGAGGTAAGATGTAAGAAGTGACCTTTATTCAATCTTTTTTGAGGGAAATATATTCTGTTTGTTTTTTGTAGTTGTTGGCTTATGGGGTCAACCATAAACAATCAACCATCAACTAAAATCAGTATTATGAATTGGGTAGAAGCCGTTGGATTGTCAGGTTCTTTTCTCAGCAGTATTACATTTATTCCGCAGGTGTACAAAGCCTGGCAGAGCAGAAGTGTGGGTGATTTAAGCATCTATACAATCTTAATTGTAACCACCAGTACAGTTGTGTGGTTGATATACGGCATCTTCAATAATCCATTGTTGCTGCCGGTTGTGTTATGTAATGGCTTTATCTTTTTATTATCACTCGTGTTACTTTATTTCAAACTGACATTTAAGAAACAGGAATGAAGATTGAACACCTGGCTGTATGGGTAAAAGACCTCGAAGCAATGAAAGATTTCTATTGCAGATATTTCCAGGCAACAGCGAATAATAAATACATCAACAGCTCAAAACAATTCCAATCTTATTTTTTATCATTTGCAGGAGGTCCACGTTTGGAACTGATGCAGATGCCTGCTGTTCCTGAAACGAGAAATAATGTATATGATCAGTTTACAGGATTGATCCATTTTGCCATTGCATTGGGCAGTAAAGAAAAAGTTGATGCAATGACTGCACAATTTTTACGAGATGGATTTGAAGTGCTTGATGGTCCGAGATATACCGGTGATGGGTATTACGAAAGTGTAATCCTCGATCCGGAGAAAAACAGGATTGAGCTAACGGTATAAAAAAATTAAACCCCGAATCATTGTTCGGGGTTTATAATTTTTTGCGTGTTGCAACAGCGGGTGGCTGTGTTAATATTCATCTTCATTAAAGAAGAAGTCTTCCTGGCTCGGATAATCCGGCCAGATATCATCAATACTTTCATAAAGTTCACCTTCATCTTCGAGCTCCTGGAGATTCTCCACCACTTCAATGGGAGCGCCACTGCGGATAGAAAAATCAATCAATTCATCCTTGGTTGCGGGCCAGGGAGCGTCTTCAAGATATGAGGCTAATTCGAGTGTCCAGAACATAAGGTTTATCCCTTTAATTTGCGCAAATGTAACTTTCCTGCGGAAATAACCAAATCTGCTTTGTTAAGAGTGTTAATAACAGGGGGAAGGGAATTTTATTCACTTGCTTTCAGCTACGTTTCAATATCTTAGGTTTGTAAAACGGAGAACAAAAAAATGCTTACTTGTAAACAGATCAGCAAACGTTACGGCAGCCTGGAAGTACTGAAGGGAGTGGATTTGCAGATAGCTAAGGGTGAAATCGTCAGTTTGGTGGGCAGCAGCGGTGCCGGCAAAAGTACTTTGCTGCATATTCTTGGAACACTGGATGAACCGGATGCAGGCGAAGTTTGGCTCAATAATACCCAGGTAAACAATTTGCGGGGAAGCCAGTTGGCGAGCTTTCGCAACAGGCATATTGGCTTTGTGTTCCAGTTTCATCATTTACTGCCTGAGTTTACAGCATTGGAAAATGTTTGTATTCCAGGCTGGTTAGGAAGCAGAAAGAAAAAAGAGGTGGAAGACAGGGCAAAAGAATTGTTGAAATTATTGGGGTTAGAAAACCGTATGGAGAATAAACCATCTGAACTTTCAGGTGGTGAACAGCAGCGTGTTGCTGTTGCAAGAGCACTGATCAATAATCCAGATATTATTATGGCTGATGAGCCAACAGGTAATCTCGACAGTACACATGCAAGGGAATTGCATCAGTTATTTTTTGATCTGCGTAAACAGTTCAATCAAACATTTTTGATTGTAACACATAACGAAGAGTTAGCTGCTCAATGCGACAGAACGGTGCATATGAAGGATGGAAGAATAATGCCCCCAACCCCTAAAGGGGAGTAATGCAACACTCAAAGTAATTTTTAGGCTGACTTAAGTATTGACAACTTTATCAATTTTTCCGCTCCATGAAAGGATTTGATATCTAATACCTTTCTTAGTTTTTAAATCATTAATGTTATTTATTAATGTTGTCTCAACCCATTCCTCAGATTTAAAACCTGTAACCCATAATATCTGGTCAGACAGCACACCTGTAACTACTTTTATCATTTCCTCAATAGTGTCAACTGAATATCCTGAACATGGGTGATAATTTCTTATCCAAATACTGTTATCTTCTGTTGTTTGTATAACAAGTCCACCTATTAAAGGTTTGTTTGAAGCAGGAATATCTAATTCCAAAAATTCAACTGAAGCTGATTTGATATTTCTCCAATCTGGAAATGCTTTTGTCAACTCTTGATAAACGTAAGTAGAAAAATTATTCATGACTTATTTGGTTAACGCTAATAATAAGAAGGTGTATTTACCACCCCTTTAGGGGATGGGGGCTTACACTCTCGGCCTCCATGGTAATTCCTCTACTCCCAACTGATGACCGGTATAGCGTGCAAGTACAAATAAGAAATCACTTAGGCGGTTGATGTATTTAATGACTAAAGAATCAACAAACATTCCTTCCTGCTGCATATGTACGCATAAACGTTCGCAACGGCGGCAAACACAACGGGCCACATGAATAGTGCTTACTGAAACATGTCCGCCGGGAAGTATGAATGATTTCATGGCAGGAATGGCATCACTCATTTTATCAATTTCTTTTTCAAGCAGTTTAATATCGCTCTCTTTCAGATCAGGGATTTTCATTTTTGGTTCTTTCTCAGGATCACAGGCAAGTGATGAACCAACTGTAAACAAACGATCCTGCACTTCTTTCAGAATAGCTTTGGTATGTATATCAGCCACATGATCACTCACCAACCCAATGTAAGAGTTGAGTTCGTCAACAGTGCCATACGTTTCAATACGTATATGACTCTTAGGTACTTTTGTTCCGCCGATTAAACTCGTTTTACCCAGGTCGCCTGTTTTGGTATAAATTTTTAATGCCATCTGATTGTTTTAAGATAGTGGTAACAAAAGTAGCAGCGAAAAGGTTTGAAATAAAAAAGGAGAGTCACAAACTCTCCACATTCTATTGATTAAAATAATACAGTATTTATGAATGAAGAGCCATTTCCTCTCTCAAATGATCGCTTTCAACCATACCATCTCTCAATCTTATAACACGTTTGGCATAGCGAGCAATATCTTCTTCATGCGTAACCAGTATAACGGTATTGCCGAGCTGATGAATATCAGAAATCAGGTTCATGATTTCAACAGATGTTTTTGAATCCAAATTACCGGTTGGCTCATCTGCTAATATGATTGATGGATTATTAACCAGGGCACGTGCAATTGCCACACGCTGAATCTGGCCACCGCTTAATTCATTTGATTTGTGATGTGAACGGTCGTCAAGATTTACTTTGGTGAGCATTTCCATAGCTCTTTCGTTACGTTCTTTCTTTGGAACACCTGCATAAATCAAGGGAAGTGCTACGTTTTCCAAAGCTGATAAACGGGGCAGCAAGTTGAACTGCTGAAACACAAACCCGATTTCTTTATTTCGGATTTCAGCCAGATCATTATCATTCATCTTGCTTACATCATTTCCATTGAGTACATATTTACCATCGGTAAGTGTATCAAGACAGCCAAGGATATTCATCAATGTACTTTTGCCTGAACCGGATGGTCCCATCAATGCTACAAACTCATTTTTATTGATGTCCATGTTAATGCCTTTTAAAACAGGTAATTCCTGTTTACCGAGATAATAACTTTTGCGCAGATCTTCGAGGTGGATAACAGAACTCATAAGTAAAATGTATTCAGATTATTTTTTAATCACTTTGGGTACCATAAAAAAAGCTTCATTTTTCAATACCGCATTCTGCAAACCTTCTTCTCTTGAAACAGACCCTTTCACTTCATCCTGCCGCAGCACATTGATTTCTTCAGTCAGGTGCATCAGCGGTTCAATTCCTGTTGTATCAAGCTCCTGCAGTTTTTCAATAAAACCTATCATCTGCTGCATATCATTCCGCAAACGGTCTTTTTCCTCCGGTTTAATTTCCAGCCGGGCCAGGTTGCTCAGCTTATCAATCAGCTCAAGGTTCACTTCCATCGTTCAAAAGTAAGAAAAAGCATCTTGGGTTGGCTTAATTTGGATGAGCGGAAATATTCCTGCCATTCTTACTGCTTTCAGACATTAGAAACATGTTTTACAGTAAAAGACCTTTTAAAAAGATATAGGCTGTAGAAAAATAAATGACTAAGCCTGTTACATCTACTAAAGTGGCAACAAAAGGAGCAGATGATACCGCAGGGTCAGCTCCAAGTTTCTTTAAAACGAGTGGCAGCATTGATCCGCTCAGTGTTCCCCACAGCACAACACCAACAAGTGAAAAGCCTACTGCCAGCCCAATTTCATTCCAATGGGCTCCATAGATCTCAGGGAAAATTGAATTCCACAAGGCAATTCGTACGAACCCAATGATGCCCAGGGCAGTTCCCAGCATCAGCCCCTGTATAATTTCCCGACGCATTACTTTCCACCAGTCTGACAGTGTTACTTCGCCAACTGCAAGCGCCTGTATAACAAGAGTTGAAGCCTGTGAGCCGCTGTTTCCTCCACTTGAAATAATTAAGGGAATAAACAGCACCAGCACAACTGCCTTTGCAATTTCACCTTCAAAATATTTCATCGCAGAGGCTGTCAGTAATTCACCAAGAAATAATACAATCAGCCAAACCACTCTTTTCTTGAACAGTTTAATGACAGGTGTTTCAAGATAGGGCTCGTCCAATGCTTCAGTACCACCCATTTTCTGCATGTCTTCACTGAACTCTTCGTTGGCCATCCATAATACGTCATCAATTGTAACAATTCCCAATAGCTTATTCGTATTACTCACTACCGGCAATGCCACACGGTTATTCATCTTAAAAGATTCATTAGCAGTTTCCTGGTCATCGAACGCATTGAGTGCAATAAATCGGCCATCCATTAACTCTTCCACTTTTTTATCAGGAGAGGCAAGAATCACATCACGGATACGCATATCATCAAGTAACTCACCTTTATCGTTGATGATATATAATACGTTGATGGTTTCACTGTCTTTTCCATATTTGCGGATGGTATCAAAAACATCTGCAACAGTATCATGCGGATAAATGTACACGTAGTCGGGTGTCATCAAACGGCCAATACTGTTTTCAGGATAGCCTAATAGGGAAAGTGTGATTTTCCGCTCTTCCGGGTTCAGCAGTTTAATCAATTCTCTTACCACATTGCTGGGCAATTCTTCCAGAAAGGACGTACGGTCATCCGCCGGCAATTCATTCAACAGCTCAGCTGTTTTAAAAGGAGGAAGCTCTTTAATGATGTGTTTTTGTGTGGGCAGATCAAGGATCTTAAATACACTTACAGCACGGTGTACACTCATACTGGCCAGTATCTGGCTTTCATAATCAGGGAATTCATCCACCAGTTGAGCAACCTCGCTGATATTCTGATTGTTGAGGAATTCCTGTATTTCCAGTTTGTCGCCCCTTATCATCAAAGCTTCAAACTGCTCCTTCAACGACACTTCCTGTTCCAGGTCAAGACTCATATATTTCTGCAATTTGGATAAAGTTAGTTTCTTTGATTGAAAGAGGAAATCGTCACATCAAAACTCTACAATGCTATTAAACAGTTTATTTATTGCTGAAACAGAACACAAGGGGAAGGGCGTTTTTACCAACGAAAAAATTGATGCTGATACGATTATTGAAATTGCACCCGTACTTGTAATGACGGCCGAAGAACGGAAATTACTCGATCAAACTTTACTGCATGATTATATTTTTGAATGGGGAGCTGAAAAAAATCAATGTGCAATGGCGCTGGGATGGGTGCCTGTGTATAATCATTCATATGAAAGCAACAGCGAATATTTTATGAATTTTGATGAAGCAAGCATGTATGTAAAAACAGTACGTGCAATAGAAGTGGGAGAGGAGTTGACAATTAATTATAATGGCAACTGGAATGATCAAAAGAAGGTTTGGTTTGATGTAAAGTGATAATAGTTGCATCGGGTTGACAGCTTTTTTATTTTTCCCCATTTTCTTCAGTGTACTTGTGCAGTCCGGTTACGGAACTATTTTTACTGCAATAAACGATGATCCCCTTTTTTTCAACTTTAATGCATAGTAAGTTCCGGTCTACTGCTAACGGTTGTTTGAACAATAAGTTCTTCCTGATACAGTTGTTCCTGTTTTTTTTTGTTTTCCTGAATTTTGCTGAAGGTCAATCTTTGATGGTAACGAATAATATCGAAGCTGCAACAGCTGCCGATAACAGCACATTTATATTGCTGCAATGGAAGGTAAAGGATAATGTATCGGTTGATCATTATGAAATTGAACGCATGGATATCAATGGCACTTACAGCACTATTGCGTTTATTCTTTCAGATAATAACGAAGAAACCAGGCAGTACAAATACAAGGACAAGATAACCGTTCGTGATCTGCATTTATTTTACCGGGTTAAAGCAGTGAACATAGATGGCACGGAAATGTTCAGTGAAGTGATGCCCCTTGATCTCAGATCGACCGGTGAGGGTTTGGCAGATATTGAATACAAAAAAGGATCAGATTTTATTACGTTACAACTTCCACGAACCAAAGGCAGTTATATTTTCCGCTTTTATAATATTGTTGGCCGGATGGTGAAAACAAAAACGGTTGGTGCATCGCAGAAAAAAATCATGATTGATGATTTGAAAAATGGCTCTTATTTTATTGAAGCATTTCACCCGCAAACCGGGAAGAGGTTCTATGCGAAGTTTATAAAGTAAGCGAATTCATTCATTATCAAATGAATTGAAAGCAATTTCCAGAAGAAGCCAGCGTAAAAACCCGTTGTTTATTCTTTTAAAAGAATGTTGAAAATACTTGCAATTTGGGTTACCCTGATGTAGTTTTACAATTCCAAGATCCCTGGAAAGCTCCCCTTTAATCTTCTCCCGCCTACGGAAATCAGTTAACAATTTAAACGTAACCTCATGATTAAAAAGTTACTCTTGTTGCTGGTTGTAATTACGTACCTGCAAAACACAAACGCTCAACAGGGTGAAGTCTTAGTTCAGACTTTTTACAGCAATGCCGGTGGCGGCGCTTGTGGCCCTAATTCCATCGTAGTAAGAATTGCTTTGCGAAACACCACCAATAATACAGTAGATTTAGCGGGTATTCGTTTTGGAATTCAATTTAATGCAGCAGCGGTTACTTTAACTGGAATAACCAGTTATATGCACAATGGTGGCTCTGGAACAGGTCTTAATGATCTAGCTTTTATGAGTAATCCTATAGGTCCAGATTCAGGGCCAACGGGTACTTCTGATGGCACACGTGATGCTACAATTACCACAGGGGGTACCAAAACTATGACAAAAGTCTATTATAGTAGATCCACCGATGTCTGCGAAAATGTATGGTTGTTGCCACCAAGAACTTTTCGCATTGCTCTTGATATTTGCTTTCAATTGGTTCCACCAAAACAAATTTCAGATTACGGCTTACAGGCCTCTCCTTATGGATATGGTACCAGCCAGTTTATCACTGAAGTATTATCAAATCCTGATGCAAATCTTTCAAATTCAAATAAGGAAATAGGTATTTATCTCAAAACAGGAGCTCAGGATCAAAACAACCCATACCAACCATTTGATTTAAATAACTGTAATAATCTAAATTTCAATCCATTTACGATTGGGGCAGGCGTAAATTCAATTTCACCAATAAATGGAATATTAGCCGGCAAGGCAATTGAGGCTGATGTAAAGGATAAAAACAGTCATGTGCTTGTAGAGTGGAAGTCTGAAAACAACGAGTTTGTAAATTATTTTGAAGTACAACGCAAAGAAGGTAACGATGAATTTAAAACGATAGGTTTAGTGATGGGTATGGGAGGTAATGAGGCTGTTCAGTATGAGTTTAAAGATATAATTACGACACGTGATGTAGAGCCATCATATCGAATTAAAGTAATTAATAATGATAAGATGATTACATACAGCGATGTGAAGAAAATAAGATTGGGAAGTGAACAAAGAGTAAGCGTGAAGGTATTTCCTAATCCAAGTTCAGAAAACATTAGAATTAATCTTCCTGATGTAAATAACGGAAGTGTGTTTGTATGCCGAATGTTTAGCACTGAGGGTCGGATAGTGAAGGTTACAAATGTATCAGCGGCTAATCCTTCTGTTGATATTAAATCGTTAAGTGTTGGTTCTTATTTCATGGAATTATATAATTCTAAATCTGGCAAACGATTCTATACACAGTTCAGCAAACAATAATCGAAATATTTACTTGGTGATTTTTTTTAAAGCTTCCCTTTCGCTTAATGGTGAAAGGGAAGCTTTTTTTACAAAAGCCTTTACCCATTTTGCATCTGTTTTTGAATATTCTCTTAATGCCCAGCCAATTGCTTTTTGTATAAAGAATTCTTTTGATGCAGCCAGATGAATGATGTGTTTTGATAACAGTTCTTTGTCTGTTTCCTTTTTATATGCTTTCTGAAACATGATACTGCTGCGCTGCAGCCAGATGTTTGATGATCTGTTCCACCTGTCGGTGATTTTTTCAATCTGCTCAGGAAATAATTTGAAGTAGGGTCCGGTAAGATCAGTAGCTGTATGATCCACACTGTCCCTCCAGCTTTTATGTGTAATGAGATATTCAATAAGTTGAATCGTATTTTTCTTCCATTCTTTTTTATAACAGGCCAAAAGTTCAACAGCAACATACTGCATTTCACGGTTAGGATGTTGCCAGCATTCTTTTACTGTTTCTTCAACCTCTTTAAAGGGTGGGAGCAACTTTTTGAAATATTCTTTGCTGAGTTTACGCCACACCGGAGCTTTTAAACCATAAAAATCAAATTGGTTCAGCATATATGCTTTCATGCCTTCTGCATTAACTGCCTCAGCATTTTGCTCAAACGATTTTATAAGTGGAGTGAGATAAAAATGCATGTTTAGTTTTTACCATCCAATTCCATAATCTTCACCATGGTTACTGCTGCCTCCCCAGAAGCTGTTATGTTTCCAGTCGAAATAAATGGCATTGATGGGTCCGCTTGTGCGGTCATCAAACGTTAATGTATAACCCATCTGTCTTAATTCTTTTCTTACCCATTCAGGAGTATTATCATGCAGTAATAAACTCCCCGGCCTTGGTTGCCTGTCGGCTGTTTTTGCACCTCCCAACGACAGCCACAATTGATTGCTGTTGATGTTAGCAGCTTCGCATGCTTCCTGCACTGTCATACCAAACTCAACTATGTTTAAAAAAAACTGCAATAGATTTTGATCCTGTGTATCGCCACCCTGTACCGCAAATGATAAAAATGGTTTACCATCTTTTAATGCAAGTGTTGGTGTTAATGTTACTCTTGGACGTTTGCCCGGTTCAATCACATTAAATGGATTTAACGATGCATCCAATACAAAACTTTGTCCACGCTGACTCATACCAACGCCTGTATTGCCTGCAATGGTAGCTGGTAACCATCCACCGGAAGGTGTAATGGAAACCACCCATCCTTCTGCATCTGCTGCTTCAACTGATGTGGTGCCGGCCCACAAACGTTCCATATATTCTGGATCAACAGCAGCAACAGCTTCATTTCTTACATCATGAGCAGGGGCAAAATTTCTATTTTGGGTTGAAGTAGTATCTAAACTGTAGCCTCTCTTTTTCAATACATCAACAAATGGATTTGTTTTTCCTTCAAATGGATAAGGATCGCCGGGGCCGATATTCGGCATGTTCCGTTCCATTGAAATCATTCTTGCCCGTTGCTTTGCATAATCTTTATTCAGCAATCCCTGCATTGGTTCTGATGGAGGGAAATAAGGATCTCCATAATAAAAATCACGGTCAGCAAAAGTCATGTTCATTGTTTGGTACAATGTGTGAATATATCTTGTGCTGTTATAGCCCATTGTTTTAAGATCAAAGTTTTCAAGGATGTTGAGACTTTGTAACAACATTGGCCCCTGTGTCCATTGAGATAATTTATAAACTTCAATTCCTTTGTAATTCACATGCATGGGTTCTTCTTCAATCGGTTTCCAGTTGGCAAGGTCCTGCATAGTAATTAGTCCGCCCTGTTCCTGGCAGCCACGTACAAACTCCTGCGCAATATCTCCTTTATAAAAGCGGTCATAAGCAGCCATAATTGCATCTTTCCTGCTCTTCCCTTTTTTCAATGCCTGCTGTTCGGCTTCTACCATTTTGCTGAGCGTTTCTAATAAATCTTTCTGGATAAATATTTCACCAGCCTCAGGCGCTTCTCTTTTTTCACCGAGATGAGGAAGGAACACTTTTTTACTGTAAGGCCATTCTTTGATTCGTTGTTTACCACGCTCCATGCTGTTGGCCGTTTGTGCATCAATAGGATAACCTGCTGCTAATTGCATGGATGGTGCAAGCACTTCTTTTAAACTCATCGTGCCATAATTTGCCAGCATCAAACAAAGCCCGCCAACAGTGCCGGGTGTTACTGCCGCTAACGGACCATACTCCGGTGGAAAATTATATCCTTTGCTTTTATAATATTCTGCAGTTGCTCCTGTTGGTGCAACACCCAGTGCATTAATGCCGATTACTTTTCCTGTTTTTGGATTATAGATGAGTGCCTGTGTTTCGCCGCCCCAGCTCAATACATCCCACATGGTGCAGGTAGCGGCCAGCATAGCACAGGCAGCGTCAACTGCATTGCCACCTTTCTGAAATACCATAGAACCTGCAGTTGCAGCCAATGGTTTACCGGTAATAGCCATCCATTGTTTGCCGTGCAAGGGAGGCTTTTGTGTTTGCTGTGCAAATATGGATAAAGAAAAAAGGAAGGCAGTTGCCAAACTGAATAGTTTTCTCATGCTGTTGAATTTGTAGTTTAAAGTTAGGCAGAGAAAGGTCAGGAAAAATTCGATGTGATGAGTGGTTGGTTCATTCTTTTGTTAATTGCTCAATGTCGTCAAGATCACGGAAACGACCGGAAGCCTTTTTCGCCTCTATCAAATGATTGATATGTATAAATTTGATTTGCAATCCATCCTCTTCATAAGTCTGTGCCATTGCATAGGTTTCATCGAACAGCAGACCTTTTACACTTGTCATTACTTCGATCTTAACGGGTGGAACGCCTATCCCAAATACATCATATTCATCTCCAAGAAAATTTTCTTCAGTCATGTCAAACAAAGGCATACAAAATTGTTGATAGGCTTTCTTTAATCTTCTATAGTTTTCTTTTGTTTTATTCACCCACACATCCATATCACCGGTTCCACGAACATAGCCATGTAAAATAACAGCCATGCCTCCAACTAAAACATATTCTACATCCTGTTCATTCAATGCCTGAATAAACTCTCTGAAATGTTCGTTGAAAATATCAGCCATTTTTGTGTTTCCTTTTTGTGAAAATAGTTTTATCGACAGGAGTTTGTGGCGTAGTGCCATAAAACTGTTGAACTAGATAACAACCAGCTTCAAGCCTTTCTTTGTATGATTTATTCTTCCAGCTACTGTAATGTGAATCTGCTTCTTCCACACTCATTGCCTGGAAAACTGTTTTATCAAGCCTGTATTTCTTTTTCTCATCGCCCATGCTATAAAGTTATTAATTACGTGTGTAGTTTCAGTATTTCATCTTCAATAGACTTATTTTCCATTTCTCAAACGCAACCCATGCTTCCTCACGAAGGAGCTGATGGGTTGTGAGTTGCCTTCCTGTATGGGAGAGTTCAATTTCATCATAAATAAATTTTTCTGCTCTTGCCCCAAAAATGGCACTGAGGCATATGAGCATGGTTCGCAGCTGCAAAAGATTTAATACAGTTTTTGCTTTTTAAAGTTAAGCATTGCTTTCTCCTGTAGTAAAAGATTGTACAAGTGGTAAGAATAAAAGTTGATCTTTTTTTTGTGATGATTTACAAAAAACTGCCGGAGTTATCCGGCAGTTTTTCAAGAAAGAGAAAACAACAAAAACAATACTGATTATTACACGTGACCTTCAGCAAGCATCGCATCGGCAACACGTACAAAGCCTGCAATATTTGCCCCTTTTTCATAATCAACAGTACCATCTTCTTTTTTCCCATACTTTACGCATTGCTCATGAATATTTTTCATGATAGTACGGAGTTTATTTTCAACTTCTTCTCTTGTCCATGACAAGCGAATAGAGTTTTGTGACATTTCAAGACCTGATGTTGCAACACCACCTGCATTAGCTGCTTTACCGGGAGCATAGAGAATTCCATTTTCATGCAGCACTTCAATTGCTTCAGGAGTGGTTGGCATATTTGCACCTTCTGCTACCATCTTACAACCATTTTTCACCAGCAGTTTTGCATCTTTTTCGTCCAGTTCGTTTTGAACTGCACAGGGCAGAGCAATATCGCAGGGAATTTTCCATGGTTTTTCGTTGGCATAATATGGTACTCCATATTTATCAGCATATTCTGAAATACGGCCCCGTTTTTCATTTTTCAGTTCAAGTATAAATTCCAGTTTTTCGTGTGTAATACCATCAGGGTCGTAAATAAATCCATCACTGTCTGATGCTGTTAAAGGAATGCCGCCCAGTGCAATTACTTTTTCAATTGCATACTGTGACACATTGCCACTACCGGATAAAACTACTTTTTTGTCCTTCATTGTTTCTCCAATTGTTTCAAGCATTTCTTCAACAAAGAATAATAAACCGTAACCGGTAGCTTCGGGGCGAATTAGACTGCCGCCATAGGCATATCCTTTGCCCGTTAATACGCCTGTAAACTCGTTTGTAAGACGTTTATACTGGCCAAAGAGGTAGCCAATTTCCCTTGCACCTACTCCAATATCACCAGCAGGGATGTCAGTGTCTTTACCAATGTAGCGATGCAGTTCAGTCATAAAACTCTGGCAGAAACGCATCACTTCTGCATCCGATTTTCCTTTGGGGTCAAAATCAGAACCACCCTTACCACCACCCATTGGCAATGTTGTAAGTGAGTTTTTAAACACCTGCTCAAACGCAAGGAATTTTAAAATGCTCAATGTAACATTTGGATGAAAACGCAAACCTCCTTTATATGGCCCGATAGCGTTGTTCATTTGAACTCTGTAACCACGGTTTACCCTGTAGTTGCCTTGATCATCCATCCAGGGTACACGGAAAATAAGAGCCCGTTCCGGTTCAATCATACGTTCAAGAATGTTGGCTTTTTGATATTCGGGGTGTTCTTCAATATAAGGGAGAACAGAACGAACTACTTCAAATACTGCCTGTTGATACTCGGCCTGTGCAGGGTTACGTCTTTCAACCAGTTCCATGAATTTTTCTAAGCTTTGAGATTTACTTGCTATCATACAGCAAATTTTAAATGTGAAGCAATCAGTTTTTTCCTTCTGCAGGCAGAGGAAAAATTTTAACTGTTAAAAATATAACACTCGTTAGTTAATAAAAATGAGTATTATCAGTAAACGGGCTGCTTAATGTTTCAAAAAAGTAAAGTTGTTTTTGGGGAGGTGTTTGGTTTTAGATATAAAAATGAATCCCGCCATTTGGCGGGATTCATTTTTATTGTTGCTCAGGTTGCTTGCTGCGACCCCAATCGATTATCCTTTTGCAAATTCAGAGCGGATCACATTCAATGCACGGCCCGCTTTGAACCATTCAATTTGCTGGCATTGCAGCTGTGATTCACCTCCCAACTCAACACTTCCCACATAGTACAGGTGGCGGCCAGCATCGCACAGGTAGCGTAAACTGTATTACCACCTTTCTGAAATACCACGGATACTGCGGTTGCAGCCTATGGTTTGCCGGAAATGGTCATCATCGTTTACGGTGTAAAGGAGGTTTTTGTGTTTGCTGTGCATTTAAAACAACAAAATAAGAAAATGTAAGGAGTATAGGGATCGCACTTCTCATGTTACAGGTTTTAGTTCTTAAAGTTAATGACAGATTTTTTCTAAAAAAAAAGGAACGGGTGAACGGTTGAAAAATAACAGATTTAAATCTTAACCATGTGTCTTGCATGCTTTCCAAAAAAAAGGTAAGAATGTATATTCTTACCTTTTTTATAATTCTGAAATCAGGAAATAATTAACCTTTTTTTGCGGTGTTTATAAAGTCAATAAGCTTTAAAATATCCGGTTCAAAGTTAAAGTCAATTTTATTTTTTTCTACAAAATCAGTCAACTGAGTTCTGTCAATATTAAACACTTTTGCTATCTGTTTGGGGTATCGTAATTCAATAAAACTTGATTTGTCTTTTATCCAGAAATGCTTCACGAACTTTACATCACTTTGATTTTTAAAGTTTCTCAGGCTGTAAACATTGGATAAGGTGTTACTTACTTCAGATGCACTTTTTTTATGCGTTCCGGTTTTATCAGTTGCAATGTCGTTCGATACCGGTATATTATAGTACAAAACAAACAGATCTTTATTTGTAGTGCACTCAAAGAATTTGTTTTCTAAAGGGACAAATTTTACATTGTCAACAACGATGGAGTCAATCTGTTCCAATCCTGTGAGTTCTTTGTATTGATTATTATCTATAAATACAAAGTTTTGTTTATCCGTATTGTAATTCAATGGAGCCTGCACTACCTGATTTTTTTTTATAAAAACCTTTCCTGCAAGAAAATTGTTAAATAAGAGTTTTTTTAAATTCACATCTTCGTTTACAGATTGGGAATTGCCTGTAAATGCAATAAAGCAGATACATATTGCAGAAAGTAAAAATTTTGTGTTAATCATATACCTGTTTTTCCTGGTGTTGAAAAAAGTAGAAAAATTATGTTTCTTCACAGTCATTATGCTTGAACTTTTTCTCCTTGCATCAAGGGAAAAAGATAGTTGGTTAAAATTACAGATAATCAGGCATTCCTGAATGCTTGATTTGAACAGAGATCGTTAATATACTATGAAACGATAAGCCTTAGAAGAAATGAATGATTGTTTTTGCATGGTTTCAGTATTTCACTTTAAGCGGACTTGTTTTCCATTTCTCAAAAGCAACCAATGCTTCGTCACGAAGCAGTTGTTGAGTTGCCAGTTTTCTGCCGGTATGGGAGAGGTCGATCTCATCATATATAAACTTGTCATCGAAATCAATAGCCGCTGCATCTTCTTTTGTGTTGGCAAAATAAATTTTTTCTGCTCTTGCCCAATAAATAGCACCGAGGCACATGGGGCAGGGTTCGCAACTGCAATAAATTTCACAACCATCCAGCTGAAACGAATTTAAAGTTGAGCATGCCTTTCGAATGGCCACAACTTCAGCATGAGCAGTGGGGTCATTTGTTGCTGTTACTTCATTCACCGCACTTGCAATGATTTTCCCTTCTTTTACAATCACTGCAGCAAAAGGACCGCCCTTTCCGCTTTCAACATTTTCAATGGAAAGCCGGATGGCTTCACGCATGAAATCTTCTTTAGTAAATTGCTCTTTCATAGTTGTTCAATTTGAAATCACCAGGAAGATAAAAAATCCCCCGTTTTAAAACGGGGGATTTTATTTAGTTATTGTTCAGCCCGCTTACAGCGTTCCGGCCAATGTTATTATCCTTTTGCAAATTCAGAACGGATCACATTCAACGCACCACCAGCTTTGAACCATTCAATCTGCTGTGCATTATAGCTGTGATTCACCTGGATGGTTTCATTGCTGCCATCTTTATGATTCAACACCAGTTGCAATGCTTTGCCAGGAGTGAATGAAATCAATCCCTCCACATCAATGAGATCATCTTCAAGAATCTTATCATAATCTTCTTTGTTGGCAAAAGTTAATGCCAGCATTCCCTGTTTCTTCAGATTGGTTTCGTGGATACGTGCAAATGATTTCACCAATACCACACGAACACCAAGATGACGTGGTTCCATAGCTGCATGTTCACGGCTTGAACCTTCACCATAGTTTTCATCACCCACCACGATTGTTCCAATACCTGCTGCTTTATAAGCTCTCTGTGTATTGGGGACAGTACCATATTCTCCCGTCAGCTGATTCTTTACGCTATCTGTTTTTTCATTGAAGAAATTGGTTGCACCAATTAACAGGTTGTTACTGATGTTATCCAGATGACCACGGAATTTTAACCATGGACCTGCCATCGAAATATGATCGGTTGTACATTTCCCTTTTGCTTTGATGAGGAGTTTCAATCCTTTCAGATCAACGCCTTCCCATGCAGCAAATGGATATAATAATTGTAAGCGTTTGCTGTCGGCTTTTACATCAAGCTGTACTTTACTTCCATCTTCTGCCGGAGCCTGGTAGCCTGCATCTTCAACTGCAAAACCTTTTACCGGTAATTCATCACCACTTGGTGGGTCGAGTTTTACCTGTTCCCCTTTTTCATTGGTTAATGTATCAGTAATTGGATTGAAAGTAAGATCGCCTGCAATTGCTAATGCTGTTACTAATTCAGGACTTGCAACAAATGCCAGTGTATTTGGATTGCCATCGGCTCTTTTTGCAAAGTTTCTGTTGAATGAATGAACGATTGTATTACGTTCTGCTTTTTCTGCGCCAACCCTGTCCCACATACCAATACAGGGTCCGCAGGCATTAGCAAATACAGTAGCACCAATTTTTTCAAACGTTTCTAAAAAACCATCTCTTTCAATGGTATAACGCACCAGTTCGCTTCCGGGAGTAATGGTGAATTCAGATTTCAATTTCAACCCTTTTGTACTTACCTGCTCTGCTAAACTAACTGCACGGCTGATGTCTTCATAAGAAGAGTTGGTACAGCTGCCGATTAATCCCACTTCAATTTTTGTAGGCCATCCATTTTTTGCAGCAGCTTCTTTCATTTGTGAAATTGGGGTAGCTAAGTCTGGAGTAAACGGTCCGTTTAAATGCGGTTCCAGTTCACTGAGATTGATTTCAATTACACGATCAAAATATTTTTCAGGATTGGCATATACTTCTTCATCGCCGGTTAAGTATTCTTTGATTTTGTCGGCAGCTTCTGCAACTTCTGCACGGCCGGTTGCCTTCAGGTAACGTGCCATACTTTCATCATAACCGAAAGTGGAAGTGGTTGCGCCAATTTCAGCACCCATGTTACAAATGGTGCCCTTACCTGTGCCGCTCATAGAAGTAGCACCTTCACCAAAATATTCAACAATTGCATTTGTACCACCTTTTACGGTGAGTACACCAGCTACTTTTAAGA
The DNA here is from genome assembly GCA_964580775.1 of uncultured Chitinophagaceae bacterium. Classification (GTDB taxonomy): domain Bacteria; phylum Bacteroidota; class Bacteroidia; order Chitinophagales; family Chitinophagaceae; genus Lacibacter. The sequence goes on along the minus strand of CAZOLW010000007.1, from coordinate 60,865 downwards.
TGACATCTTTAGGGGCAGTCCAGCCATTCAGTTTACCGGTCAATTTTACACCGATCAATTTTGGCATCAGGAGTTCCCAGCTCAAACCAGCCATTACATCGCAGGCATCAGCACCACCAACACCAATGGCAATCATTCCCAAACCACCGGCATTCACGGTGTGTGAATCGGTTCCAATCATCATACCACCGGGGAAGGCATAATTTTCCAAAACTACCTGGTGAATGATGCCGGCGCCGGGTTTCCAGAACCCAATACCGTATTTGTTAGAGATGGACGATAGAAAATTATATACCTCTTCATTATCAGTAACTGCTTTTACGAGGTCTTGTTTGCCTTCTGTTTTAGCAACGATCAGGTGATCACAATGCACAGTAGAAGGGACGGCTACTGTTTTACGACCGGTGGTGTCAAACTGCAGAAGGGCCATCTGTGCGGTTGCATCCTGCATCGCCACACGGTCAGGGGCAAAATCAACATATGCCTTTCCTCTTTCAAAGTCCTTTACTTCCATATCCTTCCAGAGATGGGCATATAATATTTTCTCTGCTAATGTCAGGGGGCGGCCAAGTGTTTTACGGGCTGCATCCACTTTGGCAGGCATTTCGCTGTACAATTTTTTAATAAGATCGAGATCGAATACCATAATTATTATTTTGAAGAGTTGTCAATTTAATGATGTGTTGGCCGAAAAACAGCAACTCAGATGATGAAAGTAAACCTTGGTTTTGTTTCTAAATCGGCATCTTTTCAAATCAGCACATCAAAAAGTGCTGCGAATTTACCGAAATATGATCAACTTTTTAAACCATCTCTATGAAAGAATTGTTGTTTGATCTATCTTTAACCTGTAAAAATATAAGCAAATGAATCGTCTGCGCAGAATGATCGAGTGGAATGTTTTTGGCGTATGCACCTGGATAGGCGAAAAAATGGGCATTGGAACCAGTACAATCCGTAAATACTTTATTTATATTTCTTTTCTTACAATGGGATCCCCTCTCATTATTTACTTTTTTGTTGCATTCTGGATGAATATCCGGCAAACGATCTGGATCGGAAAAAGAAATCCCGTTCGCTATTAGCAGGTCATTGCTTATTGTTGTGTGATTCCGTATATTAACTGAACAATTTCAATATGTTTTCTTTTGAATACATACATTCCAGTTACAGCCGGATGATGGAAGATCTGGCAGCAAGGCTAAATGTCAGGCCTAAGGATAATTGGTTATTTTTTCCGGAAGAAATTGCAAGCGGATATTACAGGTTTCTGCAGCTGCCTAATGGGCTGGATGTAAATATCATTAATTGCCGGATGAATACTGACTGGCTCATTCACCGCAAAAGCGACGAGGAGGAATATTACACACTGCGTTTTGATGAACTCACTGTAGAAAAAGAGATTTCTATCGGCATTGATACTGATGTTGTGGAAAGAGAAAAAGAAACAATTGCCGTTGCCTATCTCACCAGTTCTTTGTTCGATTGGTATTATCATGGAACAAAGGGAACTTTCTTTAAAGGAATTAATATTTTAATTCCTAAAGAATGGCTGGGAAAGCTGATGGGTATTGAATTGTTTGATGATATTCTGCCGGCCTATCTCGCCTTGAAGAGCAGAAGTTTTAACATGGAACCTCTTGATAAAGTGTATTATGAACTTATGAATGAAGTAATGCAGGAAGATCATGATTCACCTCTTCCAAATTTATATATTCATAACCGGATACAGTTATTGATGGAGCGTTTCTTTACCCGTATTCACTCAAGGGTTTCCCTAGCTGATGTGCAGAGCAATATTAAACACGATGATATTTACACTGTGCTTAAAATTGAGAAACTGCTCACAGGAAATTTTTCTGACAAACCCCGTTCAATTGAAGAGCTGTCAAGAAAAGCAACAATGAGTTCCACCAAACTGAAAAAAATATTTAAATCAGTGTTCGGGCTTCCTATTTATGAGTACTACCAGCAAAAAAGGATGCAAAGGGCTGGTGAACTGCTGGCAACTGGAAAGTACTCGCTAAAACAGGTAGCAGAAAAAATCGGGTACAGTAATCTCAATAATTTTTCGACTGCATTTAAAAAGCACATGAAGCAGGATCCTTCCGCATTCATCAATACCGGGTAAATGATTTTAAATAATTCATTGTGATTGAAATTGATCTGATATCGCACAGTTATAAAGAGTATGTGAAAAGTGTTGCTGCTACTCTGCATACTGAAGTAAAAGATGACCTCCTGGTTTTTCCTCCATCGTTTGCCGGTGGATATATGCAGGTGTTTGAATTACCTAATGGTTTGGAAGCACTGATTGCAGATATGGTTTTTCACAGCGATGTCTTATATAAGCGTAAGAAATCAGCTGACTATTTCTGTAACCTTACATTCAATGAAGTGGAGATCAGCGGATCAATCAGGTTTATCAAAGATGGAACAGAAATGGAAGACAAAAGTGATTACCGTGCCGGTGTTGCCTTATCATCCAGCCTTCATGATACAAGTTTTATTATCAAGGCAAATACAAAAGCCAAGACAATCAATTTTATTTTATCGGAGGAATGGTTGAAAAACAACCTGAGTTTTTTTGATGGGCCGAATACATTTGAAGCGTCCACCCTGTATAAAAACACGTTAACTCATCCCGAACCCTTTGATGCTCAAAACAGGATTTTATTTGATGAGATATTCCGTACCGACAGGAATCATCCCCTGCATAAAATGATTATCAAGAACCGCATCATGTTTTTGCTGGAGCATTTTCTTTCAAAATTATACCGCAACATCAGGAAGCCCGGCGATGCTGTTAAAAAGAAAATGAAGGATGCGGACCTGGGTAAATTGATGGAAGTGGAATCTATTCTTGTAAAAAATTTCAGTCAACCCCCGCCAACAATTGTAAACCTCGCTGCAAGAACAGGCATGAGTGTATCCAAATTAAAAACAGCTTTTAAGAAAGTTTACAATACCGGTATTTACGAATATTATCAGAAGAACAGGATGCAGAAAGCCCGTTCATTATTACTTACCGGTCAATACACCGTAAAAGAAGTTGGGTTGCAGTTGGGCTATACCAATCTCAGTAACTTTTCACTGGCCTTTAAAAAAGAGTTTGGAATCCTGCCAAGCCATGTTTAATTGCCTTATGCAGTTATTGGTTCAGCTTTTTTAGTTTTAAAAGAATGCAACTGATTCAGAAATGTTTGCATCTTTGTGTAGATTCTTTGGGCAAGACCCGTTTTTCTTCCTTTACCTCTGAAGCTTTTAACCGGTTTGTTATTCACCTTGTACAATCAGTATTCAACGACCCTTTTATAACTCAGTTATAATAAACAGATCCGTCTGTACGCAAAGTGTACAGTTGATTTTTGTTTATCCATACCCACAGTGCAGGCTCTTGAAAGAGGGCCTGTTTTTTATGCTGTTCAGATTGCTTTTCTCAGCTTCACCAATTGTTCCAATAAGCCTTTCAGTTTATCCAGCTGCAGCATATTGGCTCCATCACTCTTGGCAACAGCAGGGTTTGGGTGCGTTTCGATAAACAGGCCATCAACACCTGTTGCTATTGCTGCTTTAGCAATTGTGCCAATCAATTGAGGATTACCACCGGTAACTCCGGTTGTTTGATTGGGCTGCTGTAAGGAATGTGTACAATCCATGATTACCGGTACATTCAGTTCTTTCATCCAGGTAATATTTCTGTAATCAACCACCAGGTCCTGGTAGCCGAATGTATTTCCTCTTTCTGTAAGCATTACTTTTTGATTTCCGGCTTTTTGAATTTTCTCTACTGCAAACTTCATAGAAGGTCCGCTGAGGAATTGTCCTTTTTTCACATTTACAATTTTTCCGGTTTCTGCAGCAGCCAGCAACAGATCGGTTTGCCTGCAAAGAAAAGCAGGTATCTGCAGTACATCAAGATAAGGTGCAGCCATAGCCGCTTCTTCATGTGCATGAATATCGGAGGTTGCGGGAAGATGGTATGTTTTCTTTACTTTATCAATCAGGTGCAATCCGTTATCATCGCCCAAACCGGTGAAAGATGATGCACTGGTTCTGTTGGCTTTGCGGTAAGATGCTTTGAAAATGTAAGGGATGCCGAGTTCTTTACAAATGCCCGAAACTTTATCAGCTACTTCCATTACCAGTTCTTCGCTTTCCACCACACAGGGGCCGGCAATGAGGAAGAAATTTTTTTCATCATACGATTGATTGGCAAACAGGTCTTTGAGAAAATTTTCCATGCGGCAAAGGTAATATCTATGTGTGATGTTAGATGTAAGAAGTACGCCCCGTCTGACACCCTCGTCTGACGGATATTGGGATTAGATTTTTTTGGTCAGCTTTCTTTAATCCCCAAAAAACATGGTTCCGATAATATTTGTGCAAACGAGTGATCGTTTTTGCCTTTATTTTTACACCTACTTATAAAATGAATTATGGTAAGAGATAAGATATTAGTTATTGGCGCAAGTGGACAAATTGGTGTTGAATTAACGCTGGCGCTCCGTAAAATATATGGCAATGCAAATGTGATTGCTTCCGATCTGCGTGAACAAAACCCCCTGCTGGAAGGCACCGGTCCTTATGTGAGCCTGGATGTGATGAACAAAGAAATGCTGCATGTGCAGGTGATCCGTCAGAATATTACCCAGATTTATTTACTGGCAGCAATTCTTTCTGCAACCGGTGAAAAAAATCCCAACCTTGCCTGGAACCTGAACATGACGGGATTACTGAATGTACTTGATATTGCCAGGGAAGAAAAATTACAGAAAGTTTACTGGCCAAGCTCAATTGCCGTATTTGGCCCTACTTCTCCACGTCAAAACTGTCCCCAGCAAACAATCATTGAACCAACAACTGTTTATGGTATCAGTAAATATGCCGGCGAGTTCTGGTGCAATTATTTCTTTCACCGCTTTGGGGTTGATGTAAGAAGCCTGCGTTACCCGGGTTTGATTTCTTACAAATCTGCACCCGGTGGCGGCACCACAGATTATGCGGTAGAAATTTTTCATGAAGCCATTGAAGAAAATAAATACGAATGTTTTTTACAGGAAGATACTTACCTGCCCATGATGTATATGCCCGATGCTATCCGTGCCACCATTGAATTGATGGAAGCACCTGCAGATAAAATTTCAATCAGACATTCCTATAATATTTCTTCCATGAGTTTTTCACCGAAGGAAATTGCTGCTGAAATTGCCAAACACAAACCGGGATTTGCCATCAGCTATAAACCTGATTACCGGCAGCATATTGCCAACAGCTGGCCGCAAAGCATTGATGACAGTGTTGCAAGAAAGGATTGGGGATGGAAACATGAATATGATCTTGCTGCCATGACAACAGATATGTTTGAAAATTTATAACAAAACATTTCAGCCATTCGGTTGTCATCTTACCGGCTAATCAGTTTTACCTTCTTAATTTGCGCACATTATTATGATGAAATTATTCTCATGGATTTCTTTGCTCTTATTTTTCTACAGCACGGGTGTTACTGCACAAACAAAACTTCGTACAGGCTGGTACAGGGCTTCTGTTACAAGGCCCGATGCAGCACAACTTATTTTCAATGTTGAGCTGATTGAAAAAAACAAAAAGCCTCTTCTTTATATCCGCAACGGAGCTGAACGTTTACTGGTAGATGATATTAAACAGAAAGGAGATTCGGTTTTTATTGAAATGCCTTTTTTTGAATCATCGTTCAAATTAAAAATGCAACCCGATCAAACACTGACTGGAAAGTGGATCAAGGGAACCAGTACAAAATACCTTGAATTTCCTGTTGAGTTTGTGTATGGAATAAAAGAACGGTTTAAGGTTTCTTCAACTGCGAAAGAAAATATTTCAGGAAGATGGAAGGTTGATTTTACAAGACCAAATGGAACAGACCGGCCTGCCATTGCTGAGTTTCAGCAAAAGGGTTCTTCTCTTACCGGCACATTTTTAACACCAAGTGGTGATTATCGTTTCCTGGAAGGTGTTGTAAGCGGTGACAGTTTATACCTGAGTTGTTTTGATGGAAGTCATGCGTATTTGTTTACGGCAGAGATCAGGAAAAATGAAATCATCAACGGATCATTTTACAGCAGTGCCGTTCCTAAAGAAACCTGGAAGGCAGTAAAAAATGAACTGGCTGTATTGCCCGATACAACACAGCGTACACAATTAAAACCGGGTGAAAGCAAACTGAATTTTTCGTTTAAAGATGTCAACGGCAAAACTGTTTCCATCAATGATGCCCGGTTTAAAAACAAGGTGGTTGTAATACAACTCATGGGAAGCTGGTGCCCCAATTGCATGGATGAAAGCAGGTTTCTCACAGCTTTTTATAAGCAGTATCAAAGCAAAGGAGTTGAGGTGATTGCACTTGCCTATGAATACAGCACCGATTTCAACCGGTCCAAAGCAAGTGTTCAGAAATTCATCAACCGTTTCGGAATAAAGTACCCGGTGCTGATTACACCAACAACTGTAAGCGATGAACAGCGAACGGAAAAAACCTTACCGCAGCTAACACCCATCCGTTCTTTTCCCACAACTATCTTTTTAAACCGGAACGGGAATGTATATAAAGTGGAGAATGGATTTTATGGCCCCGGTACGGGTGAATTCCATCAGAAGTTCAAAGCTGAGTTTTACCGAACCATCCAATCTTTACTGGCAGAATAGTTGCAATTCATGATACAGAACTATATTTGCTGTCCCTGAAAAAGGGTACAACTGCATTATTTAACTATTAAAGACTAAACTGATGGCCGCAAAGATTAAGGTTGCCAATCCTGTTGTTGAACTGGATGGCGATGAAATGACAAGAATCATCTGGAAATTCATTAAAGAAAAATTAATTCTTCCTTACCTCGACCTGGATATTAAGTATTATGATCTTGGTGTTGAATACAGGGACGAAACCAACGATCAGGTTACTATTGATGCTGCCAATGCAATCAAAGAATATGGTGTTGGTATTAAATGTGCAACCATCACTCCCGATGAGCAACGTGTAGTTGAGTTCAAACTGAAACAGATGTGGAAGAGCCCGAACGGAACCATCCGTAATATTTTAGATGGTACTGTTTTCCGTGAGCCAATTGTTATCTCTAATATTCCACGTTTGGTTACTAACTGGACTGCACCCATCATTGTTGGCCGTCATGCATTTGGTGATCAATACCGTGCAACCGACACAGTAATCAAAGGCAAGGGAAAATTAACCATGACCTTTACACCTGAAGGCGGTGGTGAACCACAGGTTTTTGAAGTGTATAATTACAAAGGTGATGGTGTTGCTATGACCATGTACAATACCGATGAAAGTATTTATGGTTTTGCAAGAAGCTGTTTCAATATGGCGTTGAGCAAAAAATGGCCGTTATATCTTTCTACAAAAAATACCATTCTCAAAAAATATGATGGCCGCTTCAAAGATATTTTTGAAGAAGTATATCAGAATGAATTCAAAGCACAGTATGATTCAGCAGGTATTGTGTACGAGCACCGATTAATTGATGATATGGTGGCAAGTGCATTGAAATGGAACGGCAATTTTGTATGGGCCTGTAAAAACTATGATGGCGATGTGCAGAGCGATACGGTTGCACAGGGTTTTGGTTCACTCGGTTTAATGACTTCTGTACTGATTACCCCTGACGGTAAAACCATGGAAGCAGAAGCAGCACATGGAACAGTTACACGTCACTACCGTGAACACCAGAAAGGAAGACCAACATCTACCAATCCAATTGCTTCCATTTTTGCATGGACAAGGGGTTTGGCTTTTCGTGGAAAGTTAGATGGTAACCAGGCGTTGATCGATTTTGCCAATAAACTCGAAGCTGTTTGTATTGAAACAGTAGAAACTGGTAAGATGACAAAAGATCTTGCAATCTGCGTACATGGCAACAAAGTAAATCATGGTGAACACTATTTATACACAGAAGAGTTTTTAGATGCCATTGATGAAAATCTGAAAGCAAAGCTGGGTTAAGTTGAAAGAAGAAGTTTTAAATAGAAATCCCTCAGTATTTGCTGAGGGATTTTTTTTTACATTGGCAGGTCGCATGACCAACAAAAAATCGTTTGCAGGTATGCAGGTAAGTCGGGAAGGAATACAACCCATGCGGCCCTTCTGTCTTTCATGCAATTTTTTTTTGATTATATTGTATGGAAATTATTTACATGAATTATATCAAACGATTGCCTGCTTTGTTACTCCTGCTTCTTGCAACTGGCTGTGCCGGTTCTGAAGAAAAGACTACTACAACACCGGTAACAACCACGCCGCCTGCAACAACACCCATACAACCTGTTCAACAACCGGCAACTGCACCGGCTGTAAATACGGTTGCCTTAAATCCTGCTCATGGTATGCCCGGTCATCGTTGCGATCTGAAAGTAGGAGCACCATTAAACAGCGCCCCGGCCCCTGCTGTAACAACTGCTCCTCAGCAGGCCCCCATCATCAACCCACCGGCAACAAACACTGCAAATGGACCAAAGAATCCTGCACATGGTATGCCCGGTCATCGTTGCGATATTGCAGTGGGAGCACCATTGAACAGCAGGCCTGCACAATAATTTTTTATAAGATATACATGCAAATGGCTTCCCATCGGGAAGCCATTTGCATATTTTAACAGAATGTGAATTATTTTTCCTCCTTCATCTTGCTGACTCAATACAGCCGCCGTCTTTATGTTAATGGAGATGTTCTTTACTAGTTTTTAAAAGGGAAGAAGTTTAAAAAAAGATTTAAAACCATTTTAATGGTTTCTTTTGGTGTTTTTGGCCAGTCTGATTTTGTTAAGATTTTAGTATCAAGCTCTCCTGTCTCAGCGCTTTTCTTAATTTCCACTTTTGGTGCCGGTGGTATTGATGGCTTTGACATGTTTTAATATTTTAGTACGAGCTTAAAGGTAAAATTTATTTCTGTTAATTTACTGAGGTTCCTGAAAAGATATGAAGTATGGCACAATACTTTTTCTATCGGTTTGTTTCTTCAAGAGTTGGAAAAGTTATATGATAATTGGCTTGTGAAGACAAAGGTCAAATCGTTTGAGACGACAACCCCTGCATGAAAGAAATTCCCTGATTCATGCGGTTGGTCAAAAGACGCAACCTCGGCGTGCTTCTTTTGGCTAAGACCAACAAAGGCAAAAAAACTGCTCGTCAAAAGTTGCAGCAATACCAATGTTAGCGGCTGTGGTTTTGCGTTTACTCAAGTAGAAATTTCTGTCGTATTTGGTTCGCTAAATCTTGGTTATATGACATAACTAACTATTTCATTGAGTGCAAAGCAACTCTGTTGCCTTCTGTGTCAATAAAATGTGCCATAAACCCATTTTGTCCAATAGAAGTTTTCGGCATTATAATTTTTCCGCCTGCTTGTTCAACTTTGCTTAACGATACACTTAAGTCTACTCCACCATTTAGATAAACTACAGAGCCATCTTTCGATGGATTAAATCCTTCTGATTGCATAAGTCCGCCACCAACTGCACCATTTTCCATATCTGCTGGAAACATTCCATATTTTCCGTGGGGGAAAGGCATTTCCATAATTTCTGTTGCTAAAATAGTTTCGTAAAATTTTTTTGCTCTTGTGAAATCTGTTGCAGGGATTTCAAACCAATTAATTGCATTTGCCATTTTTTATTATTTTTTTGTTTAAACCCAAATATAAGTTGCTAGTGATTTTCCTATTTCAATATTTTCCAATTTTCTAACTTCGGCTTTAAGAGGCAAAAGATATGTATTTAATTTTGTGTCAAACCATGTTGCAGTTTTCCACTCTGTTTTACCAATTTTCGATGTAGTTTTTAGCCGTCCCCAAGCCTCTTCTTCTGACTTCAGATGTTCTCTGATTTCTTTTGCTATGTCAATGGGCAAGGATATAAAATGCCAAGCACTGGTCCGTTAAATTTCCAAGGGTTTGCAATGAATTCATATCTTATTTCTTTGCTTCCCGGCAACGTCTCTCTAATAGCCTGTGCGTTGGCCGGGGACGTTGTGCTTGTTTTTATTTCCTTTTACGCAATGTCCCCTTCAGCATTCTACTAAACTGCAACTTTATCTTGTGGGAGACGTTGCTGAGAAGAAAACGAATGTTCATTGTTTCAACGTCTATCCCGTATTTTGCAAATGCAATGTTGGCGGTTCGTGCTTTTTTAATAATCTCTTGGGTCATCTTCTACAATCGCATAATGATAATTGTCTTTCCACTCTCCTCTAATTGGTAAAATCTTTCTTCTTAATCCCTCCCTAGTCATACCTGATTTTTCAAGTACTCTAATTGATTTTATATTGCCTGTTGCCACTCCGGCTTCTACTTTATGAAGTTGAAAATTGTCAAACCCATGCTTTATTAATGTTTTGGAGATCTCAGTTGCATATCCATTACCCCAATACTTTGGTAGTATTTTAAAATAGATTTCACCTAATTTGAATTTATCATTAGATAGATTTATCCCTGCAATACCAATAAAATCATTTAAGTCCTTTAAAACAATTTTCCATGTATATGACTTCCGAGGAGCTTTAGTTTGTCCTTCGATCATTGGACGAATTAATTCTTTTGTTTCTTCAGTATTTTTAGGAATCCCAATGGTATTAAACTCATCTACCCCAGGAAATGAATGAAGTCTATGGATATCCCCTAGGTCATCCCATGATATTTCTTTGAGAATTAATCTATTTGAATTTATGTCCATAATATCTAGCGATGAATTTTTTCATGCATGACCGCCAACGGCCAGGGCTTTCTGCTGTGCTGATATTCCGTGATTCGTCAGCCCGGTAACTAAAGATAAATAGAATTTGTCTCGTCCTAAAATTAGTTGACTGGTTTAGTTAATAAATCCTGCTATTGGTTTACTAAGATAATTCATCCTAAAATAGGTTGAGCAAAAAAGAACTGGTGGCTGTGTGTGGGCAAAAATATTTTCGTAGCCCATCATAGCTAAAGAAAATATTTTGTGCGTTGGCCTGTTTAGGTTGCTTCATTTGCTGTTTGTTTTTTTGTTCGTTTGTAATAATAGTTTTGGCAAGTCTTTAAAGTCTGAGTTCACTGACTTAATTAATTCTTTGTTGTTTTTAATCTTGTTAAGACTTGTCAAGAGGTAAGTTCTAAAAGATTTATAAAGTCCGTAGTCTGATTTCAGTCGTGATTGAAAATTATAGATGTCCGATTGTAAAGCGAATTGATTGTTGTGAATTTTTGAAAGAGGAAACATAATGCCGAACATCGGTTCAGCATAACCTTTCTTAAACTCTGGTGGCAAAGGAACAAGTTTATATAGTTCCAATGTGTGTTGCATCAATGGATAGTCTTTAAACAATTTATCATAAGAAACTGGTTCAAACTCCCACTCGTCAACTTTTTCTTGGAAAAATTCATTAATGTCTCTGTAATGCCACGTAACTGTTTTTCCACCCCAATACTGACAAATACAAAGATTATTTGTAAATGATTTAATGTTAGCTAAATGTCCGTTAATGTATGTGGATTTTTTTTGGTATCCACGAAACAAGTCGTTAAGATGTGCATTCGAGTACGCAGTCGTGATTTTTTTGTCAGTTAACAAATTAAATAAGATCTGATAAAATTCTTTATATGGTTGGTCTAACTTGTCAAGTTTTTCAAGTCGGTCAAAAATGTTTAAATCAATGTACGCTGTCATTTAAAATTGCCTGTAACACATAAATATACAACACTATCAAACATGTTAACTCCAAAAGCCTTTTGATTTTCAATCTTTTGTAATTCGCCATCTTCATTGTAGTTGCGTAAATACAATTTCATTCGCCATCCTTATTGCAGAAAGATTTCGTAGCGTAAAGCAAAGCATTAGAGAGCCTGTTTGTTTTTTCATCTCTCAACCCTAAACGAATTGAATTGCCGTAATGCTGTTTCTTTTACTTCAACTTTTTCAACCTTACTCTTTGGTGATCCCTGCCAGCACCAGCTAATAAACTGTTCTAACTGCTCATCTGTTCCTGTTGCAAGAATATAAACAGATTGATCGGGTAAGTTTTTTACAAAGCCGGTTATGCCAATAGCTGCTGCTGCTTCGCAGGTGTATTTGCGGAAGAACACGCCCTGTACTTTACCGGTAATAAGTATTTCTTTGGTGAACAGCATTAAACAATATCAGCAACTGTTTTCTTTTCCAGCAGCTTCAGATTGGCATCTCTCACTTTCGCCATCATATCATGCAGACCGCAATGTTTTTCATCGCAGTTTTTACAGCGCTCATAAAAATGCAGACTAACACAGGAAAGGGGAGCAATCGGTCCGTCTAATAAACGGATAACTCTTGCCAGTGGAATCTGTGAGGGTTTCATTTTAAAAAAATAACCGCCGCCTTTTCCTTTTTTACTTTCAAGAATACCGTCTTTCCGTAACAGCAGTAAAATGTTTTCGAGGAACTTTAAAGGAATTTTTTTCTTTTTAGAAATCTCTGCAATCAGCAGGGGTTCGTTGCCAGGTAACTGTGCCATGTAAGAAAGTGCCTGGAAAGCGTACTGTGTTTTTTTTGAAAGCATTGTTTTGTTGTTACACTAAAAATACGTGTTATACCGGTTTTGTCAAAAAAGTTAAGTTCAGATCATTTTACGTTCATACGCATATTTAATAAGCCCTATAACAGAGTTGGTTTTTGTTTTGCGGAAGATATTTTTCCTGTGTGTTTCAACCGTACGTTCGCTCAGGAAAAGTTCTTCCGCAATCTGTCTATTGCTGTATTCCTTTTCAATGAGGCGTACAATTTCTATTTCACGGTTGGTGAGTTTGGTTTCTTCATCGGTTTCTTTTTTTCGTTCACTTGCTTTCAGCATTTCCTGTAACACTTCATCGCTGAAGTAAATACCGCCGGCAGCAATTTTATCCAGGGCTTTCAGAAATTCCGTCTGACCAATATTCTTCAGCAAATAACCGCTGATATCACTTTCTTCAATCATCTGGTTCACCAGGCTGCCTTCGCCATTCATCGACAGAGTAATGATCTTAATGGAAGGGAATTCTTTTTTCACCAGCCGTGACAGTTCAACACCGGTCATAACAGGCATCATCACATCTGTGAGCAAAATGTCAACCGGTTGCTTCTTTAACTGGTTTAAAATTGTTTCAGGATGAGTTGATTCAAGAACGATCTCATACTTATCATATCCCTTTAACAGGGAGTGAAGACCATCAATTACAATCTGATGATCATCAACGATCGCAAGCTTTATTTTGTTTGTGGCCATGTGGGTTTCAGTAATCTACCGAAATTATAGAAAATTAGGTTCCCATGGATTCATTATTTTTCAGCGGAATATGAATGGCAACCAGTGTTCCTCTGCCGGGCGATGAATCAAAGTCGATGGTTCCTTTCAGGTATTCAACCCTTGCCTTCATATTTTTCAAGCCGATACCTGCTTTCTCTGAGAGATTTTTACTGTCGAAGCCATGGCCATTGTCTTCAATGGTTGCGCTGATTCCATCTGCATCTTTAATAAGCGACAGATCAAGCTCTGATGCGCCGGAATGTTTAATGACATTGTTCACACTTTCCTGTAATACCCGGTAGAGTACAATTTCTGTTGTTGCTTCAATATGTTCGTTCAGACCTTCTGTATACAGATTTACTTTCAGTACTTTCTGATCAATCTTATCGAGGAATTCAGCAACCGCTTTTCCAAGTCCTGATTTCAGTAAAATGTTTGGCATCATCTGATGTGATACACTTCTTACTTCCCTGCAACCTTCATCAACAAGGCTGATGATGCGTTCAAAAGAAAGTTTCTGCTCCTCATCTTTAAACTGGAGATCACTTTCAAACGAAGACAGGTTCATTTTTGCAGCACTCATGATTTGGCCAACTCCATCATGCAGATCTTTGGCGATCCGTTGCCGTTCATTTTCTTCTGCCTCTAAGATAGCTGCTGCGGCTATTTGCTGCTGGGTGAGTACTGCAGCCTGCAGTTTTGTTTCCTGTTTTAATTTAGTGCGGTTATAAAAAAGCCACACAAGTAAAGCACCTAATAAAACAAGAATGGAACCGGCGGCTATAAAATAATTTTTCTTCTTCAGGTTAAATTGCTGCTCCTGGATAATGCGTTCTTTTTTTTCTGTTTCATATTTTGTTTGCATTTCTGCTACTGCTTCTGCTGAAGCATTTTTATAGATACTATCCTTCAGCATATTTACTTTTTTATACAGCTCTGCAGCAGCAGCATAATTGCCGCTCTTTTCATAATTAAGGGCAATTGCTTTGTAAATCATGGGAAATTTTGACTGAAGGTTTTCTTTTTTTGCAATTGCCAGCGCTTCATTTCCTGTTTGTAAACCTTCAGCTGTTTTGTTCATCATGGCATACAGTTCCGACAGTACTGCAAGATCAGATACGATAAAAAACGGGTCGCCTATTTTTGCACGGATAGGTTTTGCTTTCAGAAAACAGGCAAGTGCCTGCTGGAATTTCTGTTCACTTGTATAAGCGGTACCCATGATATTCCATCCGTTTGCTTCTATCTGGTAATTGTTCTGTTCCTGCGCCATCCTGATGCTTTCGCCTGCATATTTATAAACAGAGTCGTATTTATTTAATGCACCATAGCAGGAAGCAATATTGGCATAGGATACAGCCATTTTATAAGGAATATTATTTTTCTCAACAATTTGTATGGCTGAAGTAAAATGTGTGATTGCCTCTGTGTATTGATTTAATTCCATATAAGCCCACCCGATGTTGTGCTGGGCCTTGGCCATCGTAAATTTATCTCCTACCTGTTCAGAGGTTTTCAATGCATTGAAAAATTTTTCCATTGCATCTTTCTGCCGGTTCAGCCGCATCAAACTGAGACCTGCAGCTGAAAAGTATTGAGCAAGTAATGAATCATTCCCTTTTGATTTAAGCAGACTGCGGATATTTTTTTCACTCACGGAAAGCCCTGAGTCGGCATTGCTTTTATTGAGATAATAATATACTTTATTGATTTCTGCTTTCTGATGCAGCGGAATGTTTTTTTGTTTATCCGAAAGTTTCATCAGCTGTTCACTGATAGAGTTTGATGAATCGGGGTTGATTTGCCTGAATTCAATAGATAGTAAAAGCAGCAGATCTGTTTTTTTCTGCTCATTTGTTTCAGTAGTAATTAATTTTCTGAGACTGTCTGTTTTAGAAATCTGCCCTTTTGCTGATACAGCAAGAAGCAGAAGTACAGCCAGGGATTGTATGAAAAATTTATATGCTCTCATATCAGGGTATCATTTTAGAGGGTATATGAATGGCCACTAACGTTCCGTTACCCGGCGAAGAATCAAAATCAACCGTTCCTTTCAAAAACAAAATGCGGCTGCGGATATTTTTCAACCCGATTCCTTCATCGGCTTTCTCTGCATCGTATTCAAAGCCTTTGCCGTTGTCTTCAATGGTAACACTGATGCCGTCTTTGTCTTTAATAATAGAGATGTCCAGCTCAGTTGCATCAGCATGTTTGATCATATTGTTTACGCATTCCTGTATAACACGGTACAGAATTGTTTCGGTATTGGAGTCAAGCCGCTGATCAAAACCTTCACTGTGAAAACTTACTTTCAGCTTATCACTGCTGATCTTCGAAATTAATTCATCCACAGCATCAGGTAAGCCTTTGCTGAGTAAAGCAGCCGGCATCATGCTGTGGCTTACAGCCCTTACTTCTTTACAGCTTTCATCAACTAACTGAATGATGTTGTTTAATGATTTATTCTGCGTCTCATCCTTAATCTGCACAGTATTATAAAAGGAAGACAGATTCATTCTTGCAGCGCTCATCATTTGTCCAACACCATCATGCAAGTCTTTGGCAATTCGACTGCGTTCTTTTTCCTCAGCCTCCAATACTGATCTTGTGGCAAGTTCCTGCTGGTTCAAAATTTCTGTCTGCATTTTTGCCTGCTGCTTCCATTTGTAGCGGTTGTAAAGAAGATAAGCGACAAACAAGGCAAACAATGCTGCGCCGGAAATAATACCCAGGAGAGAATTTCTTTTTTTGATGGTAAGTTGCTGTTCCTGTATCTGCTGTTCTTTCTTATTGGTTTCATACAGGGTACTCAGTTCTTCTACCTGCCTGTTTTTCTGTGAAGAAAAAATGGAATCTTTCAGCTGTGTATACCAGGTATAATAATCAAGTGCTTTTTTATAATCGCCGTTTACGTTTGCCAGTTTACTCATTTCGGCATAGTTATTAGAAAGCAGTTCCCTATATCCCATGCGTTCAGCTACCTTATTACTTTCTTCAAAATAATAAACAGCTCTTTCGGGTTTGCTCCAGGCACTGTATAAAACACCAAGGTCAGAAAAACTCAATGCGATTGAAAAGGTATCTTTTAATTTTTGACGGATAGCCAATGCCTGCAGGTTATAATCTTCGGCCAGTTCATATTTGCTCTGCAGCACATACACACCTGCTATGAAATTAAAGCTCCAGCTTTTTCCCATCTCATCTTTTAAACGTTTGGCAATCTGCAGTGATGCATTATAACGTTTCAGCGCCTCTGCATAGTTACCCTGGTATTCATATACCACACCACTTTCATTCAGGATCATCTGTATGCCGCTTGAATCATTCAGTGTGCGGAAGATGAGTAATGCTTTTTCATAATTATCTGCAGCACGTTTCAGGTCACGGTTTTTACGGAAGAGTTTGGCAATGTCGTTATATACATAAGCCAGCGGCTGATTTTTGCCAGCCTGCTCGTAAATGCGGGCAGCTGTATAGTAGAGTGAAGCTGCTTTTTCGTAGTCGCCTTTAAAATAATACGACACGCCCATGTTACGGCTCAGTTCTGCATAGGCCAGGGAGTCTTTGAGTTTTGATGCAAGTTCCATTCCCTGTTCGGCAACTTTAATTGTTTCATTAAAACTTACAAAGCTGATTTTGCCACTAAGCTGAATATAGGCGGATAATTTTTCTTCATCTTTTGCAGATGAAGAAATAACAGCACGGAGACGGTCAATGGTATTGTCCTGTGTTTTACTGCAAAGACAAATGAATAGAAAGGATAAACTGAAAAGCAGGCTTTTGGGTTTAAGCAGCATGGTGCTTACAAGTTAAGAACTTCTTTCATTCCAAAGAATCCTGATTTGCCGATTAAGAATTCGCCGGCGAGCACTGCGCCTAAAGCAAAGCCGCTGCGGTTATGGGCCGTATGAATGATTTCAATATCATCAACAGCAGATGAATATTTTACATAATGTGTTCCGGGTGCAGGATCAATGCGTTCGCTGATGATGGAAAGTTCAACAGAATCAGCCGCTGCTTCATTCACCCATTTTGTTTTCCGCTCTACAGCATCCAGCACCTGTTCTGCCAAAGTAATAGCTGTGCCGCTGGGTGCATCTTTCTTGGCGGTATGATGAATTTCTTTCAGCGCTACATCATAACTGTCCTGTTGAGCCATCAACTGTGCAAGACGTTTATTTACTTCAAAGAAAATATTTACACCAACACTGAAATTGCTGGCAACAATTAATCCTGTTTTATTTTCTGCGGCAACCTGTTTGGCTTCATCGAGTTTTGCAAGCCAGCCGGTAGAACCGCAAACAACTGGGGTTTGATGCTGTAAACAAAACAGCACATTGGCCAGTGCAGTATGCGGATTGGTAAATTCAATGGCTACATCTGCTTTGGAAATATTTTCAGCAGTAAGATCCTGCAGGTTATCTGCATCAATAATGAGCACAGCTTCATGACCACGCTGTTTTGCAATTTCATGAATGGCTTTCCCCATTTTTCCGTAACCGATGAGTGCTATTTTCATCTTTTTCTGATTAAAATTTTGGTTGAAGATTATCTACAGGTGTTTTACCTGGATGCTGAGTTCCTGTTCTTGCCAAAGTTAAAGACCAATCCAACAGTTGCCTGTTTTGAAATGGGATTAAATGTTGGATTAATGTGCATGGATAAATTTTCACTTACTTCAAAAGCTTTCAAATGGCCGTCAACAGTAGCATCCACCACATTCAACCCCCAAAGAACAATGAATGCAAGTACAGAATAATCAACATACTGCCGTACAGCAATCCTGTATTGCCTTACAGCTTCAGGGTCAACCTGGCTGAATTTTGGTTTGATGAGCACATCATTAGATGGGAAGCTATCTTTCATATAACGGTAAGCATCCCTGGCATCGGTATACTCTTTGTTGTTGTAAATAAAGAAACCGGCGGCTGTTCCTAATGCGGCATAAACAATCGGGATCTTCCAGTATTTTTTGTTGTAGGCCTGTCCCCAGCCGGGAAGAATGGCAGAACGGATCGTCGCTTTTCGGGGTGAGTGAGCTTTTGCAGAATCTTTTTTTGCTTGAATAATGGTATCTGCTTTCAGCACAGCACCTCCACCCAGCTGAATGCTGGTATCTTTTGTTTGCGCTGAAATAATCAACGAAAAAAAACAGAATGTTATAAAAAAGAATACATGCTTCATGTGTTATTCAACATCGGTTCCCAGTTGTTTCAGGATCTCGTTAAACTGATCAAGCGAATAGTATTCAATGAAAATACTTCCGTTTCCTTTTTTACTGTGATTGAGTTTTACTTTCGTTCCGAACTGTGATGCTAAATTATCTTCAATTCGCTGAAAGGCCTGTGGCAACCCGCTCTTTACCGATTTTTTAACAGGGGTTGATTTGTATAACTGGCGAACCAGCGCCTCCGTTTGACGGACAGATAAACCTTTCTGACGGATATGATGATAGACGTACAACTGCTTATCAACAGTATCAACATTGATCAACGCTCTTGCATGACCCATACTTAATTCACCCGAACGGACAGCTAACTGAATATCGGGAGGAAGTTTCAAGAGACGGATATAGTTTGTAACAGTTGTTCTGTCTTTCCCCATCCGTTCAGCCACTTGTTCCTGCGTGTAGTTCAATTCTTCCATGAGGCGTTTATAGCTGAGGGCAATTTCAACTGCGTTGAGATTTTCTCTTTGTAAATTTTCCAGCAGGGCGAGTTCCAGTAATTCCTGGTCGTTTGCCTGGCGGATATAAGCGGGAATGTCAGCTAATCCTGCCAGTTTACTGGCACGCCATCTTCTTTCACCCGCAATTAAACGGTATTTATGGGCACTGATCTTTGAAACAGTAATCGGCTGAATGATATTATGCATCCTGATGCTGTCGGCCAGTTCTTTCAGCGATACTTCATCAAAATCTCTTCTCGGCTGCTTGGGGTTGATCTCAATATCGCCAACAGGAATCCGTAACATATTGGTTACAGCTTCCGTTACCGCCGGCTTTAATTGCCCGGCTGTTGTTTTCAGATCTTCATCAATACTTTGCAGCAGGGAACGGATTCCCTTTCCTAACGCATCTTTCTTTCCGGGTGTAGACATAATTTGATTGTTACAGTCTGCGAAGTACCTGAAAAAAAACCAAAAAACAAGCTGTGAAAGGAATAAGGAAAGCTGCGCTGTTAACTCTTGTTTCAATTAACCGGGAACAGGCCGAACCTGTTTGGGACTATTCTAAAAAAGCACTGCGACGCCTCCCATAAAACCATGCAATACATTTTCATAACGATAATCGGCTTTTACCATCAGGTTTGGGAGCAGATTCCATTCCATTCCGGCACCCCCTAAAATATTAAAGCCATAACTGCGCTGAAAACCATTTACATCCTCATAGCCCGGTTTATCTGCTTTTGAATTTATATAACTGATGTTGAACCCGGCAAACAGGTAGGGTCTTACTTTTTTATTCAGCAGATTTTGCTGAACAAATACCGGAAGGGAGACGATGTTTCTCGTGCTGGTAACAAACGAATAGGATGTGTAGTAGGGTGTTTTAAATTGATAATTATAATAATGGACACCGATATTAAATGAAGTACTTCTGCTGAAATCAGTAACGTACAGGCGATAATTAATGAAGCCCCAAATGCCATATGGGCACTCTTTCGTTTTCTTAAATGATGCTCCGGCTATCCAGAATCTTTTGTTTTCGGGTTCCTTCTTTACAATTTGAGCAGGGCTATCGAACAGTTTGTTATAATCCAGGATCAGCCTGCTGATATCTTTTTCATCAAAGTCTGTTTTGATTGCTTTTTCACGGATGGGGTCTGGAGCATCTTTTAATGCACTCAGCAGGTAAGAAATATAATGATGCTTATTTATTTCAGTGTCGTTCGAATTGAACTCATCTTCCTGCATCGGGAAAATTTCTCCGTCTTTTACGGCAACAAGTATCTCCTCATTTTTTTGATAAACCTGGAAAAGTTGTATTCTTCCCGTTACGATCAATCTCCCAAGAACAGTTATGGTATCTGCAGAGCCATGCGGGGCAAACTTAATCTGCCTGAACTTTTTTCCATTGTCAAAATCAACGGACAGGACTTCGCTGGCAGAATAGGTTTTCCTGTTTTTTTTATGGGAAGAATCTTTGATGGAAACTGAATAGTTAAGTTCTCCTGTTTCTTCGTTCAGAAGTAACACCGTTATTTTCCTTCCGTCTGCAAACAGAATTGAACCTTTTAAATACTGATCATGTAACTGGGCGCTTAGAATGGATGAATGGAAAATAAATGCAATGGTTAGCAAACAAATCAGCTTCATCATATTGTTTAATTAAAGTAATTAGTTTCAGGGTTTGAAGGTATTCAATTGTATGGATTATTTTATTAAGGAGTAACCTAACCACGTAGCAGCCAGGCCCAGTAGTAAACTTCCAAGAACGTAAGCGAAAAACATCCCAATGCGTTGCTGTTGTAACATAGCCAGGCTTTCAAGTGAAAAAGCAGAAAAAGTAGTAAAACCACCGCAGATGCCAACCGCAAGAAACAAGCGCCAGTTGGTCGCAAAACTTTCGCTGCGCAATGCATAGGCAAACACAAGTCCAATAATAAAACTGCCAATGATATTCACAAGAAAAGTTGCAAGCGGGAACGATGCATGCTTAAACCAAACTGAAAATGTATAACGCAACATACTGCCTGCAGCACCGCCAAGACCAACGAGAAGAAAGTTTTTAAGCATAGAATAAAGCAGTTAGAATATAGAAGTCAGAAGATTGAATGTCAAAAAGTAGAAATTTTCGGGCGCTTAGTCTGAAGGGAATCAACTTCTTGCTTCTGTATTCTTCTTTAAAGGTTTCCCGTAAATGTATAATTAAAATCAACCTGCCACACACCGTTTCTTTTAATCACTTTCACCGGCATTTGTTTCTTTTTGTAAGAATTGGAGTAATTCACAATCACCACACTGTCGCTGACGTTATCAACTGAATGAACAAGAATCGATGAGTTTTTATACCCTTCCTTGTCCTTTGCACTCATGTCATTCTTATACTTTTTTTCAATTTCTCCCAGCTCATATAAGTTCAGACTGTCTTTAATCATGAGTTCTCTTGCCCAGTCGTAATCACCATCCAGTGAACTGCGGATAAATTCACGGGCAGTGTCGAGTGCATCGGTGGGGCGTTCATGCTGATTGTTTTTGCAGGCAGCAATCAAAACAACAACCAGGAGGAGAAGTATAATTTTCTTCATATATGATTAAAAGTACAACGTTTACACCATTCGTTTTTATAAGAATTTACTAATTCCGGCCTGATAATTTATTTTTTAAACGAAGAAACGGAAGTTCATAAAAAAAGTAGAGAAAAGAAGCAATGATTATTGTAGTTGCCGGCACACTCACATATATGAGGATATTATTAAGTAAAATTGATCCGGAAACAAATGAAGGCGCAATTGCATGTATAATGATTTGTGTAACGAGATAGTGAAGAAGATAAATTCCATAGGAAATTTTGCCAAGATAATTAAGCCACGGGGTGTCAATCTTTATAATTGAATTTTTATTGGTTGCCAGGTTAACAATTATTATTGCAAATAGTATTGCATATAACTGATGATTCACTGGAACTGAAAACCATGCATTGACAATTAAGAATATCAGGAGAAGCAGGTAAGCAAAGTATTGGGTAATCCTTTTTGAAAGAAACAGATAAGTTTTTTTTAGGTGGCTGTTTTTTTGTCCATATTCTGAAATGAGCACTGCTGCAAAAGCTCCCGTTACCATACAATTAAAACGGGAGAATCCCCATGTAGTCTGAAGAATACCTGCAAGTGCAAATTTTTGTTTGAAAAACAAAAGGATAATTTTTATGGCATAAATAAATACCATTATTATAAAAAGCCGGGTTATGAGCTTTTTTGAGGATGAAAATTTGATAATTAAAGGCCATATAATATAAAACTGTTCTTCTACCCCAATTGTCCATACGTTTGCTCCAAAAGGAGGGAGAAGATTTAAGCTCATCGCAAAGTTTGTAAGAAATAAGCCATTTAACAGGATAGATTGAAATGCAACATGTTCAAGTTGAGAAGGAAAGTAAATTGGTACAATAATATATAGGATAGCAATAACCAGGTAGAATAGCGGCCATATGCGTAACACCCTTCTTACATAAAAGCTTTTGATGTTAATGTCTTGTGATATTTCCTTTTCTTTTAACAGTAAAAATGTAATCAGGAACCCACTTATAACAAAAAAAAGAGTTACCGGAACGCTGCCGCTTAAAAGAAGCAGGGGTCTGCTTACTATTTGTTTAAGACCGATTTGGTCTTTAATAAGTTCAATGTGAGATGCTATTACTGATAGGGCAGCTATAGCTCTTAAAGCATCCAGATTAGGAAAGTGCTGCTTGCTGTATTGCAATTTGTCATGAAAATCAGTCAAGATTTTTTTTATTTAAGAAAATATACGAATAAAAATCCCGTCTCAAATTTGAAACGGGATTCGGTTGTATGCTGCGGTGTAAGTACTCATCTTCTGTAACCACCCTGTTCCTGCTCCTGCTGATGATCTTTATCATAAGCACGGATGATGGCTTTCACCAGACGGTGACGTACCACATCTTCTTCATCCAGTTCAATATGAGAAATACCGTCAATATTCTTCAGGATGTTGATGCCTTTGATCAAACCACTGCGTTGATTCTTGGGTAAATCAACCTGCGTAAGATCACCGGTGATGATGGCTTTTGCGTTGGCGCCAATACGGGTCAGGAACATTTTCAACTGCAGATCAGTTGTGTTCTGTGCTTCGTCGAGGATGATGAACGCATTATCCAGCGTTCGGCCACGCATGTAAGCCAGAGGTGCAATTTCAATTACACGGGTGCTCATGTAGTAACCAAGCTTGTCAGCAGGAATCATATCATCCAGTGCATCATATAGAGGGCGCAGGTATGGATCGATTTTTTCTTTCAGATCTCCGGGTAAGAAACCAAGACTTTCGCCAGCTTCAACAGCGGGGCGTGTAAGGATGATTTTCTTCACCAATTTATTTTTCAATGCTCTTACTGCTAAGGCAACTGCAGTGTAGGTTTTACCTGTACCTGCGGGGCCGATAGCAAACATCACATCGTTTTTATCAATGGCTGCCACCATGCGTTTCTGGTTTGCAGTACGGGCTCTTACTGAGCGGCCGTTAGGGCCAAACACCAGTACATCGCTTGGGTTGCGTTCAATAAAATTGTCAATGGTTTCCTGGTCGTCACCACCAAGAATCTGTTCCAGGTAATTTTCACTCAGGTTGCCATTCCGTTCGAGGTAGGCAATGAGCAAATCAATTTTTTCTTTGGCTAATCCCACTTGTTCTGGGCTGCCGCTGAGTTTGACCTGTGTACCCCGTGAAAGGATTTTTAAAAGTGGAAATTTTTTCTTGAGAATGTCGAGCTTGCCGTTGTTGATACCGAAGAACTCAATAGGGTTGACGGTTTCGAGGTTAATGATTGTTTCAGTCAATGCTTTTTCATTTTAAGGTTGGTGCCGGAATTAGGGTTTCAGAACCTACCATGTTCACAAATAAGTGTCTGTATTTTACAGATACTTCTAACCAATCCATCTGTATCCAATATTACTTATTGAAAACTGAATAACATAAAGTTACTTATTAACAGCGTGTGGAAAGTGTTAAGATATTGTAACAGAAAAATTCATTAGCCTGCAAAGATTAATTCAGCCTTTATTGTCTTACTAACAGAGATGCCGTCAAAATTTTACTATTGAAGATGTTTATTTTCTTTTGTACCTATTCAATGTAACAGATGCAGCAAAGAATGGTTTTTCGCTGAGTGTACAGAAAGCGGAATTGTCATTCTTAAAACAAATTGCTTCTCCCTGCGGTTCTGATACATAGCCTGATGTTATTGCGTTTCTCATTAATGCAGCAACAATACTTTCGTTGTTTTTTCTTTTCCAGTAGTAAACAGTGGTATATGTTTTTAAAAGGATTTCTGTACCATCAGGTGATAACGCTGCAGCCGTAATACCATTTAGTGATAATTCTCCGGCTTCAACAGCTACCGATGTGGAGGATGTGCTTTGCGGATACGGAAGTTTATAGATTTTTGATTTTGTATCACGTTTGGTAATGATGTAAATATCTTTTGTATGACCATCAAGTAAAATGGCTTCTGCATCATGCACACCATCAGGATACTGAAAGTTGATTTTATCAAAAACCAGTACAGTATCAGTGGTGATGGATGGTTCTTCAAAACGATAGATGCTGTAGTTGGTATAGCTTGCATTGTTGTCTCCTGTTTCAGCAATATATATATAATTGACACCAGCTACCGGTCCATTACCAAGAGCCATATCTTCCCAATCACGGTTTTGAGCAGACTTTATATAAATTTTCTTTTGAACATTTCCTTTGTAAGAAATCAGAAATAATTCTGCCGGGTTGCCTCCATCTTGCTGTACCCATAGAAAACCGGGGTTTCGTTTACTATCTGCAATACCTGAAACTTCATCAACAATACCCGGGGATACAGGAACTGTAACCGGCGATGCCTCAAATGGTGAAACCGGGATTGTTTGTTCATTTTTACGGCATTGTATAAACAGGAGTGCACAAAAGATGAGGGATAGAATAAGTTTTGTATGCATAGTTAAAGATGAGGTGCTCACAGCTGTATTGAATTGTGAACAATAACCTGCGGCAGGTAATAAAAATAGAAAATATGCGCAACAAATGGAATACTTGTTTTTCTGACTTATGCATTGTGCTGCTGATAAAATTGATTTCGCAGTCTGCCTTTCTTTTTCTTACTTTCATCTTCTCATGCAAAGAAAAAAAGCAGATGTGGATGTTACAAGAGATGTGTTGCAGTTAATGCTGGCAGCCAGACCTGATTCAGTCTTTATTAAAAGTCTTGCGTTTCAATATGAAGAAAGGGGAGGGTTAAGTAAAAAACAATTAGAAGGATTATATCAGAAAGCAACCTCAGTTGGAACCATACCGGATAATAAGCTTGCAACATTGGAAGCTATCATTTTAAAAAAACCTACGAGAGAACGGGCCGCTGCATCGGCACCAACACCTATGTTTGTAAAAGATGATGCAGCAGGTGCAATCATTCAGGCCATACTTGAAAAGTATCCCCAACACAAACGCATTTTATATTTCAAAGCAAAGTTTGACAATAACGAAATCATCAGCAGCGCTGATTTAACTGAATTGAAAAAATTTGAAAAACTGCTTCTTCGTTAACAGGAATGCTGCTGGCATTCGGCCAGTGTTCTGAATCTCGGCAGAGTAGGACAGCGTTCAAAAGATCCATCTGGCCGCTGCACCATACAGTAATAAAATTTGCCAAACTTCATACAGGTGCAGGGTACTGCTCCTGCTGAAGGTGCTGCTGATTTTTTAACAGCTTTTGAAACAGGCTTTGCTTTTTTAGCTTTTACTTTTGTTTTAGCTTTCTTTGTTTTTTTTACAGATGCCATCGCTTATAGTTTACAGGTTTCGTAAGAATAAAAAGAATAACGCATCAGGATCTTCAAACACAGACGAAATATTGTAGATCAAAGGTTTGTTGCCGCCAAAACGGTTTTCACTTATTTGAAGAATTTTTGTAACCCTGAATGATGTCAGTTCGGGTATGTCTTTATCTGTTTCATCCAGATGGTAAATAATATTGATTTTTGTTCTTGAGCGATCGTATGGATCATAAACACTTCCACCTTTTTTGAACTCACTTCCTTTTTTATCGTACACCCAATCAATTTTTCCTTTT
This sequence comes from uncultured Chitinophagaceae bacterium, assembly GCA_964580775.1. Classification (GTDB taxonomy): domain Bacteria; phylum Bacteroidota; class Bacteroidia; order Chitinophagales; family Chitinophagaceae; genus Lacibacter. The sequence goes on along the minus strand of CAZOLW010000007.1, from coordinate 34,794 downwards.
TTCTTCTTTGGATAGAATGTAAGTCTTTTAAAGTAGGTCAATTCGCCGGGCCCGAAAGTGCCAATCATTGCAGGGCCTAAACCAATGCAATTGTTTGAGCCATCAAAGATGGCCGGTATAAAGATTGATTCATTGGTAACTGTTCCGGTTGTTGAAATGATAAACAGTTTGTATCGTTTGTCCAGTAAAGGAATGCCAAGTCTATTTTTTGTACTGCTATCGTTCATGATTGTCTTCTCGCCAATTCCATTACGTTCTACATAGTCTTCACTGAGGTCTGCAACAAAAATTTTACCTCCGGTAATTGCTGAAGCATTTGCCTGGTTGGCAATAGTAAGCAGTTGCCTAACATAGTTTGTATTGATTTGATCGGGCTTAAATGAAATCTTCGCCGGCTTGCAGCCAACCAGTATAAACAGAATTATGATGGATGATAAAATTGTTTTCACTGTTTAATTTTTTGAAGATTAGTATATGTGCCGCCAATAAAAAAGCGGGTGTAATCTTTATTAGGATGGAATGGATAGTGTCCGTTTAAATGAATCCAGTCCTGCACTCCCCAAAACCTTCCTTTCCTGTCAATCATTGCACCTGCAAATCCAATATCGACACTGGTATATTTTCCTGTACCGATCTTGAGTTGATAAATAGACGTGTTGAAGTTATTCGGCATTCTTGCTCTTCTGCTGGCTGAATCGGATAGCTCAGAGTTGCCATACAAGGGAACACTGATGCCAATGATATTGGCCAGTTCATACAGCAATGGTTTGTAACCGGTATATTGATCATATCCAAATTCAAAAGTGTTATAACCTTTTGGATGATGAACGAACATGGTGCCGCCTCCTGTCCAGTAGCGGTCGAACCCATCCGACAATCCTAATTTATTAAAGGGCACAGCATCATTATTATAAGTTACACCAACATCGCCAAAGGTTCCGCTGATGGCGCCGAGAATCTGGTGCCTCCTGTGATTATTGAGCAGAAAGTTGGTAGTAAGAAATAATGCATAGCGTTGATTGGTGATGAGGTTGTAGTAATCGCCGTTGTGTAATGTGCGGAGTTGTTTCAGGTAGGGCATATTTCTTCCCCAGCCTGCACCAATGGAAAAACTATTGGTGAAATCTATTTGAATATCGCCAACCAACGGATTAAGATTGGCGCCGATCGTTTTTGTATAGATGCTGACGGATGGCCCATAGTGAAGCATGTAATGTTTATTGTAAGTACCGATGATGCTTATTGAAGAAAAGACCCGGATGCCTGGAAATTTTTGTTGTTTACTTCGATGGAGCCAGATATTGCAGCCAAAATTTGCATTGAGATCAGTTGTCCATTTTGATTGACTGTAAACAATTGTTTCAGTGCTGGAAATAAAAAACAGCAGTACAAAAAGAAGCAAACGCTTGCAGAGTTGAATGATAGGTTGCTGGTGCATCTGAAACAGGTTTCCGGTTAACAATACAGCACAAGAAATGGTTTTTTGAGGAGAAATGAAATAGCAGGCAATTGTAAGTTTTGCACATTGTACTGTTTACTTAAAAAATACAGATGAATCCAGAGAAATTACGGTGCGGTAATGAGCAGGCAGAAAGTAACGGTTGAATAAAATCTTATTTCTTCAGCAGCATTACTGTGCAGATGGTTTCAGGTAAAGTTTCCTTAACGGTGATTTCTTTTTGCAGGGTACAAAACGGAACCAAACGTTCTATAAATGGTTTTGCCATTAGCCGTTGGGGAGTTGAAAGCAGAATGACTGTGCCTGCGTTTAAAAAATGTTCAATCACATTGTAGATTGTTTCAAATACTGCCGGTTCATAGTTAATGTCGCTTACTAATAAAACATCAGCAGTAAGGTCGTGTGGTAATGCATTCCAGTCAAGCACACAGCTTTGGATATTCTGGAAACCATTATGCTCAATGGAACGTTGAATGATGTCTGCAGCTTCAGCTATATAATCGCTGCAGATCACTTGGTCGGCAAACTGTGCTGCCAGTAAAGAGGGCAACCCTAAGCCTGCTGCCAGTTCCAGTACTTTTTTATGCTGAACCCATTGTGGCTGTTCTGCAATAAAACTGCAGAGTGCTCTTGCTGCCGGCCATAGCTGCGCCCAGTAAGGTGAAGGAAAAGATGGGTTTATTTTTTGCTGTGCAGTAAACCAATGCTGCAACAGCAACGCATCGGGCACATAGGCCTGCACATGATAATCATCAAACTGAAATGTCTGTAATGTTGCTTCCGGATTCATCAATGCTGCAAAGAAAAGATTATTCCCAGATCACTTTTCCTTTTTGTTCAAACCAAACCGGATAAAAGGACTGATGAATTTTTTCTACCTGGTTACGTTTTACTTTCAGGGTAGGAGTGAGCAGGCCGTTTTCGACTAGCCAGTTTTCACGCATGATCACTGCTTTTCCCAGACGTTCAAAATTTTCGAGTGTAGGGTTTACTGAATCCAGCGAAGCAGCCAAACTCTCTATCAACTCTTCTTTTGTTTTCTGCTTACCGATATCAGACAAAGTAATTAAAGCAATGGGATGTGGAATGCCCATACCCACAACACAGGTTTGTTCAATATCTGTATTGGCCAGCAGTTTCATTTCAATGGGAGCAGGAGAAATATATTTCCCTTTATCTGTTTTAAACTGATCTTTTATGCGGCCTGTAACATATAAAAATCCATCATGATCATATTCGCAGATATCGCCGGTTTTTAAATATCCATCTTCATCAAACATTTCAGCAGTGAGCTCAGGTTCTTTGTAATAGCCTTTCATATTGGCAATACTTTTTACTCTCAATTCACCTTCTTCCGAAATCTTTACACGCAGGCCGCTGAATGGTTTTCCAACCGAACCATGACGGTATTCAAACGGTCTTTCAAAATGTGCATACACACAATCTTCTGTCATACCCAATGCCTGTATAATTTTTACACCGAGTTTGTCAAACCATTTCAGCATATCAACAGAGATAGGTGCTGAGGCACTGTAAATATGTGTTGCTCTTGATAAGCCGAGTTTCTTTCGAATTCCTTTTCTTACAATGCCATTGAGAATGGGAATGGATAAGAGCAGGCTTAATTTTTTCTGTGGAATTTTTTTCAGGATGCCTTCCCTGAACTTTCCCCACAAACGTGGTACCGCAAAAAATAATTGCGGTTGAATTTCTTCCACATTTTTTGCAAAGGTTTCAATTGATTCTGCAAAGGAAATGGTGGAGCCACTGTAAAGTCCATTCATTTCAACGCCTACACGTTCTGCAATATGACTGAGCGGCAGGTAAGAAAATAACGCAGACCTGTCTGGTAATCGCAGATCTTTTATGGCAACTGTTAATACTGCATCGAAATTTCCTGCTGTATGAACTACACCTTTTGGTTTACCTGTTGTGCCAGATGTGTAAATGATGGTCATTATTTCGTCGGCAGTCCAGTTGTGTACTTCTGTTGTTGCTGTTGATTGCTGAACAAGTTTATTCCAGCTATGTTTTTCTTTGCGTTCGTAATCATCAAACCCAATACGGATCAGATTAGAGGGAATACCGTTTTCCTGTGATGCAAAATCATCGAGTTTACCAATGAAAATTGCTTTGGCATCACTATGTTCAAGAATTGGTTGTATGGATGCTGCTGTCAATGTAGGATAGATGGGAATTGATACACAACCTGCCATCATAATGGCGATATCAGCCATCATCCAGTGTGCACAGTTTTTGGAGAGGATAGCTATATGGCTTTTTGCCGGCAGATTCAATGCTTTTAATGCAGTGGCTATTCGTCTGCTTTCATCAGCAGCCTGTTTCCAGGTCCATTCTTTCCAGATACCATTAAATGGCTGACGGAGAAAAATATCATGGGGTATTTCCTGCTCATACTTCAGGAACTGTTGCAGAGGGGTTGATGGCATGGCAATCGTTTTTGGATAAACTAATCTACTGAATATATTTTTCAGAAACTAAACTTTGGCAAAGTTCTGAAATGATGGGAATAAATGGACTAATTCTTAAAGCCACGAACTAAAGACTACCGGCTTTTGACTGATTTTACCATCTCGCTACAATCTTAAAATTAATCAGCCTTGGAGTTAACCGATTGGGGATAGAAAAAACGGTATTGCTGAAATCTTTAATGAGCATGTAAGAAATTGTATTGGGCCGGTCAATAACATTAAAGATTTCAAGGCTTGCCCATATGCTGTTGAATTCCCTGAAAGGATTGTGGCTTCTTCTTTTGCTGCTTTCACCATCAAGCAATAATGCACTGAAACCAAAATCAACACGGATATATGGATCAATGGTTAATGCGTTCCTGTATTTTACACTGTTGGGAATATTATAAGGCAGATTGGTTCCATATAAAAGATTCATGGAAAACTTAAAGTTCTTATTGGTTGCAAGGTAATCCTGGTAAAACATGCCAAAGGTGAGGAAACGATCTGTTGGTCTTCTGATCCATCCTCCCTGCATCAATGTACTGTCGATTGGATTGTTTAATGAATCGAGTTTGTAATTATACCACTGATCATTGTCTAAGTTTTCTCTTGAACGCATCAACCCAATACTCACCCAGCTTTCTGCATCCTTCACCAGCTCCCCGAATATTCTTGCTTCAATACCTGTGGTATATGCTTTGGCGCTGTTGCTTCCGAAATAACGGATACGTACATTATCTATGTCATAAGGCACCACATCATACATGTGTTTGTAATAAGCTTCTACCTGCAATTTAAATGGTCGGTTACCCCAGCCTTTAAAATTATAATCAATGCCTGCAACTGCCTGCCAGCTTTTTTGCGCCTTTACATCTTTATTGACGGTTCCATCGTAACGTCTTAATTCACGGTAGAAAGGTGGCTGATGATAAGCACCGGCGGATGTGCGAATGATAATATCTTTCTTCCACTTTGGTTTAAATGCAAACTGAATTCTTGGTTGAACAAGGATTTCATTGTTCAATGTGTTGTAATTGTAACGGACACCCACCTGTAAAGTCATGTTCAGTGAATCATTCAATACAATATTATCCTGCACATAACCCTGTGTGCGGAAGAAAGAAAAATCAGAACTTGATTTAATTACTTTGCTTAACTGCAGCAGGTTTGGATTAAAGGGTAATGTATAACCAGCACTGTCCTGCAATTCCCATTCATTTAATTTATCACTGATGGTTTGACGTTCGAAGCTGTTGCCCCATTGAAAAAAATGCTTTCCTTTTTCAAGGCTTCCTTTATGTGTTGCATTCTGTATTTGAATGTTGAGACGGTTTCTTGCAAAGTTTTGAAAGACACCGGCACCAAGCGGACTTACAATTAAACCAAAACTTGCACGGCTTCTGTCGAAATCACGTTCACCAAATAAATAGGCACCCTGTATATCGAATGATTCTTCTTCGTTGTTACTGAACTGGCTCAACATCCATTTCAGCTTTAGATTTTTCCGTAGCTGATGATTGGCTGCAATCCCAAACATGGCAGTGCTGTACTGATCTCTTTCACCACCGGCAAAATAAATATCCAAACCAAGATTGGCTGTAAAGAAAGGAGAGAAGACGGAGGCTGTTTGACTGCTGAATTCAGGATTCAATTTGAATTGTGTTCTGGAAAGATTGGTCATTCCTTCAAACATCCATTTAGCGTTGGGTTGCCAGGTAATATATCCCTGGAAATCGTTACTCGACGGAACATAATTTCCTTTTGTTTGCTGACTGCTCAGTAAACTCTGGTTGCTTTTATTTCTTGCTCCTGCAACAAAACTTACTTTCCCATCTTTTGTGCCACCTTCAAAATGCAAACCCTGTTCAAGGAAAGAAATGTAAGCAGAACCGCCAAATGTTTTCGGACGTTTGTATTGAATATCGAGCACACTGCTCATCTTATCACCAAACTTTGATTGAAAACCCCCATTGTAAAAAGTAAGACTCCGCACCATTTCAGGATTGATGAAACTCAAACCTTCCTGTTGTCCCTGGCGAACAAGGTAGGGACGGAACACTTCAAAATCGTTTACATAAATCAGGTTCTCATCATAACTGCCGCCACGAACGGAGTACTGTGAAGTAAGTTCATTGTTACTGCCCACAAAGATCTTAATCAGTGCTTCCACACCACCTGTTGCCGAAGGAAGGATCAATGCATTTTTTGGATTGATACGGAAGGAAGATGCTTCTGTTCTGATCCGGTCATCTTTTACTGTTACTTCCTGTAACTCTTTTACACCTTTTTCCAAACGGAGCACAATCTGTTCTTCTTCGTTTTCATTTAAAAAGAAATTACGTTGCTCGGTACGGTAAGAAGTATAAGAAAAGATGAGGGCAAAAGCTTTATCGGCAGGTACTTTAATTTTGAAGAATCCGGAATCGTTGGTGACAGTGCCTGTTGAACGGCCAAGAATCAGAACTGAAACATTGCTGAGCGGATGTTCATTGTCATCCAGCACTTTTCCGCTTACAGTTGCGGATTTCTTTTGCGAATATGCAAAAGAAGAAACAAGCAGCATTAGTAAGAGGAAACAGTTTTGGGTTGCCTTCATGGGAAATAAAACTAAGTCTTTCTGCTAAAACGAAACAGATTAGCTTATATTTTTCAGTTTGCTGATTGTTTCTGTTGGATTTGCTGATCTGAATACGGTATTACCTGCAACAAGCACGGTTGCACCGGCATCAAGAATGGTCTTTGCATTATCTAACGTAACACCGCCATCAATTTCAATATCCACCTTCAATCCTTTTTCATCAATCATTTGGCGCAGCTCTTTTATTTTAGTAAGTGTGTTGGGGATAAATGATTGTCCGCCAAAGCCGGGATTTACACTCATGATGCAAACAAGATCAATATCAGCAAGGATATCTTTCAGTAAAGAAACAGGAGTATGCGGATTCAATGCAACACCGGCTTTCATTCCCAGGCTTTTGATTTGCTGAATATTGCGGTGCAGATGGGGGCATGCTTCATAGTGAACAGAAAGAATATCGGCTCCGGCTTTTTTAAACAGTTCAGCATATTTTTCCGGTTCTTCAACCATCAGGTGTACATCAAATGTTTTGGAAGAAGCCTTGCGTAAAAACTCAATGATCATTGGTCCGAAGGTGATATTGGGAACAAAATGGCCATCCATTACATCGAGATGATACCAATCAGCCTCGCTGGCATTGAGCATTTCACAATCGGCCTGCAGGTCAATAAAGTTTGCTGATAATAATGAAGGAGCAATAATTGCCATTTGAATCTTTTTTTTTGTATTAAACTTCCTGATTTTTATTTCTAATTATTCATTTCTTATTTTATTGCACCCAATCGTTTCAGTGCATCTTTTGCTTCCGTAATACTTTGGTCCAGTGCCAGTGAACGTTTATAATTGTCAATTGCTTCCTGGTTACGGTTCAGTTTTTCTTCAGCCTTTGCCATCCAGAAATAACCGTCAGCAAATTTGTTACTTACACTGGTGCTGCGTTCAAATTGTTTATGTGCCTCAACAAAGTTGGCCATATCATAGTAAACTAATCCTTTTTCTACATAAGCTTCGAGGTACGTGTAATCTTCTTTAATAATCTGGTCGTAGATGCGGATGGCATTTTTTGTATCTTTTATCTTATTATAGTACACCGCTTTTACAAACAGGATATCACTTCTCAATCTTACAGCTGTCGGGTCTTTCAGCATCACTTCACATATTGCAAGGGCATTTTTGTTTCCTGTTTCTGCATACAAAGATGCCAGGCGCAACTGAGCTTCTGTAAAGATTCCTGCTGCTGTTATCGATTGCTCAAAGAAAGAAACGGCGCCGGTTGTATCGCCCTTCTTTTCCAGTGCATCGGCTTTCATAAACAGGTAAGCAGGGCTCGTCGGATTTTTTTTCAGCAATACTTCTACCTGTTCCAATGCCTTGTCGTATTGATTTGTAAGAACAAACTGCTGCACCAAGCCTTCCCTTAAACTATCTGCCTGGGGTTCTTTTGTAAGTTTCGTTTCAAGTTCTTTGATCTGCTGGTTACCGGCGGATGTATCAGCAGCAGCATCCTTTTTTGTACTCCCATTATTATTACATGCGGAAAAAAAGAACAGAAAAAAGATAGGAAGGAGGACAGCGTTCAAATTCATGCGGCAAAACTAAATTATTTTCTGTTTGGGGTTCTTACATTTTCCTGACATTTGCCGGTTCAAGAGACAATATATTTACCAAAATTTTTGATTCATGCAAAAACGTTTGCTTTCTTTTTCCGGCCTTGTATTAGCAGTGGCTTTAATTTCCTTTAAAACAGTTCATGTAAATTATACTAAACAGGCAAAAGTTGCTGCCGGTGATACAGTCCTTTATCCCGAAGAGAAACATTTTAAGAACATTCAGCAGTTAACTTTTGGGGGTGATAATGCAGAAGCTTATTTCAGCTTTGATGGCAAATGGATCATTTTCCAGAAAACAAATCCAAAAGAAGGCATTCAGTGCGATCAGATATTTATTGGTAAAGTACCCAAACCCGGAGAAAAGTTTGTGCCCAAATTAGTGAGCAGCGGCAAGGGAAGAACTACCTGTGCGGCTTTTATGAAAGATGGTAAACATTTCGTTTATGCATCTACACATTTGGGTGCAGATACCTGTCCTCCCGTTCCCGATCGCAGTAAATACGGCAATAAATACATCTGGCCATTGTACAGCAGCTATGATATTTTTATGGCCGATCTTAATGGAAAAATCGTAAAGCAATTAACCCACAGCAAGGGATATGATGCTGAAGCCACTATTTCGCCCGATGGGAAAAAGATGCTCTACACCAGTACAAAAGATGGTGATATTGATCTGTACATCATGGATCTTAAAACCGGGAAAGAAAAACGAATTACTAATCTGATCGGTTATGATGGTGGTGCATGGTTCAGCCCCGATGGTAAAAAGTTGATCTGGCGTGCAAGCCGTCCAAAAACAGAAGCAGAGATTAAGGAATACAAAGAATTACTTGCACAGGGTTTAGTTGCACCTACCAATATGGAAGTATGGGTATCGAATGCTGATGGCAGCAATGCAAGACAGGTAACGCAATACGGACAGGCTAACTGGGCCCCTGCCTATATGCCCGACAGCAAGCGAATTATTTTTGCAAGCAATCACGAATACAAAAGAGGCTTTCCCTTTAATTTATATACGATTAATGAAGATGGAACCAACCTGGTGAAAATAAGCCGTGATAAGGGTTTTGATGCGTTCCCGATGTTCAGTCCCAATGGCAAGAAAATTATTTTCTGCAGTAACCGTAACAACGGAGGCACAAGGGATACCAATATTTTTATTGCCGACTGGGCCGAGTAACAGCGTCAGAAGAAAATGAGATAGTTTACAACGTTCTCATTTTTCAACTTCTTTACATCATTTTATGGAGGTTGGCCAATTGAATTAAATCAACCAGGTTGGTAATATTCAATTTTTGAAAAATTCTTCTTTTATAAGTGTTGGCCGATGAGATACTCAGGTTTAATGAGTTACTGATACCCGTAACGGTGTTTCCTTTAATTAACAGGGCGAGCACTTCAAGTTCACGTGCACTCAGGTTTTCAAACGGATTTACATTTTGTTTTGATTGTATTGAATCCACCAAATGGGATGCTAAATTTTCACTGATGTATTTTTTGTCCTGCAAACTTAACTGAATGGCTTTCCTGAGTTCAGTAAGGCCGCTGTCTTTTGAAACAAATCCTGAAGCTCCTGCACTGAGGAATCTTTTTGCGTAAATATGTTCTGCACCCATTGAAAAGATGAGCACTTTCGTAGCCGGATAAAAATTTTTAATTTTTTCTGTAAAGGTTAATGCGTCTGAGCCCGGCATATGAATGTCCAGTATAATAAGGTCAAATTCTTCCTTTTTTAATAAACCCCAGGCTTCATTTTCGTTGGATGCTTCATAAACTTCACAGGAAGGGAAATCGTTTTTTAAAACACTTGCTACGCCGGAACGTACAACCTCATGGTCGTCTGTGAGTAAGAATCGTTTCAAATGTTAAGGTTGAATGGTGTGTAATAATAAAGCTACACTCAAATATAGAATAATGTTACAACAGATTATAGAGGCAGGTCATGTTTTTCAAGTAACACTGTCTGAAATAGAAGCGAATAAAATAAATGATTACCCCGGTAAGAGTTGTTCATTTGAGGTAAACTGTTTTCTGCAATTGAATACTGAAATCATTTGCAGGTAAATTAGTGTGCAAAGCATATCCTTATCCGCCGGCTTTTTATAAAGGGATATGATTCTGTATTAAAAACACAAGCGCCCTGTGTTAACAGAGCGTTTGTGTTTTAGTTATGGATGATAAATTTTAGTAATCAGGAAGCAATTTTCATCAGCATTTCAGACAGTACATTGTAATAATCGCTTTTCAGGGATGAAAATACATTTTTTTCAGTGTCAACTCTTTTGCGGAGTGACTGCTGCTGCTGTTCAATCCTGTTTTGCCATTCTGCGGAGTTATTAAGGGCTCTCAATGTTTCTTTCTGGTTGACCAGAACTTTTTCCAGGTCATCCAGTTTTCTTTCTTCTTCTATGATCCTATGCTGTAAGTTATCAACCTTTTTCGTTGTTTCTGTAGAAATGGCTCTGTCATTTTTATGGATGATGTCAAGTCTTTCTTCAATCATAAAGGCTGCTTTCTGGTAACCGCTTATTTCCCATTGCCAGCTTGCCAGCTCCTGGAATAATAGTTTATTTTTCATTTTGTAGGGTTTTGAATATAACGATGTTGTTTTCTAGATTGTTGTTACATTTTCAGGAATTTCACAGATTGCTTGTTTTTGCCTGAAAGATTGATGTAATAGAGGCCTTTTGGCAAATCTTCTATATTAACAGTAAAATTGTTTTCACCTTTTTTACATTTCAGTGAAATGGATTTATACATTTTTCCGTGCTGATCCATCAAATTCAGATCAATTTCATCAGCTTCTATTCCATTTATTTTAACAAATAACAGGTTGGTTGCCGGGTTAGGCGAGAGACTGATGCCAACCACCGGTTCTGTAATCTGCACTGAAACAATTCCTGAGTATATAAAATCAAGATTGGTATCCACTTGTTTTATCCTGTAATAGTTTGCTCCAGCCAGCGGGTTCCCATCGGTATACTGGTACGTTTTCTGAATACTTGTATTACCGCTGCCTTTTACTGTTCCAATTTTTGAAAACGTAATTCCATTGACGGAGTGTTCAATATCAAAGTAATCATTATCAATTTCACCACTGGTAGCCCATTCAATTAATGCATCCCTGTTGATTGCTTTTCCTTTTAAGTACAAAAGGTGAACTGGTAAATCAGCAACACTGAATAATGAAAATAAGTTCAGTGAGTTTACATTCGTACTTGTTATGTAATTGCCGATGGTGTTCAGATCGGGGCCACCACTTACATATAACCAGTTTGCCCCACCGTTACTGCTTGAGTAAGTACTGAGTGTAAATTCTCCGGCAGCACGCAATTCAGACTGCAGGTAATGAAATACCAGTGTTGCATTCAGTGCGACATTGTTGGTTGGAGTAATATCAAAATTGCGTGTAATGGATCTGTCTCTGTAAACTGTATGCGCTCTTTTGATTACTGTGCCTCCCAGGTTAGCAGGACTTGTAATTTCCATACCAAGGTTTCCGGGGTTTACTGCAGATGGAGCATTTAGTGATTGGGTTATCATGATATAACCACCTGTTTGGCCGGTAAATCTTTTTGAATTTGTTTCACCCGATAAACTTCCTGTACTGCCAAGATCAACATTGTTGTTATTCAGAAAAATGCTGTCACCACTGGTAAACGTAATCAGGTTCGATACTCCTATATTTCTGTTTAACTGTAAACCGTTTGCAGATTTATTCAGCGTTAAATTGTAAAAATCAATAGTGGCTGTTCCGGCAATAAAAGAACTGCCCGTTGCATTGCTTCCTGTAAATACCAATGAACCTGTGCCTTTGGTAAATATGCCATCATTGGTAAAGCCACCATCATTTACAACAATACTAACCCCGCCGTTGGCCACCAGGTGTGTGCCGCTGGTATTGATAATGCCTTGTGCCATACTGCGTAGGGGCATTAACGCCAAGCCGATGAACAGTGAATATATTAGTAAATATGTTTTCATAGAAACTGAGTTTAGTAATTATTTAATATACTCCTGGTGACTGCCATAACCATCTACCTGGATGTGAAAGTCAACAAATAATACACCTGCATCTGCGCTGTAAGTATCATTACTGTTACTTGAATTTCTCCAGATACGGCAGATCAGAATACTGGATATTTTTTTGCCTGTACCATCAATGCCGGTATTGCCTGCAGTTAATGAAGTTATTGAGTGTGTTCTTGCTGTGAATGGACCTGTTGCGGTAACAGTACTGGTTGTAATTACAGGAAATACCTCAGGTGTTACAGGATCATAATTAGCCCAGCTGTATTCAAAATTCCATTCAATATTTCCTGTAGTTGTTGCTTTCGGTAACCAGTGGAGGTGAGGGTGAATAGTACTGCCTTCTTTCCATCCATGAGGCAATTGAACTGTAAATGACATAGCTTCAACACCTTCGTTATTCCGGAAATACCAGATTTGAGGGCCTGAACTTCCTGTTAAATAGTCTAGAGAGGCAGCGTTTGAACCCTTGTCTAATGTAACACGCAGATCATCCCACCTTAACCCCACAGGAGCAAGTTTGGTCCATGTTGGAGATCCCGGTGTACCTGCATTATAATAATAGCCAATACCATCTGCGTTATCACCGGTTAGACTTGCATTTGTATTGTACACCAATAAGCTTGTTGCAGGTGAAGCAATTGTTGCAGCGTCTGTAGTTGATGTAAGCGAAACCCTTGGTAGCAGCAATCCTTTGTTTGAGCTCACAATGTCCAGCATGGCTGAAACGTCAGGTGCATTACCCGTTGTGTTGATGGCTACATTTTGACTGAAGACCTGGTTAAATGAAATGAGGAGTAGAAATAAAGTAAGTTTTAAGAGGCGGGATACTTTTTTCATAAGATTGGTTTTATTGATAATAGTTGTTTTGATTAGCGCATATAGATGATGCAGATGACTATAAAAAGCCAACAGCTGCGTCGTTCAATGAAATGTTTTTGGAGATAGACGATTGAATTACCTGCAGAAAAGATGAACAATGGTTCGTCAGGGATTTGGATTTTTTCATATATCGGATTTTCAGGTGGTCGGGCAGGAAACAAAAAAATTGAAATTAATTCAGAACATTTCTGTTTGCTGTTAGTAAACTTAAAACATGTTCTTGCTGAATTTTATGATTATGGTTAGCAGAAAAACGTATTTTTCTGAACTAAGTGTTTTTATGTAGTGATAGTTGTGGAAATGGTATAGCAGCCAGAAGAGTTACTTAAAACGCCGGTAAGAAACGTGTAAATTTATAACATACCATTCCTGAAAGAAAAGTTGTTTGTAAGAATGTTACGGCAGAATTGGATGAATTGCTACACAGGCTTATTTCGGATTATTGTAATTTTTGCCCTGTTTTGACAGTTTAACTGATTTGTATCAGCTTTTTATGAATCGTGTATTTGCAAAAGCCGCTGTAGATTAACTTAATATAAATCTTAACTGATGGTTACGATATTCTTGTCTTCAGTAGTATAGTATGCAAAACTTCTTATTCTTCTTATTGTATGTTAACTAAACCCTGCTCTGATTACCAAATCCGGGAACTGATTCCCGAGGCATTGATTACGCTTGATGTGGAGGATCGGTTTGTGTATGTAAATCAGATTGCCGGTAAAATGCTTAAACGTAAACCGGAAGAGTTGCTGGGCAAACATATCTGGTCAGAATTTCCTGAAGCTGACAGTCAATCCATTCAGGAAGCGTACTCGAAAGCATTGAAGACAAAACAGCCTGTTTATTTAGAAGAATATAATTCAACCTATAATCGCTGGTTCGAAAATCATATTTATCAATCATCGGGAGGAATGAACATTTGTTTCAGGGATATAACAGAAAGAAAAAGACTGGAAAGCGAACTGAAGGCAAGCGAAGTAAGATACAGATCTATTCTTGCGGCCTTACCTGAAGGTATTATAATTTCAGACCTGGAAGGCAGATTAATGATGGCTTCTTCCATGGCACTGTCAATATTTGGATATCAACATGAAGAGGAACTGACGGGTATGTTAATAACAGACTTTTTGGTTCCGGAAGAGAGGGGACTTGCATCATCTAATATTTCTTTGATGTTTAAAGGGATACTTACCGGTGCCTGCGAATACAGGGCAATGCATGCAGATGGACGTGTTTTTTATATTGAGGCAAACGCCGAGTTTGTACGCAATGCAGAAGGGGAACCTATACAGATCGTATTTATTGTTCATGATGTGAGCAAACGTAAAGGCGAAGAACAGGCATTAATAGAAAGCGAAAACAAGTACCGGGAGCTAGTTGAAAATTCGCCTGAAGCAATTGTTATTTATACAGAAGAGAAAGTTGTTTTTATAAACAAAGAAACTCTGATTTTAATGCGGGCGGCAAACAAGGAGCAGTTAATCGGCAAATCCATTTTCGATTTTGTTCATCCCGACTACCGCCAATTTGTTACTGAACAGATGAAAAAAGCTGCAGATGAAGGGAACATTCTGCCTTTAGCTGAAGAAAAATTTATTTGTCTGGAAGGCACTGAAATTGATGTAGAAGTAAAAGCATTGCCAATTGTACATGATGGCAAACCTTCTGTGCAGTTGATTATCCGTGACATTACTGAACGGAAACGTGCTGAACAAATTTTACATGAAAGTGAGGAAAAATGGAGTAAACTCGTATCATTTATTCCCGACTTTATTGCCCTGCATGATCTTGATGGCCATTATCTTTTCCTGAATCATTTTGCAGAAGGATATTCTTACAAAGATTTTGTTGGGAAAAAAATGTACGACTTCATAGCTGATGACTCAAAAGAATTGTTCCGTAAAAATTTTGAACAATGTATAGATACAAATCAACCCCGTCAATTTACATCTACTGCTTTTGGTGATAAGGGCGTATTCAGAATTTATGAAAACTATCTTGTTCCGATAGTAGATAAAGAACAGAAAGTAGTTTCTGTAATGTCTATTGCGAAAGATATCACAGAACGTAAGCTGGCTGAGGAAAAAATGAAAGAGAGCGATCAGTTGCTGAATCAATCACAACGGGTTTCAAAAATCGGAAGTTATAAACTTGAAATGGATAAAGGTGAGTGGCAATGTTCTCATGAATTGGAAAACATATTCGGGATCAGAGAAAGGGAAGTACATACCATGGAAGAATGGGAATCTGTCCTTCACCCTGATCACCGTAAAATGATGAAAGACTATTTTGAAAAGGAAGTATCAGCCGGTCAAAATCGATTTAACAGGGAGTATAAAATTGTCAATAAAAAAACAGGTGAAACACACTGGGTGCATGGTGTTGGTGATTTAACATTTGATATAAACGGTCATACCGTGCAAATGATTGGCACCATCCAGGATATTTCTGAAAAGAAAAAGGCCGAAGAATTGCTGTTTGCAAAAGAGAAGCTGTACAGGGCATTAATTGAAAACAGTAATGACGGGGTTGTTATTCTTGATGCCTGGGGTAATTTCAAATATATTGCTCCATCGATTAAGACTGTACTTGGTTATGACGAAGAAGAACTCCTGAACACCCGTTTGCTGAACATAACCCATCCTGATGATCATAGTAAAGTAGTGGAAATTTATACTGAATTACTGGCTAACCCGGGTTTATACAACCCGGAATTTATTCCAAGAATTAAGCATAAAGATGGAAGCTGGCGCTGGATATCAGGGGCACTGAATAATTTAATCAATGATCCTGTTGTACATGGAGTCATTGGTAATTTCCGTGATGTTACAAAACAGGTAGCTGCAGAACAGGCAGTCAGGGAAAGTGAAATAAAATATCATTCACTCATTGATAATGCCGGTGATGCCATTGCCATTTATAATGTGGATGGAACTATACTTGATGTAAATACAACTGGGCTGGGAATGCTGGGTTATACAAAGGAAGAAGTATTGCAAATGAAGGTGACAGATTTCTTTAAGGAAGAAGAAATGCAGGCCATTCCTATGACCTATAATCAACTGAATCCTGGTGAATCAACGTTAAGGCAACGGAATTTTAAACGGAAAGAAGGGGGATTTGTTTTAACTGAAGTAAGATCACAGGTTTTACCCGATGGGAACCTGCTTTCTATTATTCGTGATCTTACTGAACGGATGGAAATCCAAAAGCAACTGCGTGTATCAAATGAAAACTATTCAGGTTTAGTTAATACAATAGAAGGTATTGTTTGGGAAGCTGATGCAAAATCAACTCAGTTCAGTTTTGTAAGCAGGCAGGCCGAGCAGATTTTGGGCTATCCGGCAGAACAATGGGTTACCGAAAAAGATTTTTGGCCAAATCATGTGCATGAAGCCGATCGGGAATGGGCAGTAAGCTATTGTGCAAAGTATACCAAAGAAAAAAAATCGCATGATTTTGAATACAGAATGATTGCTGCAGATGGAAGGATTGTATGGCTTCGTGATATTGTTACTGTTATAGTAGAAAATGATGAGCCGGTAAAATTGAGGGGTATCATGATTGATATTACTGAACGGAAAATTATTGAAAAAGGACTGGAAGATTACAAATTTGCGTTGAATCAATCTTCCATTGTGGATGTTTCAGACAGTAATGGTGCCATTCAGTACGTGAATGAAAATTTCTGCAGAATCTCAGGTTACAGCCTGGAAGAACTGAAAGGTAAGGATCACCGCATACTCAAATCAGGTTATCACAACAAAGAACACTATAAGGATCTATGGAGTACTGTAACAGGAGGGAAAGTCTGGAGAGCCGAGGTGAAGAATAAAGCAAAGGATGGTTCTTTTTATTGGGTTGATTCAACCATTATTCCTTTTTTAGATGACAAAGGAAACCCTTTCCAGTTTATTACTATCCGTTCAGATATAACAAAACGAAAAGAAGCCGAAACGCAGATTCTCAATACCCTTGAACGGTACGATATACTTTCAAAAGCTACCAGCGATACGATCTGGGATTGGGATGTTGTAAATAATGTGATTATTTATAACCAGGGGATCATAAAAAACTTCGGGTATAAACAAACCAAAGTGAAAAATGTAAAAGAATGGTGGGATTTGAATATTCATCCGGATGACAGGGTAAGAGTGCAGGATGCTTTTGAAGCAGCTTTTCAAAAAAGGAAAACTGTTCTGCAGATTGAATACCGTTACCGGTCGGCTGACGGGAACTACAGGGATATTCTTGATCGTGCTTTTATCATTTACGGTGCCGGTAAAAAACCCGGAAGAATGATTGGTTCAATGCAGGATATTACCAATGAAAAAGAGATTGCCTTCAGGATTGAAAAGGAAGTAATTGATGCCCAGGAGAGAGAGTGGAACCAAATTGGAATGGAGCTGCATGACAATGTGAACCAGATTTTAGCTGCCTCTATGCTGCTGATGGGGTTAGGAAAAGAAAAGATGGAGAGAGGACAGAATGCTGCATCAATTATTCATGAAAGTGAAAAACATGTGGGAGAAGCTATTGCTGAAATCAGAAGGCTTTCTCATCAGCTGGCACCGGTTTCTGTAGATAATCTTTCCATCGAACAGGTATTTGAGTCTTTAATTGAAACGGTTAATGATAAGAAACAGGTTAAGATAAAATTGCAAATAAGGGGGATGAAAGACATTCATATTCCTCATAATCTGCAGATTAACCTGTACCGTATTTTACAGGAGCAGTTGAATAATATTATAAAGCATGCAAAGGCAAGTGAAGTGACCGTGAGCTTTAAGAAATTTAAACATTTATTTGTGTTTAAGATAGCTGATAACGGAATTGGCTTTAACCCGGAAGTATATACGGGAGGAATTGGTCTTGAAAATATTAAACGCAGGGCAAAAGTTTTTTCAGGAGAATTTAAATTAAAAACAGCGCCCGGAAAAGGATGTGAAATAACCGTTGAAATTCCTGAAAATACATTTTCCTGAACGGAAGCAGTTAGTGGATCTTTATTTGTTTCGGACCATCGGGCGTTAATATCAACAGCGATTCCTTTTGCTTCCTTTGAAGCAGTGGGTTTGGTTGAGGCAGTTTTGGATAAGTTAGTATGACAGGTTTTTGTTTGTAGCGTATAACAGGCATATTATATTTAATTGTGGTATCTGGCCTTAGTGCAGGCATATTGTCAAGAGGTAATGCATAAACAATTCCTTTTTCACTGTTGCCCAGGATGCTTGAAGAATTGTAAAGAGGTGCATTTAATTTACCTGTAACAGGCATGGAGTCTGTTTTTACAACAAACTGTGCAGAAGCAGTAAGGGAGATAAAAATGCAGATTGCGGTAAAAGCTGTTTTTTTCATAGTCAGTCAGTTTGATTAATAAATCTAATAATTTCTGCTGCAGAACAAAAACAAAAAAAGTTAATTTTCTGAGCATTGATTCAATCAATGCTTTAGATTTGAAAAAAAATTAATTATGCTACAGGGACTGATTCATTTGCACAACGTTTTACGCTGGGTCATTCTGATCCTTTTGCTTATTTCATTAATTCAGACGTTTACAAAAAATGGAGGAATACAGAAAACCAGTTTGTGGTTGCTCATTGCTGCACATATTACTCTGATACTTGGTTTGTTTCAGTATTTCAACAGTCCGACTGTTGGCTTTCACCTCATTGAAAGCAAAGGCGGTTTTGGTGAAGTAATGAAGGATTCTTTTGCCCGCTTCTGGGTAGTGGAACATATTGCTGCCATGATACTTGCCATTGGATTTATTACTGTTGCCAGGGGAAAAGCAAAAAAGCTGAATTTCAATGCAGCTAAATGGTTATACCTCGTGGCGCTGATCTTACTACTCGCTGCTGTTCCATGGCCTTTCAGAGAAGGAATTGGAAGAGCCTGGTTTCCCGGAATGTAAGCCAGATAAAAAATTGAAAGGAGAATCACCTGATTCTCCTTTTTTATTTCTCTGCAAGCTCTTCATTGAACGAAAGCTTGTTGCCAAAAGGGTTGCCAACTTCAATGCACATTGCTCCATAGAATGTTTTTTCCAGGCCTGGGCGGTAATATTTGTAAGGCCTTGTTTGCAGCAGCTCTGTATAAAATTTTTCAATCTCATTACAGGTAATATATACTTTACTTCCGGGAGTGGCATCACCATAGTGTTCAGATAAATGAAGCTGGATGCCATCTCTTCCAATACCAAAGTAATAAGGTGTATCAGGTTCAAACTGGTGTTCAAATTCAATTGTAAACCCCAGCCAGTCGATATAAAACTCTTTTGCCTTTGCCACATCAAAAATGCGGAGAATGGGAATGTTTTTCAGTAATGCCATGTTGTATGAATTGGATTAAGCAAGTAAAGCAGCAGCTGCTTTTTTCATTTCTTCCCGGGTACCTACACTCAATCGTAACCATTTGGTTCCTTCCTCAAAAGTCCGGGCGCCAATAATCCTGTTTGCTTCAAGAACGGCCTTTACATCTTTTCTGTAGTTCATTGTATTGAAATAAATAAAACTGGTGTGTGAGTTAATGTATGGAATGCCTTCCTGTTCCAGTGCCTTGCAAAATATAGTTCGTGCCAGTCCATTTTCTTTTTTGCAGAATTCAATAAAGCTTTTGTCTTTCAATGATGCAAGAGCTCCCGCCACTGATACTGCACTTGCGCCGGCATTGGGCCAAGGCTGCAGATCGTTCAATTGTTTGATGGTAGCCGGATGCGCCAATGCATAGCCAACCCGGGCACCCGCCATGCCATAAATTTTTGAAAAGGTTTTAGCAATTACCAGGTTAGGATAATCATTTACCAGGTGAGCCATAGAAGGTTCATTGCTGAATTCTGTATAGGCTTCATCTAATAAGATGATGGTTTTGGGTGCGGTATCTTTAATAAATGCTTCGAGTTCATTAGCCGGTAACACAGTGCCGGTTGGATTATTGGGATTGCAGATATAAACCAGTTTTGTTTGCAGATTCATAGCTTCTTTCATCCGTTGCAGATCGGTTACTTTTTTATCTGTTAACGGAATCAGTTTAATATCGAGTCCGGTTTTGCGTGCAGCAGGCATCCATAAACGAAAGGTGGGATCGGGTGCAACTGCATTTCCTTTTTGCATAGCAGCCCACATAGCTGTTAAGCCTAATAGTTCAGACGAGCCGGCTCCGATTGCAATATGCTCTTTGGTATGACCGGTGAGTGCGCCGATCTGCTCTCTTAATTGTGCAGTAATTTCAAATTGGTAACGGTTGCTGCCATTTACCGCATCCATCATTTGCTTACGTGCAGCAGGAGAAGGGCCATGCGGATTTTCATTTGAACTTAACTTGATGAATTTTTCAACGCCAGGGAACCGGTATTGCTTTTCTGCTTCAGCTGCAAAAAGGTCCCTGCTCAAAGTAAAGGCAGCAAGGGTGAGAGCGGTTTGCTTCAGTAGTTCACGACGTTGCATGGTTATTGATTTAGTTCCTGTAAGGTAATTCAAAAAGTTTTTTGTTCCTATAGAAACCCGTCAGCGTTTACCCAGTTCAATCACTTCACAATTTTTCATGTCTTTTCCATCAATCACAAAACGAATAATGGTTCTTACTTTATGCCAGCCCTGTTTGCCAGCCGCACCGGGATTCATGTGCAGACAATTCATTTTATCATCATACATCACTTTTAAAATATGTGAGTGTCCGCTGATGAATAGTAATGGTTGATGAAGCTGTAATTCCTTTCTTGTTTCCGGATTGTATTTTGGTGGCGATCCACCGATATGCCTTATCATCACTTTCACTCCTTCGCATATAAAAACAAGTTGCTCGGGGTAGATGCTTCTTACATCCTGTCCGTCAATATTTCCGTAAACGCCTTTTATCGTCAGGCCGCTTTGAGCGGCCAGACGGTTAGATATTTCAATACTCCCAAAGTCACCTGCATGCCATATTTCGTCACACTGCTCAAAGTGTTTGAACACCATGTCATCAAGGAAGCCATGTGTATCTGATATAAGACCGATGCGTGTCAATTGTATAAATAAAGTTTAGTAGTTTTAAATCTGAAACGATCACCATGCCATTCCACCGCAATTTCACTTATTGGATTGATAAACGGAAGTGGAAATATATTTTTCTTCTTTCAACACTTGAACTGTCCCGGAACTGATCATTGATTGTGTTACAGTTCATTCAATGCACAGTATACATAGGAACGTACAAGTGAGTGACACAACCAAAGCTTAATCGTATTCATGAAGCTGGATACATCATCACCAAATTTCCAAATCAACCAATTTCCAAATCATTATGCCGCATTATTATAAGTTGGGAACAATTCCGCACAAACGCCATACACAATTCCGCAAACCGAACGGGGAATTGTACAGCGAACAGTTATTTTCAACAGAAGGATTCAGTGATGATTATTCATTGCTGTATCACTGTCATCCGCCAACACAGATCATCAAAACCGAAGCGCAGATTGATGTATCGCCCATTATTGCAGAAGAAAAAATGCTGCAGCACCGCTGCTTTGAAGGTTTTTATGTAAAGCCGGCAAAAGATTTCCTGGAAAGCCGTATACCTGTTTTGGTGAACAGTGATTGTCATATTGTACTGGCAGCACCGCAGCAAAGCATGAAGGAGTATTATTACAAGAATACAGATGCAGATGAACTGATTTTTGTACATGAAGGAACAGGCAAAGTAAAAACACAATATGGTGAATTAACTTTTGGGTATGGCGATTATATCATTTTGCCGAGGGGTACAATTTACCAGATCGAATTCAATGATGAAAAGAATCGTTTGTTCATTGTTGAATCATTTAGACCGCTGCGTTATCCAAAAAGGTACATGAGTAAGTATGGACAGCTGATGGAGCATTCTCCCTATTGTGAACGGGATATCCGTGAACCGCAGAATCTGCAAACGATTGACGAAAAAGGTGATTACTTAATTAAAGCAAAGAAGAAAGGAATGCTGTATGGATTGCATTATGGCACACATCCGTTTGATGTGGTGGGCTGGGATGGATGCTGTTATCCTTACATTTTTTCCATTCATGATTTTGAACCCATCACAGGGCGTGTGCATCAGCCGCCGCCCGTACATCAAACTTTTGAAACCAATGCATTTGTGGTTTGTTCCTTTGTGCCACGTTTATACGATTATCATCCCGATGCCATTCCTGCTCCGTATAATCACAGCAACATCGACAGTGATGAAGTGATTTATTATGTGGATGGAGATTTTATGAGCCGCAAAAATGTAACAAGGGGAATGATCACATTACATCCTGCCGGTATTCCGCACGGGCCTCATCCAGGAGCAGTTGCAAAAAGTATTGGAGCAAAAGAAACGAAAGAACTGGCAGTGATGGTAGATACCTTCCGTCCGTTGATGCTTACAAAGCAGGCACTGGATATTGAGAATGGTAATTATGTGATGAGCTGGGCGGAGTAGAGCTAAGATTTATCCCGATAGCAGCTATCGGGAGAGAAAAAGTTAAAAGAAGAGGGTCGCTTGCGACCCTCTTCTTTATTAAAGGCAGCAATTGATGCTGGAAAAACAACAGTTCATAAAAAAAAAATTTGGAAACACTGATTTAGTTTTTACATTTGTTAACCATTTGGTTAAATAATATGGCAAAGCTGGTAAAAGATAGAACAACGGAGGAAAAGATCCTGGATGCAGCACGAAAGGTGTTTGTAACCAAAGGGATGTATGGTGCCAGGATGCAGGATATTGCTGACGAAGCCGGTATTAACAAAGCCCTGCTTCACTATCACTTCGAAAACAAAGAAAAGCTGTTTGAAACCGTGTTTTTAGAAGCTGCAGGGCAATTGTTTCCGAGGGTGAATGCAATTTTTAATTCAGATGAACCACTGTTTGAAAAGATTGAAAAATTCTGTGACGAGTATATTACGATTGTGATTGAAAACCCTTACCTGCCCTTGTTTGTAATGAATGAGATGATGCAGGATCCAATGTATTTTATGAAGAAAGTGTGGGGTACAAAGAACAAACCTGATCCGACAAATTTTCTGAAACAGATTGAAGAGGAAGTGAAAAAGGGGAATATCAAACCGATCAGTCCCTTACACCTGTTGATGAACCTGATTTCGATGACGATCTTCCCGTTTATTGCGAAACCAATGTTCCAGCTGAACCTGGGATTGGATGAATTTCAGTTCAGGCATGCCATGGAGCAAAGAAGAAAAGAAATACCAAAGTTTATTATTGATGCCATCCGTAAATAATTTTATGTAACAGAATTAACTGTTTGGTTAAATTTTTTTTATGAAGAAAATGCTGTTTTTATTCCTGGTTCTTGCAGAGGTTTCTTTCTCACAGTCGGTTACGCTGGAGAAAGTGAATCAGCTGGCAAGACAGAATTATCCGCTGATCAGGCAGAAAGATCTGATCAGACAAACAAAAGAAATCAATGTTGATAATCTCAACAAAGGATACCTGCCGCAGTTTTCCATAAGCGGTCAGGCCACTTATCAATCAGATGTTACCAGCGTAAAAATTCCTGTACCGGGTATCAATATTGAGCCACCAAGCAAAGATCAGTACAAGATTGTGGCTGATGTGAATCAAATGATTTACGATGGCGGGTTAACAAAGCAGCAAAAAAATATGCAGTCTGTAAATGCGGAAGTTGAAGAGCAGAAAGTTGAGGTGGAATTATACAAACTTACTGAGCGTATTAACCAGATTTATTTAAGCATTCTGTTTATTGATGAACAGCTGAAACAAACCGGGCTGATCAGGAAGGACCTTGAAACAGGATTGAAAAAAATTGAGGCTCAGGTACAGAATGGGGTAGCGTTTAAGTCAAACCTTAACCTGTTGAAAGCAGAGATTTTAAAAGTTGATCAACGGGTAATAGAACTGAATGCTACCAGAACAGGGTTGATTGATGTGTTGAGTTTATTTACAGGTGAAACATATTCTGAAGCAACTGTTTTTGAAAAGCCGGCTGTTGTTTCATCAGCTGCGGAACAAACAATTCTCCGGCCTGAATTAAAACTTTTTCAATCACAACAGAAATTACTGAATGGGCAAAACAATATCATCAAAGCAAGAAACCATCCAAAGTCAAGTTTATTTCTGCAGGGAGGTTATGGAAAACCGGGCCTGAATATGCTGGAAAATAAATTTGCTGCTTACTATATAACCGGGGTTCGTTTTAACTGGGCCTTTGGTGGATTATATACTTCTAAAAAAGAGAAAGAGCTCATTGAAGTGAATAAGAAAATTGTG
>CAZOLW010000007.1:0-10415 GCA_964580775.1 uncultured Chitinophagaceae bacterium | reverse complement strand
GCCTGCAACAAAAACGAAAACAAGTTCGATGCTTCAGGCACATTTGAAACAACAGAAGTGATTGTTTCTTCTGAGCTCAATGGAAAAATCCTGTCACTGAATATTAATGAGGGTGATACAGTTTCATCCGGCAGAGTTGTGGGAACCGTTGATGCAGAAGGCATCTCATTACAGAAGGAACAGGTGGAAGCAAGCATCAGTTCATTGGGCGATAAAACAGCTGATGTAGGTCCGCAGGTTCAATTATTGCAAAATCAATTGGCTGTGCAGCAATCACAGCTAAGCAATTTGCTGCATGAAAAAAAGCGGATTGAAAATCTCATTAGCCAGGATGCAGCAACAGGAAAACAACTGGATGATATCAGCGCACAAATTGATGTGGTGAAAAAACAAATGACTGTAACGCAGCAGCAGATTGCTGTACAACGCAGCAATGTTTCCACACAAAACAGAAGTATCCTCAGCGAAAATAAACCTTTGCAGAAAAGAGTGGCGCAGCTCAATGATCAGCTGAAGCGTGCAGATGTTGTGAACCCCATCAACGGAACTGTTTTAACGAAGTATGCTGAAGCTGGTGAATTAACAGCAGCGGGAAAAGCATTGTATAAAATTGCTGACCTGACAGTCATGAAACTCCGTGCTTATGTTACAGGCGATCAGCTTTCGCAAATAAAATTAGGGCAACAAGTGAAAGTTCTTGTTGATGATGGAAAAGATAAGTATAAAGAATTGCCCGGAACCATTACATGGATTTCAGATAAAGCAGAGTTTACACCAAAAACAATTCAGACAAAAGAAGAAAGAGCCAATCTTGTTTATGCCATAAAAATTGATGTAAAGAATAATGGTTATCTCAAGATTGGAATGTACGGTGAAGTAATGTTCGGCCCCCTCTAACTCCCCCAAAGGAGGAGGATTGCTTGGCACGGGACAACTTTTCAAAGAGTATAAGAAAAAGTAAAGGCTTTAATATATGATGAGCAAAAAGATAAAGTAAAAGTGGAAGAACAGAAAGTTTATTAACAATATAAAGCACCGCTCCCTCTCCTCACGGAGAGGGAGAAGGAGGGTGAGGCTAAAGCTAAAATTATGATCAGCGTTTCAGCACAACATATTATCAAGTCGTACGGTGTTAAAAAAGAAAAAGTTACTGCTTTAAATGACATTTCATTTGACGTAAGTAAAGGTGAATTGTTTGGTATTATCGGCCCGGATGGTGCAGGTAAAACTTCCCTGTTCCGTATTCTTACTACGTTGCTGCTTGCCGATAGTGGTTCTGCTACTGTTGATGGTTTTGATGTGGTGAAAGATTATAAAGCAATACGGCAGAGAGTTGGTTATATGCCCGGACGGTTTTCGTTGTACCAGGATTTAACGGTAAAAGAAAACCTGGATTTTTTTGCTACCATCTTTAATACATCGGTTGAGAAAAATTATGATCTCATCAAAGACATCTATTCACAAATTGAACCATTCAAAGACCGTAAGGCAGGAAAGTTATCAGGTGGTATGAAACAGAAACTGGCGCTGAGTTGTGCATTAATCCATCGCCCTTCTGTTTTGTTTCTGGATGAACCGACAACAGGTGTTGATGCTGTATCAAGAAAAGAATTCTGGGAAATGCTGAAACGTTTGAAAGAGCAGGGCATTACGATTCTTGTTTCTACTCCATATATGGATGAAGCAGGGTTGTGTGATCGGGTAGCATTAATGCAGAACGGTAATATTCTTTCCATTGACACTCCGCAACAGATTGTACAGTCATTCGGCCATTCTTTATGGGGGGTCAGAGCAAAAAATATGCTGCATTTATTAAACGATCTCAAAGCATTTGATGCAGTGAAGCATGCTTATCCTTCCGGTATTTATCATCATGTAATTATGAAAGATGAAAAAAGTAAAGAAGAGCTGCAGCAATATCTGCAAAGTAAACAGCATACTGAACTTGAGGTTATACTCACTGAACCGGATATTGAAGATTGTTTCATGCAACTGATGGATTATTAATATGAGTAGGGATAAAATTATAACAGCGCATCAGCTTACCAAACGTTTCGGCGACTTTATAGCCGTTGATGAAATTACGTTTGATGTATACAAGGGAGAGATATTTGGTTTTCTTGGCGCTAATGGTGCAGGTAAAACAACTGCCATGCGTATGTTATGCGGTTTGTCGATGCCCACCAGCGGACAGGCAACTGTTGCAGGTTTTGATGTGTATAAACAGAATGAAGAGATTAAGAAGAATATCGGTTACATGAGTCAGAAGTTTTCGTTGTATGAAGATTTAACGGTGAAAGAAAATATGCAGTTTTATGGGGGTATTTATGGAAAGACCAATGCTTTTATCAAACAGAAAACAGCATTTATTCTTAATCAGCTGCATCTTGAAAAAGAAGCAAATAAGCTGGTGAAGTCGTTGCCGCTGGGATGGAAGCAGAAGCTAGCTTTTTCTGTTGCTGTATTTCATGAACCTGAAATTGTTTTCCTGGATGAACCTACAGGAGGTGTTGATCCCGTTACCCGTCGTGAGTTCTGGAATATGATATACCAGGCATCAGATATGGGGATTACTGTTTTCGTAACAACACATTATATGGATGAAGCAGAATATTGTAACCGGGTAAGTATTATGGTTGATGGGAAAGTGGAAGCCCTTGATACTCCTGCTGAGTTGAGGAAGATTCATCATGCATCTTCAATGGACGATGTGTTTTTAAAACTGGCAAGAAAGGCAACAAGAAGCGAATAAAATTTAAAGAGAAAAGATTGAAACAATTCACTGCATTTGTAAAAAAAGAAATCCTGCATATCTGGAGAGATAAACGAACTATGTTTATCCTGCTGGGTATGCCTGTGGTGCAGATCATCATCTTTGGATTCGCTTTAACCAACGAAGTAAAGAATTCAAAAATTGCGGTACTGGATCAGTCGAAAGATGTTGCGACAGCATCGTTGATTAATGAACTGGATGCAAGCCGTTATTTTGATGTAGAACAGAATCTTCATTCCCATAGTGAAATTGAACCTGCTTTCCGGAAAGGGAAAATAAAGCTGGTGGTTGTTTTTCCAAATCAGTTCAACGAAAATCTGCAGCATGTCAATAAATCAGCCGTTCAGTTAATTGCTGACGCATCCGATCCAAATGTTGCCAATGCACTAACGAATTATGCAACAGCCATAATCATGGATTACCAGAACCGCATCACCAATAATGCAAAATTGCCCTATGCAATTAAGGTTGAAACAAGAATGCTGTACAATCCACAGTTGAAAGGGGCATACAATTTTGTTCCGGGCTTAATGGCAATGGTATTGCTGCTTGTCTGTACAATGATGACGGCTATAACCATTGTTCGGGAAAAAGAAACGGGCACAATGGAGATTATGCTGGTGTCTCCGATGAAACCGCAATTAGTTGTGTTTTCAAAGGCCATTCCTTACCTGCTGTTATCGGTTATTAATATTGCTACTATTTTATTGCTGAGTGTATATGTTCTTGAAGTGCCGATTAATGGCAGTCTATCCTTACTTGTACTTGAAAGTGTTTTGTTCACATTAGTTTCCCTGTCGCTTGGGTTATTGATTTCGTCAGTAACAGATTCGCAACAGGCTGCTATGTTTATATCGCTGGTTGGTTTATTTCTGCCAACTGTTTTATTAAGTGGCTTTATGTTTCCGGTTGAAAATATGCCTTGGCCATTGCGGACTATTTCTAAAATTGTTCCGGCATCATGGTATTACAGTATTGTAAAGTCAGTAATGATAAAGGGCCTTGGAATAAGAGGGGTATGGAAAGAAACACTTGTTCTTGCCGGTATGATGATCTTTTTCTTAACGGTAGCTGTTAAACGTTTTAAAATCCGCCTGCAATGAGAACACTGAAATTTTTATTACAAAAAGAATTTAGACAGATTTTTCGTGACCCCATGATTCTCCGGCTCATTTTTGTGTTGCCTGTTATTCAACTCGTAGTATTGCCGTGGGCAGCAGATTATGAAATAAAGAACATCAAATTAGCGGTTACAGATCTTGATCATTCATCCTATTCAAGGCAACTGGTTTCAAAAATCACTGCCTCCGGGTATTTTCAGCTTACTCATTATTCCAATTCTTTTCAGGAATCGTTTCAGCAGATTGAAAATGATAAGGCCGATCTTATATTGGAAATCCCTGCAGCATTCGAAAAGCAACTGATCAAAGAAAGTGAAGCAAAGCTTTTTATTGCGAGTAACGCAATTAATGGTGTAAAAGGAAGTTTGGGAAGTGCCTATCTGCAAAATATCCTGATGGATTTCAACAGGGAGGTTCGGCTGGAATGGATTCAGTTTCCAAGGTTCAGTCCGCAAACACAAATAGAAGTTACTTCCTCAAACTGGTTTAACCCATCGATGAATTACAAGTATTTTATGGTGCCGGGGATCCTTGTTTTGTTATTAACGATTGTTGGTGCAATTCTCTCGGCAATCAATATTGTAAAAGAAAAAGAAATTGGTACAATTGAACAGATTAATGTAACTCCTGTTAAGAAGCATCATTTTATTTTAGGGAAACTGATTCCTTTCTGGGTACTTGGTTTGCTTGTTTTAAGCATTGGACTTTTGATTGCAAGAGTAGTTTACGGAATTATTCCTGTGGGTGGCTTTCTGCCAATTTATGTTTTTGCTGCTGTTTATTTACTGGCTGTACTGGGATTGGGCCTGCTTGTTTCAACCTATGTATCCACTCAGCAACAGGCAATGCTTATTTCTTTTTTTCTGATGATGATTTTTGTTTTACTTGGCGGTCTTTTTACCTCTATTGACAGTATGCCTGTCTGGGCACAGTGGATCACCAGGTTCAACCCTGTTTCTTATTTTATTGAAGTAATCCGGATGGTGGTGCTGAAAGGGAGTACATTAAGCGACATCAGAATGCATCTGCTCATTATGGCCGCTTTTGCAATTGTATTGAATACATGGGCGGTTTTCAGTTACAGAAAGCGCACATAGTAAATAAATCATATATTATAAAATAAGCAAGGCAAATCTTCGCTTTTTGATTTCAGCTCAAATGCCTGTAAAAAGCTAAACGGCTTTACGCAATCGATGGCGTAAATAAATAACCTCAAACAGACTTCAATACTGGCTTTCTGCGGGAAACTCTGGTTACTTTTATTGCCTAATAATACTAACGAAATGCTTCTTTCAAAAAAATCTTTTCCCGGGTACAAACAATTTCCTGAAAAAGTACTTCAGTTCGGAGAGGGAAATTTTCTCCGTTGTTTTGTCGATTGGATGTTTAATGAGTTGAATAAAAAGGCAAACTTTAATGGTTCTGTAGTGGTAGTTCAGCCAATTGAAATGGGAATGGCTGACATGCTGAATGAACAGGATGGCCTGTATACAATTTACTTACGTGGCCTGCAAAATGGCAAGGTTGAAAATTATCATGAGACAATTAATGTTATCAGCAGGGCTTTGAATCCTTACACACAGTTTGCCGATTATATACAAACTGCTGAAAATCCTGACATGCGTTTTGTGATTTCCAACACAACGGAAGCAGGGATTACGTATAAAGCAGATGACCAGTTATCAGATACACCTCCTGCTTCCTATCCTGCTAAGCTTACTGTTTGGTTGTATCACCGTTATAAAACCTTTGATGGCGATCAGGCAAAAGGTGTTCATTTAATTCCATGCGAATTGATTGATAAGAATGCTGATAACTTAAAGAAAGTGATTTTACATCTTGCTGCCGACTGGAAATTAGATGAAGGTTTTGTTGATTGGCTGAACACTGCCTGTACATTTAATAATACATTGGTTGATAGAATTGTACCGGGCTATCCAAGAGACAGAATGGCTGAAATAACAGCTGAGCTGGGATATGAGGACAAACAGGTGGTTGAAGGTGAACCTTTTCATTTGTGGGTGATTCAGAATGAAAGCGGGCTGGAAAAGGAATTGCCTTTCCCTTCCATTGGGCTGAATGTCTTGTATGTAAAAGATGTTACTCCTTATAAAGTACGTAAAGTAAGAATCCTGAATGGCGTGCATACGGCATTGGTTCCAGTAGCTTATTTATATGGTATTGATACAGTACGTGAATCAATGGAAGATAAAGCGGTGGGCAAGTTTATTAAGGATGCATTGTTTGATGAAATCATCCCGACACTTGATTTACCGGTACAGGAACTGCAGGATTTTGCGGCTGCTGTACTGGAACGTTTTTCCAATCCATTTATCAAACATCTGCTGATGAGTATTTCTTTAAACTCATGGAGCAAGTTTGAAACAAGGGTACTTCCTTCTTTATTAGAATACAATAAAAGAAAAGGAGCATTGCCAAACAAACTCACTTTCTCACTGGCATCAACCATTGCCTTTTATAAAGGTAAGAGGGGCGAAGCTGATATTGCATTAAATGATGATGCAGCATTAATGAGCCTCTTAAAAGATGCATGGGCCAAATATGACGGAACTGATGCATCAGTAAAACTTGTTGTAACAGATGTACTGGCTTACGATACGAACTGGAAAATGAATCTGAATGAAATAAGTGGCCTGACTGATCTTGTTACCAAACATCTTGTAAGCATTTTAAATAATGGCATGCAGAAGGCCATTGAATTAGTTTAAGCAGTATAAATAACCACCAAATGAAGGAACTGATAAAAATAAATCCAAAGGACAATGTTGTCATTGCACTGAGGGATTTTAAAGAAGGCGAAACAATTACTGTTGACGGCAAAGAAATCAAATTGCTGAATGATATTGCCCGTGGACATAAAATTGCTTTAGCTGATATGCCCGTGGGAACTGATATCATTAAATACGGTTACCCGATCGGCATCAGCACAATCTCTATTAAAACCGGTGAGCATATCCATGTACAGAATGTAAGAACTAAACTGGGCGATGTGTTTGAATATTCCTATAATCCTGTATTGCACGAACTGGTTCATCCAAATCGCAACTTAACTTTCAATGGATATCGTCGTAAAAATGGTGAAGTGGGTATCAGGAATGAAATATGGGTTGTGCCTACAGTTGGTTGTGTAAATGGAATTGCCGAACAGATCATCCGGGAATTTAAAGCTGAAGTAAACCCAACTGACCTGGAAGGTATTGAAGTGTTTAAACATAACTACGGCTGTTCTCAGTTGGGTGATGATCATAAAAACACAAGACAAATCCTTTCTGATATTGCACTGCATCCAAATGCAGGTGGTGTACTGGTGCTTGGCCTGGGTTGTGAGAATAATAAGATCGATGAGTTTGAAACAACGCTGGGTGAATTTGATCATTCAAGAATTAAATTCTTATCTACTCAGAAAGTGCAGGATGAAGTAACAGAAGCGGTTACGTTATTAAAAGAAATTTATGAAGAAATAAGAAAAGATAAGCGGGAACCAATTCCACTTTCTGAACTGAAAGTTGGATTGAAATGCGGTGGTTCAGATGGCTTATCAGGCATTACTGCAAATCCATTGGTAGGATATTTTTCTGATTTCTTAATCAGCCAGGGCGGAACGACGGTGTTAACAGAAGTTCCAGAAATGTTTGGTGCTGAAACTATTTTAATGGATCGTTGTGTAAACAGGGATGTGTTTGAAAAAACCGTTCATCTTATCAACGATTTCAAACAATACTTTATTGATCTCAAGCAACCGATTTACGAAAACCCATCACCCGGAAATAAAACCGGCGGTATTTCTACACTCGAAGACAAGTCGCTTGGTTGTACACAAAAAGGTGGTAATGCAACAGTAGTTGATGTATTGAAATATGGAGAGCGTTTAAAAACCAAAGGGCTGAATCTCTTAAGTTCTCCCGGCAATGACCTGGTTTCAACTACTGCATTAGGTTCAGCAGGGAGTCATATCGTTTTGTTTACAACAGGCAGGGGAACTCCATTCGGCAGTTTCATCCCTACATTAAAAATTGCCACCAATTCTGAGCTGGCAAAAAATAAACCACACTGGATTGATTACAATGCTGGTCCATTGGCGGAAGACAAAAGTTTTGATGAAGGACTGGATGAACTGATTGATAAAATTATCAAAGTGGCCAGTGGCGAAAAGGCAAACCACGAAAGAGCAGGTTTCCGTGAAATAGCGATTTTTAAGAGCGGCGTAACTTTATAAGAAAGATATTATTGAATGTTGGGCAACACAATCTTATTGATTGTGTTGCCTTTTTATTTGCCTGACTGTTGAGAATCATCTGCCCGAAACTTTGCAATGGCCGGATATTTGATTAAATTAGGATGAACAAAAAACGATTGTCATATGATCAAAATTTCTGAACTCAAAGAAGGCGACTTTGTTATGGTTAATAATGAAGGAACACAAATGGAAGGAGAAGTGCTGGAAGTAGACAATGTACAGCACATGGCACTGCTCGAAACAAACGGGCAACAGGATTTTTGGTATCCCGGCGAAGACCTGAGCCCCATTCCATTGAGTGATGCAGCCCTTAAAAAAATAAATTTTCAGCGGGAAGATCATGCTGATGGCTCAGTTAAGTATTTAAAAGGATCGTTCCGGGTACATCTTGACAAGCAAAATGACTTCAGCAATATCAGTTTCTGGTACAGGGAAGATAAACGTCATGTAAATCAGCCAATTGCATTGCATCATTTGCAGAATTACTACCTGAATATGACCAAGGTTCATCTTACAGCCGAGGCCATTTAAGCAGCGGAAAATCATATTTTTGCCCCCGGTCACATAATTTTTTTTAAGAATTGTGATCGGGGTTGTTTTTTTTATAAAATTTTCCAGAAATCCTCCTATCTTTGCGACCCCAAAAAGTATGGCTAAACAAGCATTAATTAAACAGGACGGTAAGATTTTAGAGGCATTGAGCAATGCTATGTTTAGGGTACAGCTTGAAAATGGGCACGAAATTCTGGCTACTATTTCAGGAAAAATGAGGATGCACTACATCCGTATTCTTCCCGGCGATAAAGTTGGAGTTGAAATGAGTCCATACGATTTAAGCAGGGGCAGAATCATTTTCAGGTATAAATAATGCTTAACGCTTATAGCCGAGAGCTTCACGCAGAAAAATAAAACGATGAAAGTTAGAGCATCCATTAAAAAGCGCAGCGTTGACTGCAAAATTGTACGCAGAAAAGGCCGCCTGTACGTAATTAACAAAAAGAATCCCCGCTTTAAACAGCGCCAGGGATAATCTTGTCAATTAGAATCAAACAAAAAATTAAACTGTAAATAAGTTATGGCTCGTATTGCCGGTGTTGATTTACCAAAGAATAAAAGAGGAGAGATAGGATTAACCTATATCTATGGTATTGGTCCCTCTACTGCCCGTTACATCTTAGAAAAAGCTGGTGTTGACGTGAATAAGAAAGTGAATGCATGGGACGATGATGAGCAGAATGCCATCCGTAACATCATCACCAACGAATTCAAGGTAGAAGGTCAGTTGCGTAGTGAAGTGCAGATGAGCATCAAGCGTTTGCTTGATATTGCCTGTTACCGTGGCCTGCGTCACCGTAAAGGATTACCAGTTCGTGGACAGCGTACGAAAACAAACAGCCGTACACGTAAGGGTAAACGTAAGACAGTTGCAGGTAAGAAGAAAGCAGCTAAGAAATAATACCGGAAGCTGTTAGCATTAGCTATCAGCTTTTGGCTTTATATAATGCACCGGTTCTTACAGATCAATTACAGATGTTTGGTGCAGATGGAGTGTTGATCTGGTCCCGTTTAAAAGCGGGATAATTATTAAAAATAGACTACCTCGGTTTTTAAGTTATGGCAAAAGCACAACAACAGGTGAGCGCTAAAGCAGCCGCCAAAAAAAGAATTGTAAAAGTTGATTCGCATGGTGATGCACATATCAGTGCAACTTTCAACAACATTATTATCAGTTTAACCAACAAACAGGGACAGGTTATTTCCTGGAGCAGCGCCGGTAAAATGGGCTTTAAAGGTTCCAAGAAAAATACTCCTTATGCTGCACAGGTAGCATCTGCAGAAGCTGCAAAAAAAGCTTTTGACGCAGGTGTTAAGCGTGTAGATGTATTTGTAAAAGGACCGGGTTCTGGTCGTGAAGGCGCTATCCGTGCTTTATCACAGAGCGGTATTGAAGTAGTAATGATTAAAGACGTTACTCCTTTACCACACAATGGTTGCCGTCCTCCCAAAAAGAGAAGAGTTTAATCTCCGAAACTCCAATAGGAGCCAGGATAACATATTGAATCGCCAGGATTCATTCATTTAATAAAGGGTGTCTGATTGATTTTTTAACGCTTTTACTGATCAGCGCACCGGTTTCTAAAAAGCGTAAATGAATAAAAATTATGGCACGTTACACAGGTCCAAAGACCAAGATCTCCCGTATTTTCGGTGAGCCCATTTTAGGAAATGGCAAATGGTTGGGTAAAAACAGCAACCCTCCCGG